>NZ_JBSFWD010000092.1:0-21402 GCF_053592655.1 Streptosporangium sp. NPDC002607
CCCGATCCCTCAATTGGCGGTCCTGACGATTTCCGGCCGTCCGCCGGAGTAAGGGCATCCGGCTCGGTCCGGTGGAACCTGCCGGTTGAGTCGGGGGGGGGGGCGGTGGCGGCCGTACAGCCCCCCCCCCGCCCCCACCCCCCCGCCCCCCCCCCCGCGACGACCGGCGGACGGTCGTCGCAGGTGATGGTGTTCGGCAGTTCCCACGCTGCGAGCCAGGGGCCGGTGGTGCCGCCCCCGTCGTTGCCGCCGAGGTCCGTCAGCGAGAACTCCGAGCCGGTGGACGGGAAGTTGAACGCCCCGCAGTTGTTGACGCCGACCGCGCCGACGTTGCGGGCGTCCACGTTCTCGAAGGACGCCGAGCCCTTCACCCGGGCGCTGACCACGGAGGTACCGGTGCCGTCGACCCTGATGTCCTTGAAGTGGACGTTGGTGATCGAGTACAGGTCCTTCACCGGCCAGTCGCTGACCAGCATGATCGCGTTGTAGGTGTTGTCGAGGAAGTGGTTGCCGACCACCTGGATGTCGGCGTCGATGTTCTTCTCCAGCGCGTAGAACCAGATGGCTCCCAGGCCGATGTTCCAGTTCAGCTCGTAGGTACCGGCCCGGACCGTGGTGTTGTCCTTGACCCACAGGTGTCCGGCGAAGGCCTCGGCGCCGAAGCGGGAGCCGACCTGGATGGCGCTGCCCTCCCGGATCGGGTCGGCGACGAGGTTGTTCGAGACGGTGTTGTCGGTGCCGCCGTAGACGGCGATGCCGTTCGCGAGGACGGGCGTCTGCACGGTGTTGTGGTCGAAGGTGTTGCCGGCGTTGGAGGTCTTCTCCGACCACATCGCCAGGCCGTCGTCTCCGGAGTTGCGGATGAAGTTGTTCGACACGACCGAGTTCGTGACGCCGGTGTGGAAGTTGAGACCGTCGGCGATCTGGTCGACGATGACGTTGTTGGTGATCTTAAGGTTCGTCATCGGTCCGTCGAACCACAGGCCCACCTTGGTGTGGCGGATGTGGAGGCCGTTGACGGTCGAGTTGCTCATCGCCCCGCCGACGCCGTTCACCTGGTCGGTGTCGATGCGCTCGCGGACGTCGCCTTCGATCGCGAAGCCGGACAGGTGGACGTTGTCGCTGCCACCGGCCGAGGCGTCCTTGCCGTAGAAGCCGACGCCGGTGTGCACCGAGCCGTCGGGGGCCGGCGCGGGCAGTGTGACCTCGCGGCCCTTGATGATCGTGTACCAGTTGCCCGCGCCCTCGATCGTCACGTCGTCGACGATGATGTGGCGGTTCACCTGGTAGGTGCCCGGCGGGATGTAGACCTTGAGGCGCTTGCTCTTGGCGAAGGCGATCGCCCTGTCGAACGCGTCGGCGGAGTCGCGCCGCCCGAGCGGGTCGGCGCCGAAGGCCAGCACGTTCGCCGCGACGAGCCTGACGTGCGGAGCGCCGACGAGGTGCGAGTCGAGCAGGTCGATGACCGTCCAGGCGGCGTTGCTCCCGGCGGGAACCGTGAGCCGCACCCTGTCACCGGCGCGGTAGGTCCTGCCGAGCAGGAGGCGCTGCTCGTCGTAGAAGTGGCTCGGGCGGAACGGCTTGGTGATCGCCGGAGTGGGCGTGGTGGCGGCGGGCACGCAGGCGCACTCGGTGATCCACCAGTCGGGGTGGAGCAGGTCGGCGTTCGGGTCGTTGGAGAACGGATACTGGTTGTACAGCCACGCGTACTGCGAGGTGAGGGTCATGGACTTCCTGGCCCCGCCGTTCACCGTGACGTTGAGCGGCGCGGTGATGCCGCCGCCGTTGGGGGCGTCCGGGATGCTGTAGCGCACGGTGATCGCGTTGGCCGCGCGCGGCAGGGTGAACTCGACGTGCTGCCCGGGCGTCAGCTTGACCGCTCTGCGGCCCGACGCCTCCGACGGCAGCGTGTACGCGGTGCGGTCCGGGCCGATGACCGTGCCGTTCGTCGCGGCGTTCTCCGCCTCCTGCTCGGCGAAGTCGACGCTCGCGCCCCGGCCCGCGACGAGTGACGGGTCGAGGCCGGCGCGAGTCACCGTGGGCGTCGAGGCTCCGTTCGTGTTCCTGTCGGCAAGGGCCGTGCCACCGAGCACGACGCTGAGACCGACGGTGACCGCGGTCACCGCTGCGACCGCCACCGTGGCCCTCCGCGGTGGCCTGCCGGACCACCTCGCCGCGGTTCCTGTGCTGATCCGTGACATCGCATGCTCGTTTCTCTCGGGGGGTGAACACCTCAGGACGCCCGGGGGAGCGACCGTCCTGAGGTGAGGCGACATTAGGACCCCCGAACCCCACCCCACAAGGTTCGTGCGAAATAGTTTCGTAATCTTGTTCTCTAGCTGCACATGTCCATCAAGTTCTTGCAGCAGCTGTCCTGGGTTGTTGTGAAGTTCTCGCAACACACGACCGGCCGGAGGCGAGGCGGACGCCTGTCTGTCCGCACGGGGCACCTGACTTTCGTCGGGGGTGGTCGTGGCCGATCGTCGGATACCCCCGGGGCCGCCGGTTTCTAGGTTCTTCAGCATGAAACGCGACCTCATCGGCCTGGCAGTGGGACTCGGCCTGGCAGTGACCCTGGCCGCGGCTCCCGCCGCGCAGGCCGGACCACCCGCCGCCGAGCCGACCCCGGCCGACATCGACGCCTACCTGGACAGGACCATGGAGTCCACCGGGCTGCCCGGGATGTCCGTCGTCGTGACGCACGGCGGCAAGATCGTGCACGCCGCCGGATACGGGCGTGACTCGGCCGGCGAACCGGTCACCGAGAACACTCCGATGCGGGTCGCCTCGGTCAGCAAGTCGTTCACCGCCATGGCCGTCATGACACTGGTCGACGACGGCAGGATCTCCCTGGACGAGCCGGTCGCCGGGCGGCTGCCGGAGTTCCGCATGGCCGATCGGCGCGCCGCGGGAATCACGGTACGGCAGCTGCTGAACCAGACGTCGGGCCTGTCCGACACCACCGTCGACATCGGCGCGACGGAGAGGTCCAGGTTGCTCGCCGACTACGTGTCCACGCTGAGTACCGGCACGCTGGCCGCCGACCCCGGTACGCGCTGGGAGTACTGCAACGTCAACTACGACGTGGCCGCCCGGCTGGTCGAGGTCGCCGGCGGACGAGACTTCGGCGACTACATGGAGCGGCACGTCTTCGGTCCGCTCGGCATGACCGGCAGCGCCGTCAGCGACCAGGCCGTCCAGCCGTCCGAGGGTTTCAACTCGCTGTACGGCGTCTGGGTGCCGCGGCCCGAGCTGCCCGGCTTTCTCAACAACAGCGGTGGTGGCGGAGTCATCAGCACCGCGGCCGACATGGGCAGGTGGCTGATCAGCCAGACCGGCAACGGCGAACAGCTGGTGGCGCCGGAGAGCCTTGCGGCCATGCACACCCCGTCCCAGGTGCGTGACTACGGCATGGGCTGGGGTTCGGAGACCGTGAACGGCACCAGGCTGCTCGTGCACTCGGGCAACCTGTTCACCTACAACGCGGTGCAGGCGATCGCCCCGGACACCGGGTACGGCTTCGCGGTCATGACCAACAGCGCGGCCCTCCACGACGACACCTACGACGTGCTCACCGGCCTGGTCGCGATGAGCCGGGGCGGGACGCCAGAGGCGCCGGGCGGGGACCGGCAGGTGTTCGAACTGGTCCTGGGCCTGATCGCGTTGACGGCGGTGGGGCTGGGGGTGCTGGGCGTGCTGCGGTCGCGCCGCTGGGCGAGCAGGCGGGCCGGAAGTCCCGGCTGGTGGATCGCGCTGCGCACGATCCCGGTGCTGCTGCCGGTGCCGCTGCTCGCCGCGTATCCGGACCTGGTCTCTTTCTTGATGAGAGGCCGGACGGTCACCTGGGAGCAGCTCACCTACTTCGCCGCGCCGATGACGATCCCCCTGGTGGTCGCGGCGACGGCGGGAGCCGTCACCACCGCGATGCGGCTGCTGAGGCTGCGATCGGTAGTGTCAACCGGGTGAGAAACGGTGTGATCCTGGTGTTGATCGCGGGGTTCGCCCTGTTCAACGGGCTGAACCTCGACGGCATCCCGACCTGGCGGCAGCTTCTCTTCGCGGTGCTGGCCGTGGCGGCCTACCTGCACGGACGCCACCTGCCGGTACGGCGGGACTGGCTGCTCCTGGCCGTTGCCGCGATACCCGGCGCCGTCCACACCGTGCTGGACTTCTGGACCGGAGCCGGTGCGTTGATGGCCCTCGGCCTGTTCACGGTGCTGCCGTGGCTGGCCGGCCGGTTCCGGCGGCAGCAGGCCGAGCTGGTGAAGGCGGGTCAGGAGCGGGTCGCCCGGCTTCAGCGAGAGCAGGAGCTCATCGCCGAACGCGTCACGCTTCGCGAGCGCGCCCGCATCGCCGCGGACATGCACGACTCACTCGGCCATGAACTGGCACTGATCGCGCTGCGCGCCGGAGCCCTGGAGCTGGCCGCCGACATGACCGAGCCGAACCGGGAGGCGGCGGCTCAGCTGCGGGCCTCCGCGGTCACCGCGACCGACCGGCTCCGCCACACCCTCGGAGTGCTGCGCGAGGGCGGCTCCATTCCGGCCGAGCCGCCGGACGAGTCCATCGAGACACTGGTTGATCGCGCGCGTGGCGCCGGGATGGCGGTCGCCTTCCGCCAGGCCGGCGAGCGTGCGCTCCTGGCGCCGCCGACGGACCGGGCCGCGCACCGGGTGGTACAGGAGTCGCTGACCAACGCCGCCCGCCACGCGCCCGGGGCGGACGTACTCGTCCTCCTGGAACGGACCCACGAGACGGTCACCGTCACGGTGCGCAACTCCGCGGCCCCCGGCACGCCGACGCCGGCAGCCGGGGGGAGCGGGATAGCGGGCATGCGCGAGCGGGTCCGGCTGCTTGGCGGCACGCTGTCGGCCGGCCCCCATGACGACGGGTTCACCGTGACGGCGCGGTTCCCGGCCAGGCCGGAGGGACACCGATGATCCGGGTGGTGCTGGCCGACGACGAGGCCATGATCCGGGCCGGGGTGAAGTCGATCCTGGCCACCGGCGCGGGCATCGAGGTGGTCGCCGAAGCCGCCGACGGGCGCGAGGCGATCGAGTTGACGCGCGCGCACCGGCCGGACATCGCGATGCTGGACATCCGCATGCCCCGGCTCGACGGCCTGTCCGCCGCGGCCGAGCTGCGTGCCACCATGCCGCAGGTCGCGGTCATCATGCTGACCACGTTCGACGAGGACGAGTACGTCTCCAGAGCGCTCGACGAGGGCGCCGCCGGCTTCCTGCTCAAGGCCGCCGACCCCCGGGAGCTGATCATCGGGGTACGGGCGGTCGCCGACGGCGCGGCGTACCTGTCGCCGAGGATCGCGCGGAAGGTCATCGCGCAGCTGGGCGGCGGCAGGCTCTCCAGGGCGGGTACGGCACGCAGGCAGGTGGAGTCGCTGACCGCACGGGAGCGCGAGGTGCTCGCACTCGTCGGCCGGGGCATGTCCAACCAGGACATCGGCCGCGAGCTGTTCCTCTCGGAAGGCACCGTCAAATCCCACGTCAGCGCCATCCTGCTGCGGCTCGGTCTGAGCAACCGGGTCCAGGCGGCGATCATCGCCTACGAGGCGGGTCTGGTGTCCGGGGACACCTGACCGAGCACCCCCGGCTGGACCACGGTGTCTCAGACGTTGCGCCGGTACTGGCCGCCCACCTCGAAGAGCGCGTCGGTGATCTGCTGCAGGCTGCAGACGCGGGCGGTGTCCATCAGCACGGCGAACATGTTCTCGCCGTCGTGGGCGGCCTCCTTGAGCGCGGCCAGTGCGACGTGCGCCTGCTCGCGGTGGCGTTCCTGGAAGGCGCCGACCCGCTCCAGCTGGGAGCGCTTCTCGTCCTCGGTGGCGCGGGCGAGTTCCACCGGCCCGGCGTTGCGGGCGTCGGCGTCGGGATTGCGGAAGGTGTTGACGCCGATGATCGGCAGGCTGCCGTCGTGTTTACGCTGCTCGTAGAGCATCGACTCGTCCTGGATGCGGCCACGCTGGTAGCCGGTCTCCATCGCGCCGAGCACGCCGCCGCGCTCGCTGATCCGGTCGAACTCCTCCAGCACGGCCTCCTCGACCAGGTCGGTGAGCTGGTCGATGATGTACGAGCCCTGCAACGGGTTCTCGTTCATCGCCAGGCCCCACTCGCGGTTGATGATGAGCTGGATGGCCAGGGCGCGGCGTACCGACTCGGAGGTGGGGGTGGTGACGGCCTCGTCGTAGGCGTTGGTGTGCAGGCTGTTGCAGTTGTCGTAGATCGCGATGAGGGCCTGCAGCGTGGTGCGGATGTCGTTGAAGTCCATCTCCTGGGCGTGCAGCGACCGGCCGGAGGTCTGGATGTGGTACTTGAGCTTCTGCGACCGCTCGTTCGCGCCGTAGCGCTCCCGCATCGCGACCGCCCAGATCCGCCGCGCGACCCGGCCGAGCACGCTGTACTCGGGATCCATGCCGTTGGAGAAGAAGAACGACAGGTTGGGCGCGAAGTCGTCGATGTTCATGCCTCGGGCCAGATAGGACTCCACGTAGGTGAAGCCGTTGGTCAGCGTGAAGGCGAGCTGGCTGATGGGGTTGGCCCCGGCCTCGGCGATGTGGTAGCCGGAGATCGACACCGAGTAGAAGTTACGCACCCCGTTGTGGATGAACCACTCCTGGATGTCGCCCATCATCCGGAGCGAGAACTCGGTGGAGAAGATGCAGGTGTTCTGGCCCTGGTCCTCCTTGAGGATGTCGGCCTGCACGGTGCCGCGCACGGTGGCCAGTGTCCGGGCGCGCAGCTTGGCCGCCTCCTCGGGCGAGGGCTCGCGGCCGTGCGAGTCGCGGTGGCGATCGAGTGCCTGGTCGATGGCGGTGTTGAGGAAGAAGGCCAGGATCGTGGGGGCGGGGCCGTTGATGGTCATGGACACCGACGTGGCCGGTGCGGACAGGTCGAACCCGTCGTAGAGCGCCTTCATGTCCTCCAGGGTCGCGATCGACACGCCGGAGGTGCCGACCTTGCCGTAGACGTCGGGGCTCTGGCCGGGGTCGCGGCCGTACAGGGTGACCGAGTCGAACGCGGTGGACAGCCGGGTGGCCTCGCTGTCGGCCGACAGCAGCTTGAAGCGCCGGTTGGTGCGGAAGGCGTCCCCCTCGCCGGCGAACATCCGGGCCGGGTCCTCGCCCTCGCGCTTGAACGGGAAGACCCCGGCCGTGAACGGGAAACGGCCGGGCAGGTTCTCGCTCCGCAGGAAGCGCAGCAGCTCCCCGTGGTCGGTGTAGCGTGGCAGCGCCACCCGTGGAATCGTGCTGCCCGAGAGCGACTCGCGGGTGAGCCGGGTGCGCGACTCCCGGTCGCGGACCCGCACCACCTGCTCCTGGCCTGAGTACGCCTCGACGACCGCCGGCCAGCCGTCGATGAGCTCCGCGTTCGCCGGTGCGAGGTCGGCTCTGGCCTGGCCGGCCAGCTCGGCGACGGCCGCGGCGGGCGATCCGGTGAGCTCGGCCGCCACCTCGGTCAGCCGCTGCAGGCGCCGGGCGGCCTCGATCTGCCGGGCGGTCTCGGTGTGGTAGCCACGTACGGTCTCGGCGATCTCGGCGAGGTAGCGGATCCTGCCGGGTGGGACGATCTGGGCCGCGCCGGTGGACGCGCGGCCGCTCACCTCGGGCAGGACACCGGGCTGGAGCGGCAGGCCGCCTTGGGCCAGCAGGCCGCTCAGGTGCTGGTACAGGGCGGTGACACCGTCGTCGTTGAAGGTGGCCGCGCTGGTACCGAACACCGGCATGTCCTCGGGCCGGGCGCCGAAAGCCTCCCGGTTGCGGATCAGTTGCCGTGACACGTCGCGCAGCGCGTCGGCCGCGCCACGCCGTTCGAACTTGTTGATCGCCACCACGTCGGCGAAGTCCAGCATGTCGATCTTCTCAAGCTGGGACGCCGCGCCGAACTCGGGCGTCATCACATACAGCGCGACGTCGACGAGAGGGACGATCGCGGCGTCGCCCTGGCCGATGCCCGGAGTCTCCAGGATCACCAGGTCGTATCCGGCGGCCTTGCACGCCTCGATCACCGCGCCGATGTTCTCGGGCAGCTCGTGGGCGCCCCGGGTGGCCAGGGACCGGAAGAAGACGCGGTCGCCGTCCAGGGTGTTCATCCGGATCCGGTCGCCCAGCAGCGCGCCGCCGCCACGGCGCCGGGTCGGATCCACCGCCAGCACGGCCACCCGGAGTTTGTCCTGCTGGTCGGTGCGGAACCGGCGTACCAGCTCGTCGGTGAGGGAGGACTTGCCAGACCCGCCGGTGCCGGTGATGCCGAGCACCGGCACCCGGCGACCGGCGGCCGCGTCCGCCAGTACCCGCCGGTCGGCCTCCGGCAGTGTCCCGCCCTGCAGGCAGGTGATCACGCGCGCCAGCGCCGTCCGCTCACCCGCCAGCACGCTCTCGACCGGCGCCGGCCGCGCGGCGAGATCGACGTCCGACTCACGGATGAGCCGATTGATCATTCCCGGCAGGCCGAACCGCTGGCCGTCCTCGGGGGAGAAGATCCGTACCCCCGACTCGGCCAGCCGGGCGATCTCCTCCGGCACGATGACGCCACCGCCGCCGCCGAAGATCTGGACATGTCCCAGCCCTGCCTGCCCGAGCGCCGAGGCGAGATATTCGAAGTACTCGATGTGCCCGCCCTGGTAGGAGCTGACCGCCACTCCCTGGGCGTCCTCCTCCATGACCGCGTCGACCACTTCCCGCACCGAGCGGTTGTGGCCCAGGTGGATCACTTCGGCTCCCTGCGCCTGCAGGATCCGCCGCATGATGTTGATCGCCGCGTCATGCCCGTCGAACAGCGCGGCGGCGGTGACGAAACGCACCGGGTGGGTGGGAACGTGCAGCGAGCCGTTGACGCGGGAGTGGTCGTCGGAGCGTGGCACCGGACTCTCCTGGAGGGTAATAAATCCTTGGACATCAAATATTTTGGCATTAAAGTACATAGGTGATCGGGATCCGGTCAAGTACCGTGAGCCGGTGCCTAGTTCACCCTCTTTCGACTCCATCGCCGAAGCTCACCGGCAGTGGAACGCCCGCTGGCCGGAACATGCCGACCACATGGCCACCGTCACCTCCGTCATGCGGGTGCAGCAACTGCTGCTGAGCCGGATCGAGGAGACCCTCAAGCCGTACGGCCTGACCTTCGCCGCCTACGAGGCGCTGCAACTGCTGGCATTCGCGCGGGGGGCGCTGCCGATGGGAAAGATGGGGGAGCGGCTGATGGTGCACCCCGCCTCCGTGACCAACGTCGTCACCCGTCTGGAGCAGCGCGGGCTCGTGGAACGGCGTGTCTCCCCCGACGACCGGCGCGTGGTCCTGGCCAGGATCACCTCCGCCGGGCAGACCCTGGCATGGCAGGCGACCGAGGCGCTCAACGAGAGCTCGTTCGGCCTGGCCGACCTCACCCGCGCCCAGGCCGTCGAGACCACCGCCCACCTCCGTGACATCCGCGCCGCCCTGGGCGACGTCCATCGGCCCGGCCAGGCCGGAACGAGCCCGCGCGACCTCCCCGTGCACCCGTAGCCGGGGGCGTGCTCATCAGGGCCATCCTGGAGCGCGCGATGCCGACGCGTCCCTGGGGGAGCTCGGCCTCCCCGACCCCGGCGGTTCAGCGGGTGGGGGGAACGAACTCGGGCTGGTCGAGCAGGCGCAGCCAGCTGCCGTCGGGCTGGCGCCGGACGACCTGCGCGCGGGCGCCGCTCCCGTCCTTCGGCGGGGTCGAGGTGAGGGCGATGTCGCCGCTGATCAGCGTCGGCAGCGGTTGTTCCTGCTCGAAGCGGGGACGGCCGGCCAGCACCTTCTCCCACAGCGCGCGGATCGCCTCCCGGCCCACCGTCCGGCCGCCGGGCGGGTAGGCCATCACCGCGTCCTCCTCGTAGAGCGCGGCCACTCCGGCCGCGTCACCGGCGTTGGACCGCTCGACGAACAGGCGGGTGATGTCTTCGGGCCGCATGGCCTTCTCGTACTCCGGCATGGATTCCTCCTGATGTTGGACCTCGGTGCCCACCAGCCTGGTCGCTCACCGATCAGAAGTCCAACAGATGAATCTGCTAGAAACTAGAAGTTTCAGCTATGGATCTGGGCTCCGGCAGCACAACCGTTCAAGACCGTCAGCGGCCGAGGACACCCTTCCCGCTCTGCGTCTCGTCGGCATTGGGGTGCTACGAGGGTTCCGGACAGACAGCCCATCAGTGATGCACTAGATGTTCCCGGGCGCGGCGTCGATGAGATCCCCGCCGGCGAGCCGGTGGAGACGGCCCTGCTTCGCCTTCGATACGGCCGGTCGGCTCCTGTGCGGCCGGTGTGAGGGCTGCGGGAAGTCCTGAGGATCATCCGGCACGCCCGCTTCTGTGCAAGTAGTTGCATGGCTAGAGTTATTGCATATTATTTGCAGGAGCAAGTCAGAGGAGAGAAGCGATGGGTGAGTACACCCTTCCCGATATGCCCTACGACTACGCGGCCCTGGAGCCCGCGATCACCGGGGAGATCCTGGAGCTGCACCACTCCAGGCACCACGCCGCCTACGTCAAGGGCGCCAACGACACCCTGGAGAAGCTGGCCGAGGCCCGCGACAAGAGCGAGTTCGGCGGGCTGGTCGGCCTGGAGAAGACCTTCGCCTTCAACCTGTCCGGGCACGTACTGCACTCGATCTTCTGGCAGAACCTCTCACCCGACGGCGGCGACCGCCCCGACGGGGAACTGGCCGCGGCCATCGACGAGCACTTCGGCTCTTTCGAGGCCTTCAAAAAGCAGCTCACCACCGCCACCGCCGGCGTGCAGGGCTCCGGCTGGGGCATCCTGGCCTGGGAACCGCTGGGTCGCCGCCTGGTCGTCGAGCAGGTCTACGACCACCACGGCAACGTCGGCCTCAACACCACCCCGCTGCTGGTCTTCGACGCCTGGGAGCACGCCTACTACCTGCAGTACCGCAACGTGCGCCCTGACTACGTCGAGAAGTTGTGGACCCTGATCAACTGGAACGACGTCATCGCCCGCTTCACCGCGGCCAAGGGCGTCTGACCCCATGAGCGCGGCGCCCGCCCACCGGACGGCCGGTGCGGCGGGCGCCGCGCGTCATGAGATCCGGCTCGTCCGCGCCGGCCAGGTACGGCCGTTCCTTCCGGCCGTGGCCGACGTGGGCGGGCAGGTGTTCACCCGGCCGCCGTGGTGTGAGCCGTACCCGTCGGCGCGCGGGGTCGCGGCCCGCCTGCTGGCCGACAGCCGCCGACCAGGGTTCGTCCTCGCCGTCGCCGTGGACGGCGACGGCGAGGACGAGGTGTGCGGCTTCGCCTACGGGGTGAGCTGCTCACGGCTGGCGACCCTGACCTGCGGGCAGCCCCACGACGACTTCACCCTCCGCGAGCTGGGCGTGCTTCCGCACTGCCGCGGCCGTGGCCTCGGGGCCGCCCTCCACGACAGCGTCCTCGCCATGAAAGGTGACGGACCGGCGTGGCTCACCACCCACTCGGCCGCGACCACGGCGCTGGGCCTGTACCGCAGGCGGGGGTGGCGGTCGGTCATGCTGTACGAGCAGGCCGGCGCAACCCGCCTGATCATGCGCAGACCGCCGTCCTGGCCCGCCTCGCACCGCGAGGGCAGAACCTGATCAGGCCCGTAGCCGATCTCCGTCAACCGCTTCCGCAAGACCGGTTCTCAGTGCCGGAGGCCACGGAACCTCGGCGAGGAGAGGGAGAAGCGACTCCTCCTCGTAGTCGAGGTGCGCGTTCAGCTCCGCCGACATCCGGTCCAGCTCGGCGCGGAAACACCGAGGGTCGGCGATGCCGATGTCGGCCAGCAAGGCCACCAGCCGGCCTTGAATGTCAGCGACGGTGCGGTGTTCGTCGCGGAGCCGGTCGAAGATGTCGGCCAGATGGGGGTGATAGCCAGCGATTCCGGGGAACAGGTGCGCGTCCTCGCTGCTGTGATGGAATTCCAAAGACTGGCAGAACGCCAGGCAGCGCTGCCGGATCTGCAGCCCGAGACCCGGTCCCGGTGGTTCGCCGGGACCATGATGGGCCGCCCGTGCGGCGAAGTGGGCGTCGACCTCCGCACTCACCTGACGCAACTGGGCACGCAGCCAGGTATGGACCTCCATCAGCTTGTCGGCGAGGCTGTGGACCTCGCGGGGACCCTCCCAGGCGTCGGGCTCGGCACGCTCCAGCACCACGACAGGCAGGGGCCGGGTGGTCCGGACCTGGTAGTCGCCGTATCCGGGCGCCACCCGCACGACATGTCCGAACAGTTCCTCGCGTCGCGCCCCTTCGGCGGGAACCGCGAGTGCTTCGAAGGTCTCGGTGCCGACCTCCACCCGTACCACGGGATGGGCGAGCAGGTTGTGGTACCAGCCGGGGTGAGACGGGGCACCGAGGTTGGATCCGACGATCAGCAGCGAATCGCCGTGGCGGACGTAGCCGAGGGGAGTGGTCCGCTCCGTCCCCGACTTCGCGCCGGTGGTCGTCAGCAGCAGGAGATCCCCGCCTTCGAAGGGGCCACCGACCTTCCCTCCGTTGGCGCGGAACTCCTCGATGACCGATTGGTCGAAAGACATGGGCATACGGTTTTCTGTCTCCGGAAAAGGTACGTGGATCCGCAGTGACTGCGGTGATGGTGGATGGCGGTGATACGCGCGGCACGGAGCGACCGCCGCGCCTCCCGCCGTACGCGGACAGCGGACGACGCGCCGCCGCTGACGGCCTGACGCGGTGCGGAAGTCCAGGGCACGCATGGCGGTGCCCGGAACTCGAAGAGTGAGAGACGACGTGCGGCTGCGCTACGTCAGATACAGGGCGCTGAGTACGAACTCATGGCGGGTCCTCTGCGTGAAGGGTGTTCGCCCGATCGCCGACCGGCCCACTGCTCTTTGGTCGGCGTCACACGACACCGGAGCCATTACACACACCCGGCGGCCGCCTGTCAACGCCGAAGATCACGCACGTGCGTCGGGCCGAAGCCGGCCGCTGTCACAGACGCCACTCTCACCGGCGGCCGTTTGCGAGAGACGTGTCCGGCCGTCCGCTGTCAAGGCGGTCGAGCGCGTCGCGGGCGGCGGTTGTCCAGAGCGGCGCGGCGGCCTTGTTCGCGATCGTCAGCGCCTGCCGGTAATGGTCCGGGGCCTCGTCGTGGTGTCCGAGGGCGACGGCGAGATCGCCGAGGTGGAGCGCTACGGGGCCGAGGGTGAGCAGGCCGCTGCCCGCTCCGGCCAGTTCCCCCGAGGCGGATCGTAGCTGGGCGTAGGCACGCTCCATCGCCGATCGGTCGCCGACACCGATGGCCGTCCGGGCGGCGAGGCAGGTGCGGACCTCGCAGAGCAGGTCGCGGGGTGAGTCGGGGAGGGTCTTCGCGGCCACTTCGGCTTCGTCGCGGCGGCCCGCGGCGAGCAGGATCAGGGGGCGGGCCCAGGGCGCGTACGGGCCCCAGTCCGCCTCCTCGTCCGCCTCTGGTCGCTCGCCCCGCTGGATGCGCAGGCACAGCAGGGCGAGGGGGAGAATGCCCTGCTCCATCCCCGGCATGCCGCTGCCGGCGAGTGCGGTGCTCGCGGCGCGGTAGGCGGCCTCCGCCTCGACCAGATGGCCGGTGACGGCCAGCCGCAGAGCGGCGTACCACTGGGTGAACACGCCCGCGAGGGGGATGTCGTGCTGTTCGGCGAGACGCTCCGTGGCTGCGGCGTGTGCGTCGGCCGTGACGAAGTCGGCGAGCGCGGAGTGGGCCTGGATGAGGATGAGGTGTCCGAGCACCTCGAAGGTCACCAGGTGGTGCCGGGTGGCCAGGTCGACCAGTTCATCGCCGATCCGGGCACGTCGCGGGGCCATTCCGGCCTGCTGGAAGGCCTGCATGAAGCGGCCGTTGAGGGCGAAGGCGAGCAGGGCCGGGTCTCCCAGCCGACGGGCGATCGCCTCCGCCTCCCGCGCCGCCTGACGTCCGCGGTCGGTGGGGGCGCCGCGCAGTTCCAGGGCGAGGGTGCTCAGCAGACGGCTGCGCTGTGCCGCCTGGCCCTCGGGCAGGGCGGTCAGAGTGCGTTCGATCGCATGGACGATCTGCCGGGCGAGGTCCTCGTCGTCGTTGCGGGTCCAGATCGCGGGCACGTCGAAGGCGCTGATCACCTCGGCGGTCAAGTGCGGGTCGCCGAGTTCCTCGGCTGTGGCGATCGCCTCCGCGCGGTACTGCCTGGCGCTTTCCAGGGAGCCGGTCACGGCCAGTGCCCGCACCATGCCCATGACCGCCTCCAGCCGGCTGCGCACGTCGCCCTCTGCTGCCCGGTCGTGGGCGGCGAGGGCCTGCCGCCACAGTCGTGCGGCTTCGTGCGGGGCGAATCCTCGCTCGGCCTGCAGCGCCGCCGCGCGGGCGTAGCGGGCGGCTCGGGCGGCCGTAGGCCGGCTCTCGGCGTGGCCGAAGTGGTGGGCGAGCGAGGTGATGTCCCCCGGGTGCAGCTGCTCGATCGTCTCGGCGACGGCGGCGTGCCAGCGCGCCCGGCGTGGCCTGGAGATGTCGTCGTAAAGCGTGTCGCGCACCAGGGCGTGGGCGAACCGCAGCCGACCCGGTTCCCGCTCGGTCAAAAAGCCCGCGAGCAGTGCGGACTCCAGGGCGTCGACCACGAGGTCCTCGTCTGCCGCCAGGGCGACCAGCACGTCCACGTCGATGTCCCGGCCGATCACGGCCGCCTGCCGCAGCACCGCCCGTGCCGGTTGCGGCAGCCGCGCCAGCCGGTGGCGGATGACGTCCCGCACGCCCGCGGGAACGGCGTCGAGTGCCGCGGGTCCCTCAGCGTTGACCAGCCGCGCGAGCTCGCGGACGAAGAACGGGTTGCCGCCGCTGCGCCGGTGGATCACCCGCGCGGTCCGTGCGTCCACGTCCCGCTGGACGACGGCACGGACGAGCTCGCCCGTGGCCGCCTCGGACAGGCCGCCCACGTACACCCGGGCCGGTTCCACGCGGGCGAACCCGGCGAGCGCGTCGGTCAGGGCGGGGGAGATCTCGGTGGCCCGGTAGGTCCCGACGAGCAGTATCGGCCCGGCGACGGGTTCCGTCACCAGGGTGGCCAGCAGGTCCAGAGTCTCCTCTGCCGCCCGGTGCAGATCGTCGAAGACCACCAGCACCGGTGCTCGCCTCGCCACCGCGGCCAGGTAGGAGGCGGCCGCGTGGTGCATGCGAAACCGGGCCGCGGACGGTGTGGTCGCTGCGCCGTCCGGCACAAGGGCCGAGGCCGGGGCGGGCTCGGCCCCGGCGGCGGCCAGACCCCCGACGATCTGTGTCCACGGCCAGGTGCCGGGCACCCCGTCATGCTCGGGGCTGCGGCCCCATGCCGTGGTCCAGCCCCGCGCCGTCAGTGTGCCCGTGAGCACCTCGGCGAGCGCGGTCTTTCCCGCGCCGGCGTCGCCGGAGACCAGGGCCAGGGCGATCCTGCCCTGCCGCATGGCGGCCGCGGCGGCCTCTTCCAGGTGACCCAGCTCCTGCGCGCGTCCGACGAACGGCCGTCCGGCAGGATCAGGGGGCGCCGGGTACGACGCCGCCGCCTCCCGCGGTGACACCATGATGCCGGTACCGCCGCCGGCCCTGGCGGGGGCGGTGAGGTGGGGGGCCTGGGCGAGGATGTCGGCCTCCAGCCCCCGCAGCCCGGGGCCGGGATCCACACCCAGTTCCCCGACCAGCACCTCCCGGGCCTGGCGCAGGACGGCCAGGGCATCGCCCTGCCGGCCCGACCGGTACAGCGACAGCGCCAGCAGCCTCCAGGCGTCCTCGCGCAACGAATGGCCCGCGGCGTGGGCCTCCAGGTCAGGCACCGCCTCGGCGGCCCGCCCCAGCTCCAGCAGCGCCTCCGCACGCCGCTCCACGGCCAGCAACCGCAGGCCGTCCAGGCGGGCGATCTCTCCGCGTGCCCACGTCTCCTCCGCGAACTCCGCGTACGCCGGCCCCTGCCACAGGGCCAGCGCCTCCTCTAGGCCGACCAACGCCTCCCCGGGCCGTCCCGCCGCCAGCAGCGAACCGGCCTCACCCGCCACCGCCTCGAACCGCCAGGCGTCCACCGACCGCCGCTCCGCCCGTAGCGCGTAGCCGGGGGAGGCCGTCACCAGCAGCCGGGCGGGCTGCCGGGGAGGGCGGTCGGGTTCCAGAGCGCGGCGCAGCGCGGAGACGAACGTCTGGATCACCCCGACCGCCCCGTCCGGAGGTCGCTCCCACAGGTCGCCGACGAGCCGGTCGACCGGGACGACCCTGCCCCTGGCGATCAGCAGCCGCGCCAGTACCGCTCGATGCCGGGGACCTTTCAACGGAAGCGGACCGTGCTCGTCAGAAGCCTCCAGGGGGCCCAGCACACCGAAGGTCACCGCTCGTGCCGTCGCCTCGCTGGTCATGTCACCCGATGTTATCCGGGCGTCTCGGGTGGGCCCTTGCCGGCAGCGCCGCTCGGTCACCGCTCAGCCGCCGCTGACCGGCTGCTGAGCGCCGGCGGGCAGGCTGGTCGCAGTCGCTCGACAAGAACAGACAGGCCTAGCGGAAAGGGTCCTCGCCGTGGAACCCAGGATCACCGGATTCGACTACCAGCGCGTCACCGTCACCGAAGGCGTGTCACTCAACGTCGCCGTCGGCGGCTCCGGCAGCCCCGTCGTGCTGCTGCACGGATTCCCCCAGACCCACCTGATGTGGCGGCACGTCGCCGCCGACCTGGCCTCCGATCACACCGTCATCTGTCCCGACCTGCGCGGCTACGGTGACAGCGACAAGCCGGCCGACACCGATGGGCACACCTACTCCAAGCGCACCATGGCCGCCGACATCGTCGCCCTCGCGCGCGCCTTCGGCCACGAGCGCTTCGCCCTGGCGGGCCACGACCGGGGCGCCCTGGTCGCCATCCGCGCCGGGCTGGACCACCCCGATACGATCACTCATCTCGCCTCGCTCGACGTCCTGCCGACGCTGGACATGTGGGATGTGATGCACGGCACCTCCGCCGCCGTCGGCTTTCATCTCTACCTGATGGCCCAGCCGCCCAGCCTGCCCGAACAGATGATCAGCGCCAGCGCGGACGTCTTCTTCGGCTACTTCCTGGACATCTGGACCCGGGATCCGGAGGCGATCCCCGCCGACATCCGCACCGCCTACCTGAAGGCCTCCCGCGAAGCCGTCCCCTCCATCGTCGCCGACTACCGGGCATCGGCCGCCATCGATGTCGAGCACGACCAGGCAGACCGCCAGGCCGGGAACCGGTTGCGCATGCCGGTGGCCGTCCTGCAGCAGGACTGGGGCACGGCCCTCGGCTTCGACGCCGCCGCCCTGTGGGAGGCGTGGGCGCCCCACCAGGAACACGCCACCGTCTCCTGCGGCCACTTCATGGCCGAAGAGGCCCCCGCCGATGTCGTCAAGGCACTGCGTGACCTTCTGGCCAGGTAGAACACCGTCTGCCGGGCCGCCGCCGGGGCAACGGCGGCGGCCCGGAGACCGCGTTGACGCCGTGCTGGTCCCACAGGTCGGACCCGCACACGCAGGTGGCGACAGTCCGGATGATCACGTCGGGTTGATGGTCCTCGGATCGGCACGCTCCTCGCAGCGCACGTCCCCAGGAGCGTGAATGACGGCTTCCCGCATGATGAATTCCTCGCTCCGAGCCGCTTGGCGAGCGTCGAGGTGAGCACGTCGAGCGCGCCCTTGGACATGGCGTAGCCGATGGACCGGGGCATGGCCGAGCCTGCCGTCCCGTACGCCACCGACGATCACCGTGAGTTGAAGCGGCCCTTCGGACAACAGTTCCTCCACCGGTCACAAGGGGATATGCGGCGTCCTTCCGGCACCTCGCGGACCAGGTTCGTTGTTAAACCAAGGTTTAGGTCAAGCTAGGTTGGCCGTATGCCGGATTCCGAAGTGATCGTCACGGAGTTGACCATCGGAGAGTTGTCCGAGCGCAGCGGCGTGCCCGCCTCCGCCTTGCGCTTCTACGAGCGCAAGGGGCTCATCGCCAGCCGCCGCACCACCGGCAACCAGCGTCGCTACCACCGCAGCACGCTGCGCAGGCTGGCGTTCATCCGCGCCTCGCAAAACGTCGGCATCCCCCTGTCGGTGATCGAAGGCGTCCTGGAGTACCTGCCGCACGATGTCTCGCCTACCCGGGAGCTGTGGCTGAAGGCGTCGGAGTGCTGGAGCGAGGCCATCAACGGCCGCATCGAGAAGCTGGAGCGCATGCGCGATCGGTTCACCGAGTGCATCGGCTGCGGTTGCCTGTCCTTCGACCAGTGCCTGCTGGTCAATCCCGGTGACAGGCTCGCCGGGCGAGGTGCGCGCCCCCTCCTCGACCCCTGATGCGGGAGCGGTCGTGCAGGTCCTGATCTACTCCTGCTCACCGACCCGGCCGGGTGCGGAAGTGTCGCCGAGAGACAGGCGCTCGGCCACGTCCGCACCTCGCCGACGGCTCCCTCGAGCATGGCGTGCCCCAGAGAGGCTGAGTCTCGCGGGGGCTGGGGGTGCACGATCATCGGCCCACGTTCGATGTGCCGGTAGATACGGCCAGGTGGCATGACAGGCGCTGGGACCGGCCCGCTGCTGTATCACGTCAGGCATCGTCGTCCTGATCGGGGCCCGCGGTCGCCGACCTGCCGCGTGGGACCGCGGCGGCGGTGTACGGCCCAAGGTGACGATCCGTGCCGGTGGGTTGCCCACCGCCATAACCGTGACGATGATCGTGTGGGTGGTACCTCAGCTATGGCACTACGCCGCCCCAGCGACAGATCGCTGATAAGGAGCACCCCCCCATGGCCCTTGCCGGAACCCTCCTGCCCATCGCTTTGGCGATCATCATGTTCGGCCTCGGGCTGAGCCTGACGATCTCCGACTTCCGCCGTGTCGTCGTCTATCCGAAGGCCACCGTCGTGGCGCTCGGCTGCCAGATCCTGGTGCTGCCCGCGATCTGCTTCGGTCTGGTGGTCGTCTTCGACCTGCCGCCGGCGCTCGCCGTCGGCATGATGCTGCTGGCCGCCTCGCCCGGCGGCACGACGGCCAACCTCTACAGTCATCTGTTCGGCGGTGATGTCGCGCTCAACGTGACGCTGACCGCGATCAACTCGGTGCTGGCGGTCGTGACGCTGCCACTGGTGACCAACCTGTCACTGTCCTACTTCGAGGTCGGCTCGGGCACGCTCGGCCTGCAGTTCGACAAGAGCCTGCAGGTGATGGCGGTCGTGCTGGTTCCGGTCGCCATCGGCATGGCGGTCCGCGCCATGGCACGGAGCTTCGCCGAACGGATGAACACGCCCGTGAAGATCGCCTCAGCGGTCATCCTGGCGCTGGTGATCGCCGGCGCCCTGCTCCAGGAGCTCGACAACCTCAGCGGCTACATCCAGTCGGTGGGCCTGATCACGCTGGTGTTCAGCGTGATCAGCCTGACCGTCGGCTACTGGGCGCCGCGCCTGGCCGGGGTGGAGCGCGGCCAGGCCGTCGCCTCCTGCATGGAGATCGGGATCCACAACGCCACGTTGTCGATCGCGGTGGCGCTCTCCCTGCTGAACAGCTCCCAGATGGCCGTCCCGGCCGCCACCTATGGTGTGCTGATGTTCTTCACCGCGGCAGGAGCCGGGTTCCTGCTCAGGTCTCGCGCGGTGGAGCCGATGCCTTCGGACCGGTGATCGCCGCGATCGTCCTGGTGGTCACCGTCGCTCCGCCCGCCCATGCCTGGGCGGGTGGGGTGTACGTGGCCCCGGGGGATCCGGACCGCCTCAGCGGAGAGTCGCGGTGGTACGGCACCGGTTTCCGGTGCCGTACCACCGCGAGCACGGGCGCCGATCGGGTGTGACCGGTCACGCCATGTCCCAGAGCAGGCGGTAGTAGGCGATGCGTTCCGGGTCTGGGGCGATCCCGTATGCGTCGTACACGATGCCGTCGTACCCCGGGCCGTGGTTCCACTCCGTGCTCCACGCGGCCACCGCGAGGTCCGCCCACCGGTCGGCCACCCCGAGCGAGCCCAGGTCGACGTGCGCGGCGAACATGCCGTCGTCGTGCAGCAGGGTGTTGGGGGCGCACGCGTCCCCGTGGCAGACGACGAGGCGGTCGATCGCGGGCGGATCGCCGATTCGCGCCCGGGCTTCGGCGAGTTCCAGGTGCCGGTGCTCGGGGAACCAGTCGGCCGGTCCCTCCCCGCCGGTGATGCGCTCGTCGGCGCGGGTGAGCCGTCGATCGATGGCCCAGTCGAACGGGCACTGCTCCACGGGCAGGGCGTCGTGGAGCAGGCGCAGCCCTCGGCCGATCGCGGCCGCCGCGGCCGGCGGGTCGGCGATCCACCGGGGATCCACCGCCGAGCGGCCGGGGACCGCCGCCGTGACCAGCCACGTGCCGTCGGTGTCCGTACCGTGTTCGATGACCCTCGGGACGGTCACCCAGCGCCGCGCCCAGGCCAGGCGCTCCGCCTCGCCGGGGAGATCGATCTCCGGAGTGCCGGCGGCGACCCACTTGACGTACCTGACGCCGTCACGCCCGTCTTCGAGGCGGAAGGTCAGGCCGCCGAGTTCGTTGCGCCACACCGGGGTGACGGTGTCGCCGTCGGCGATCGCCGCGACGACGTCGGGGACGGGCACGGGACCGATCGGGACCTCGGAGATGACAGGGTGGCTCATGAAGACAGGATCCTCCCAAGGAGGCGGCGCCGACGACAAATGGATTTCCGAGCCCGAAGCCGCGTCGCCTCGACGGCCGGCTGCAGGGTGCTCGGGGTCGAGCCCGACGCGCGGATGGCTGACTTCGCGCGACGCGGCGGATTCGAGGTCGAGGTGGCGACCACGCTGGTGGTCACCGCGGCGCGAACCGGCGCAGCCTGACCCGGCCCGACGGTCCATCGGCCGCGAGCGAGGACGCCGACCAGGCTTCGCGACCGGCAGGGGGTCGCCCGGCGGCCTTGGCGCGGATAAGAAAGGGCGCGTGTCTTTTGCCGGGGAGACCTGACCGGCCTACTCGTACGGCTCCTCGGGGGGCTCGATCCTCGTGAGCCCCTTGCCGGTGAGCTGGGGGTAGACGACCCCGGTGGGCATCTTCTTGAACGTCTGCGGGATCCAGGTGCCCGTGACCTCGACCCACGTGTCGGTGGGCGGTGCCTGCAGCCTGGAACAGCCCGATGACCCCGAGGAGCACCAGCACCGTACCGGCGCCGATGAGGAAGGGCCGGAAGTCGGGTTTGACATAGTTGAGATAGGTCGTGGAGAACGCCGAGATCCGGAGTACAGCGCCGCCCAGCAGGGCTAGGACGAGGTTCTGGGTGACACACACGGTTCATCGGAGTTCGCGAGTCCCTTTCGCCAGGCCGAACCTGGACCGGCGGTCCTTCGAAGACCGGGAGGACGTCACAGCAGCAACCATCCGAAAAGCGCACTGACCAGGATGGCGAGGGCGAAGGTCACCGGGACGAACCTGACCGCGAAGGCCCTGCCGAACGTGCCGGC
>NZ_JBSFWD010000093.1:0-20729 GCF_053592655.1 Streptosporangium sp. NPDC002607
CGGAACGGCCGTTCCGGCGGTGCGGACGACGGGACACGAACCCTCCCGGCCGAAGTGGACAGGCGTTCCAGAGCCGGTGGGGACGGCTGTGTTCCTCAGGCCGCCGTGACCTGCTCGGCCGCGGCGGCCACCTGCTTCAGCACGGCGGGCAGCCTCTCGGTGATCTCGCTGTCGTCGACCGGGTGAGTCTCGGCGAAGCGGACGATGGAGCCGGGGATCGAAAGCCTGACGTCGTCGAGGACGGTGCCGCCTGCGATGCCGATGGCCTTGCGTGCCTCGTCCTGGGCCCACACGCCGCCGTACTGGCCGTACGCCGTGCCGACGACCGCCACGGGCTTGCCCACGAAGGTGCCGGAGCCCATGGGACGGGAGTACCAGTCGATCGCGTTCTTCAGGACGGCCGGAATCGTGCCGTTGTACTCGGGCGAGAAGAGGAGGAAGGCATCGGCCCGCCGGCCGGCCTCGCGGAGCTTCAGGGCGGCCTCGGGAACGCTGCCCTCGACGTCGATGTCCTCGTTGTAGAACGGGACGTCGGCGAGACCCTCGCAAATCTCGACCTCGACGCCCTCGGGGGCGAGCTTGACGGCCGCTTCGGCGAGCTGCCGATTGTGCGAGGCGGCCCGGAGGCTGCCGACGAGGGCGAGGATGCGGACGGACATGAAAACTCCCACTGGAGGCAAAAACGGTCATTTATGGACAATCGTCCCGAAAGGAGATGTATCACATAAGCGGACTGCGGTCCACTTGTGGTCGAGCGCGCTATGCTGGGCAGATGACCCGACCCCCCGCCCCCACTCAGGTCGCATCGCCCCCGATGCGGGGGCTGCCTCTGGCGGACGAGCGTCATCAGGAGCGTGCCGACGCGGCACGCAACCGGATGCGCCTGCTTGAGGCCGCGTCCCGGCTGGTGGCGGAGCGAGGCGCGGAACACGTGACGATGGAGGCCGTCGCCGTCGCCGCCTCGGTCGGCAAGGGCACGGTCTTCCGTCGTTTCGGCGACCGAGTGGGTCTGATGCGCGCCCTGCTGGACCACGCGGAGCGCGAGTACCAGGAGACGTTTCTGTCCGGTCCCCCTCCACTCGGGCCCGGTGCACCGGCGGTGGAGCGGCTTGAGGCGTTTGGTGTCGCGACCCTTCGTCATCTGATGAAGTACACCGACCTGTACCTTGAGGCGGAGCAGTGTTCCAAGCGTCGTTACGCCGTTCCGGCTCGTGCGGTCCGCGTCACGCATGTGGCGGTCCTGCTGCGCGAGGCCGGCGTCACCGGCGACATCGAGCTCCTCGCGGAAGCGCTGCTCGGCTACCTGGACACGGCGCTCATCGACTATCTGCGCAGTGAACGCAACCTGTCCGCGGAGCGCCTCGAGGCGGGCTGGGTGGAATTCGTCGCCCGCGTGACGCGCCGGTAGGCCTCGCCCGAGTGTGGCTTTCGCGAGTGCCGGGCCGGCGGCGGCGAATGCCTCCAGCGGCGCTGATCGCGCGTTGATCGCACGGCGGGATCAACAAGCCGCAACAGAGATCAGGCCCTCGAGAACACCCACGGAGACGGCTGTGCTGCCGGGGAGCCGAAAGCCCTGACATGTCCGCCGAGCCGGGGCGACTCCGGCAGGGGGTGGGCCGAGTGCGCCGACCGGATGCTGATCTACGACGAGCGACACCTCCGATCGGGTGCTCGGCGGGCATGTCGATCACCGTACCGATCCCGCTGTAACGACCACCCGATCACGAAGAACGGGGCAAGTCGTCGTGCCGGTGGAAGACCGGATCGGGCGCCGGGGAGTGATCAACGAGTGTCGCGAGCCGCATACCTCCAGTTCAGGCCATATGCGATGAGTTTCGAAGCGGTACGGGCGCTGCGCCGTCGTGTGTAAAGCAAGCAATTGCTTGACATTTGTACCACTGCCTTTTAAGGTCGAGATGTCCAGGCTGGCTGGTTCTGCCACCCGGCTCTGCTCAGCCTCGCTCTGAGCTCGGACGCCCTCGATCGGCTGGTGAACACGGTGAATCGATCACCGATCTGGAAGTGGCGGGATGGTTGCTGTGACTGTTGAGCGCTCTGTGTCAGGTGAGTTGTTCCGTTCGGTGTTCCGGCGCCATCCGGCGGGGGTCACCGTGGTGACGCTCGGGTCACCGAGCGGACCTGTGGGGTTCACCGCGACCTCGGTCGTCTCGGTGTCGATGGACCCGCCGCTGCTGTCGTTCGCGATCGCGCAGACCTCATCGAGCCTGGCGGCGCTCTCCAGGGCCGAGAGCGTGCTCATCCACTGGCCGGAGGCCGGGCAGTCGGACCTGGCGACCCGCTTCGCGCGCAGCGCGCAGGAGCGCTTCAGCGACCCGGAGATGTGGACCGCCCTCTCCTCCGGCGAACCGTTGCTGCACGGGGTCGCGACCTGGGTGAGGTGCCTGCTCACCGAGCGCGTCCAGGCCGGCGACCACACGATCGTGATCGGCCGGGTGGTGGAGGCCTGTATGGACGGTGGCGGCGACAACGCCCCGCTGGCCTACCTGGACGGCCGCTACCACGAGCTCGTGCCGATCGGCACCCCCTGATGGACCTCGGACTCGCGGGAGCGCGTGCGGGCATGGGCATCGGGCGGGCGATCGCCCATGGGCCGGC
This sequence comes from Streptosporangium sp. NPDC002607, assembly GCF_053592655.1. Classification (NCBI taxonomy): domain Bacteria; kingdom Bacillati; phylum Actinomycetota; class Actinomycetes; order Streptosporangiales; family Streptosporangiaceae; genus Streptosporangium; species Streptosporangium sp. NPDC002607. The sequence continues at coordinate 2,617 of NZ_JBSFWD010000093.1, forward strand.
GGCGGAGGGGGCCGGGTTGCTCCCGGTCGCCCGCCGCGGTGACCTACCGGAACATGTCGCCGGCGACATCGCCGCTGAGACCATCCACATCGACGGTGGCATGCACCGCCACGCCTGATCGCAGACCGTGTCCGGTCCGGTGCACGCGAGCGCCCTCCCGGCTCGGCCGGGAGGGCGCTCGCGCGTTCGCGCACCGTCAGCCGAGGTCCCTGCGCGGATACCGCTCGAACCGCTCGGGCAGCGGGAACGCGGGCTGCGTCGAGGCGCCGGCGACCCGCACCTGGCGGGTGTCCAGCAGCCAGCCCTGCTCCGACCGCACCAGCGTGTCGGTGTACCGCCCCCAGACGTGCAGCTGCTCGCCGCTCTCCACGCTCTCGTGCCAGGCGTAGACGTAGCTGACGGCCGATGCGGACGAGTCGCCGGAGAAACCCACCCGGATGTTCGATGCGTGGTGGTTGGTGGCGCGATACCGGCCCAGCCGGTCGGTGAAGAGGGCGTGCAGCGTCTTCTTGCCGGTGAAGACCGCGCCGTTGCCGTAGTCGAACGAGGCGCCTTCGGTGAAGAGGCCGGCCAATTCGTCCACCTCGCCGCGGTCCACCAGGTCGCAGTAGGCCAGCAGCACCTCGGTGACGGCCTCCTTGTCGGCCAGCCGCCGCAGCGACTCCTCGGTGAGACCACTCATCGGGCCACCTCCTCCACTCTGTTCTCCGCTCCGTCCGCGAACCCGCGGAGGATCTCAGCCAGCCGGTCGTCGTCGTCCACCGGCCACGGATGGTAGGAGGAGATCCGGTCCAGGCGGCCGGAGAACCGCTCCTTGCAGAGCTTCGGCATCTCCTCGGGCCGCCCCAGGACCGCGATGTGCCCGAGGAGGGTGTCGTCGATCAGATCGCCCATCCTGGCCCACTCGCCCGCGCGGGACAGCGCCTGTAGCTCGGGCTGCAGCTCCTCGTACCCGACCGAGGCGAGGACTCCGCGGTAGGCCGGGGTGGAGGCGTAGAAGGCGATCTGCTCCCGGGTCTTGCGCTTCATCTCTTCGAACTGCTCCTCGGTGTCACCCATCACCATGAAGATGGGGCAGTACAGCGAGACCTCTGACCGGTCGCGTGAGGCCGTCTCCATGCCGCGCCGCAGCGCGGGCAGGGTGACCTCGTCCAGGTAGGCCGTGGTGGTCATGCCGTGCAGGATCAGGCCGTCGCACAGCTCCCCGCCGAGTTCGGTCATCCTGTCCCCGACGGCGGCGATCATCACGGGGATGGCCAGGTCGTGGTGGGGCGGCGTGAACACCGGCGACATGAGGGTGTGCCGGTAGTGGGTGCCCTCGTAGTTCAGCTTCGACCCGGTGCGCCAAGCGGTCCAGATCGCGTTCATCGCGGTGAGGAAGTCGCGCATCCGCGCCACCGGGCTGCTCCACGGCATGGAGAAGCGCCGCTCGATGTGTGCCTGGATCTGGGTGCCCAGCCCCATGACGAATCGCCCGCCCGACAGTGCGGCCAGATCCCAGCCCAGGTAGGCGGTGGACATCGGATTGCGGGCGAAGGCCACGGCGATGGCGGTGCCGACCGTGGTCGTGGTGGTGGCGGTGAGGGCCGCCTGCGACTGCAGGAAGGCGTCGGTCACGCTCTCGCTGGCCCACAGGCCGTCGAAACCGACCCGCTCGGCCCGTGTGGCGATCGGGCCGCACACGGCGGCGGAGGAACCGATCATCCCGAGATCGATCTTCATCTGGCGTCCTTCGGTAGTCCCAGTACTCTCTCGCCCACCGCGTTGCGGAGGATCTCGTCGGTCCCGCCGCCGACCCGCAGGCCGGGCAGCCCGAGGGTCAGTTCCGACCAGGCGAACGTCCCCCACTCGCCGGTGTCGGCGATCATCGCGGTGCCGAGCACGTCGGAGGCGATATCGCCGGCCCTGCGCAGCAGATCGACGAGGATCAGCTTCGACAGGGCGAGCTCGGGCCCCGGCACTCCGCCCTTGGCGGCGGCGAGCAGCCGGGTCGTGGTCTCGCGCGCCGCCCAGCTCCGGATGTGCAGGTCGGCCAGGGCGTCGCGGACGCGGGGGTCCCCGGCGGCGCCGGTGTGCCTGACCAGGTCGACCAGGCGGAACAGCAGCGCCTCGTCGATGCCGCTCTCCAGGCCGATCGCGCCGCGCTCGTTGAGCAGCACGTCGACCACCACCCGCCAGCCCTGGTCCACCTCGCCGAGGCGGTGGTCGTCGGGCACGTACACGTCGGTGAGGAACACCTCGTCGAAGGAGGCGCCGCCGGTCAGCTGCCGGATCGGGCGGATCTCGACGCCGGGAGCCCGCATGTCGACCAGGAAGGTGGACAGGCCGGCGTGCTTGGGCGCGTCGCGGTTCGTGCGCGCGATGCACAGCCCCAGGTCGCTGTAGTGAGCGCCGGAGCTCCAGACCTTCTGCCCGTTGAGGATCCACCCGTCGCCGTGCCGCTCCGCCCTGGTGCTGAGGCCGGCCAGGTCGGACCCCGCGCCTGGCTCGGAAAAGAGCTGGCAGGCGAGGAGCCGGGCGCTCCTGAGGCGGTGCAGGTATGTCTGCTTGAGGAACTCCGAGCCATGCTTCAGCAGCGCGGGGCAGAACGTCGAGACGCTGAATCTCGTGTAGCCGTCATCGGGCAGGTCGTACCGGGACTCCAGCTCGCGGAACCCGGTCGAGTAGTGCGTCGGTAGCTCGCGCCCGCCGTAGGCGGCCGGGCCGTCGATCCAGGCGAGCCTCGCCCGGTCGAGGGCGGCGCGGTAGTCCTTGAGACGGGCGATCTCCTCCTCCTCGCCCTCGGCCCGCTCGGCGACGACGGAGACCCGGTCGTCGCCACGGCCCCAGACCGCTTGACCGGTCTCATCGGAGCGGCGGGTGGCGTAGGAGTCGAGGAACGCGACCGCCTCGCGGTGGAATTCGTCCTCGTCGGGTAGCCGGTTCATGGTCCTCCAACAGTTCAGCCCCGTCAAGCGTTTGCTTCAGCTGTTCGGGGCTGGCTATGCTAGCAAAGCAAATGCTTGATTTACATGCTTCGTGGGGTGAGCATCCGCCCGGCCCGGGACCAAGAGGAACCTTGATGATCGGAATCACCGCCTACGGCGCCTACATCCCGGCCTACCGGCTCGACCGGAGTGAGATCGGCAGGTCTCTCGGGCTTCCGGGGCTGAAGGGCACCCGTTCGGTGGCCTCGCACGACGAGGACAGCACGACCCTCGCGGTGGAGGCGCTGCGGCGCGCCCTGCGGCGGTCGCCCGGCTTTCTCCCAGCCGAGCTCTGGTTCGCCAGCTCCCGCCCCGCCTACATGGAGCGGAGCAACGCCTCGGCGGTCGCCATGGCGCTCGGCCTGCCCGAGGAGCTGGCGGCCTTCGACGTGTGCGGCTCCATTCGGTCCGGTGCGGGCGCCTTCCGCGCGGGCCTCAGGGGCGCCGGAGCCGTCGTCGCCCTGGCCGACCTGCGGTACGGACTTCCCGGTTCCGAGGACGAACTGTACGGCGGAGACGCCGCCGCGGCCTTCGCGATGGGGGAGAACCCGGTCGCCGAGCTGCTGGGCAGCGCGGTCCGCACCATGGAGCTGCTGGACCGCTGGCGCTCCCCGGGCGCGCTGCGCACCCGGTCCTGGGAGGAGCGCTTCGGCGTCGACGAATACCTGGAGCTGATCGAGGCGGTGACCGCGGAGGCGGCCAAGGAGGCAGGGCTCGAACCGTCCGAGATCGACCACGTGGTGATCAGCGGCCCGCACCTGCGCGCCGTACAGGCCGCGCGCAGGCGCTTCGGCGCGGACCAGCTCGCGGCCGGCCTGGCCGATGACACCGGCTACGCGGGCACCGCGGACTTCGGGCTGCGGCTCTGCGCCGCGCTGGACCGGGCCGAGCCCGGGCAGACGATCCTGGCCGTCCTGGCCGCGGACGGGGCCGACGCGTTCGTGTTCCGCGCCACGCCCGAGCTCGGCGCGTTCCGCGCGGCGGGTGCCTCCCCGGCGTCTTCCACGGTGTTCCCGCTTCGGTACGCCGACTACCTCACCTGGCGGGGCGTGCTGGACCGGGAGCCGCCGCGACGTCCCGAGGTCAAGGCTCCCGCCCCGCCGGCGTCGTGGCGGACCATGCGCTGGAAGTTCTCCTTCACCGCGGCCCGCTGCACCGCCTGCGGGACCCGCAACCTCCCCCCGCGGCAGGTCTGCCTCGGCTGCGGGGCCGTCGACCAGGGTGAGCCCGCGCCCATGCGGGACCTGCTGGGCACCGTCGCGACATTCACCGACGACTGGCTCTCGGAGTCCGTGCAGCTGCCGGCCAAGGCGGTGGCCGTCGACTTCGACGGCGGTGGCCGGTTCGAGTTCGAGATGACCGACGCCCCCGGGCGTGAGGTGGCCATCGGGGATCGGGTCGCTCCCGTCTTCCGGCTCGCGAGCGTGGCGTCCAACGAGATCCGCAACTACATCTGGAAGGTTCACCCCTACAAGGAGGAGTCCTGATGCCCGCCCACGCTCTGCAGAACCCGGTGGCCATCGTAGGCATGAGCTGCACCAGATTCGGCGAGCTCTGGGGCCGGTCGGTGGACGACCTCCTGGTCGAGGCGACCCTCGGCGCCGTGCGGAGCGTCCCGGGCCTGGAGCTGGGCGACGTGGACGCCTACTGGCTGGGAACGATGACCTCCGGCGTCTCCGGCCTCACCCTGACCAGACCGATGAATATCAGCAACCGGCCGGTCACCCGGGTCGAGAACATGTGCGCCACCGGATCCGAGGCGTTCAGGAACGCCTGTTACGCGGTCTCCTCCGGCGCCTATGACACGGTGATGGCGGTGGGCGGGGAGAAGCTGAAGGATTTTGGTTTCTCCGGGCTGGAAATGCCCAGCGTGCCCAATGACGGTACGCCGCCGAATCTGAGCGCGCCCGCCATGTACTCGATGATCGTGCCGTCGTACGCGCGGCGTTACGGGATTTCCGAGGAACAGGTCAAAGAGGCCATGACACACATTGCATGGCGAAACCATGCCAATGGTGCACTAAACCCTCGGGCGCAGTTCCGTAAGAACGTCTCCAAGGAGGTCATCGCTCGCGCGCCGGCGATCGCCGGCAGGCTCAGTGTCTTTGACAGCTCCGGTGTCGCGGACGGCGGTGCGGCGGCGATCATCGTCCGGGCCGAGGACGCGCACAGGTACACCGACCGTCCGCTGTACGTGCACGCGCTCGCGCTGAGCGCGGGGGCCGCGACCGGGCGCAACGACGACCGGTACGACTACTGCGATCTGCCCGAGGTCGTCCACTCCAGCCAAACCGCCTACGAGCAGGCCGGCATCACCGACCCGGCCGGCCAGATCTCGCTGGCCGAGGTGCACGACTGCTTCACACCGACCGAGCTGGTGCTGATGGAGGAACTCGGCTTCTCGGCGCGCGGACAGGCGTGGCGGGATGTCCTGGCGGGTCGCTATGACCTGGGTGGCGCGCTGCCGGTCAATCCGGACGGGGGGCTGAAGAGTTTCGGCCACCCTGTCGGCGCGAGCGGCCTGCGGATGCTCTTCGAGATGTGGCAGCAGTTCCGGGGTGAGGCCGGTGAGCGCCAAGTCGCGAATCCCGCCTTCGGACTAGTGCAAAATCAAGGAGGTAGTCCCGGCGCGCTCGTGAGCGCCGTCTCGATCGTGTCCAGTCAGGCACCCTGAGTCGGCGTGATATACGCGCCTGAAGATTTCGCCCCATGTTCAGTTGAGGTAGGACGAGTCGATGACCCCTCCAGGAAAGACCACCAAGAGTGTTTCCCAGACACGGCGAAGGTCGATGGGATCGCCCGCCGGACAGGCGCGTAAGGAAAGCGTTCTGCTCGCCGCCTCCAAGGTCTTCGCCGAGAAGGGCTTCGCCAACGCGACAGTGCGGGACGTGGCCGACGAGGCGAACATGCTTTCGGGGAGCCTCTACTACTATTTCGACTCCAAAGAGGCGATCGTCGAGCAGGTGCTCGTCGACTACCTCGGCGTGATCATCCGGGAGTACCAGTCCGCGGTGGCGGAGGCCGCTGATCCCTCCGAGGCGCTGACCGGGCTGATGGCGAGGGCGCTGCGGAGCCTGGTCCGCAACCGCAACGAGGTCCTGATCCTGCAGAACGACTGGTCCTACGTGCAGGACTTCCCCTCCATCGTCGACCGCCAGCATGAGGTCGAGCGGATCTGGATAGACGTCATCCAGGCGGGCATGGACAGGGGCGCGTTCCGCGGCGAGTTCAGCGCGCGGATGGTCTACCGGACCGTGATGGGCGCCGTCCAGGCGGTCATCCGCTGGTTCGACCCGGCGGGTTCCGTGACCATCGACGAGCTGATCGAGATCGAGACCGTGCTGCTCCTGCGCGGCGTGCAGGTCCCGTGAGCCGCTGACCTCGCTGACCGGGCGGGGCAGGGGGCCTTCCCGTCGCTCCCCCCGGGCCGCGTTCGGTGGCTCCGGAATCGGATCGCGGCAGTCCGGGAAGAAAATGAAGCAACTGCTTGCTTGAAATCATGAAAGGACACGCATGCGGGTGGACGCAGACCTCCGTGCAGAGTTCGGGGACACCGTCGGGCGGTTCCTCGATGCCCACAGTCCGGCCGAGGTCAGCCGCGTCTCCCGCGGAGGGGCCGAGGAGCCGCTGTGGCGGGCCTTCGCCGAGGAACTGGGCATCCTCGGCCTTTTGCTGGACGAGGACGCGGGCGGCCAGGGCGGGTCGATCGCCGACCTGGGCACGGCGCTGATCGAGGCCGGACGGGTCGGGCTGCCGGCATCGCTCCTCGTGACGGCCGGCCTGGCGGTGCCGCTGCTGGGGCGGGCGGGCGTCGAGCGGAATCGCGGCCTCCTGGACGAGATCGTGGCCGGGCGCGCGGTCGTGGCCCTGGCGCTGCACGAGGACTCCGCGGGGACCGACCTCGCCTCCCCGGGCACCGAGGCGGAGCGTGCGGACGGCGGCTGCCGAGTCTCCGGGCTCAAGCGATTCGTCGCCGCGGGTGGAGAGGCGACGCACTTTGTCGTCCTGGCCCGCGCCGCGGGAGCCGCCGCGCCGCAGGAAGCCTGCCTGGTACTCGTCGAGCGCGGCGCCGACGGCCTCGCCGTCGAGCCGATGAAGGCGCTGGACGACAGCCGGGACCTGGCAGTGCTCAGGATGGACCGCGTCCCCGGGCGCGTGCTGGCCGAGGGGGCCGAGGCGGCCGCCCTGGCCTCTCGGGCGTTCACCGAAGGGGCGCTGCTGACCGCGGCGGACGCTCTGGGCATCGGCGAGCGGTGCCTGTGGCTGGCCATCGACTATGCCAAGACGCGCACCCAGTTCGGGCGGGCCATCGGGTCCTTCCAGGCGATCAAGCACAAGCTGGCCGACATGTACGCGGAGACGCAGTCGGCGAGGTCGGCGGTGGAGTCCGCGCTCGACCAGGCCGCGGCCGCGGAGCCGGGCTGGGAGAACGCCGCCTCCATGGCGAAGGCGCGAGCCTCGGACGCGGTGCTGCACGTGGTCAGGGAGGCGATCCATGTTCACGGCGGGATCGGGTTCACCTGGGAGCACGAGCTCTCCCACCACTTCCGACGGGCGCTGACCGACTTCTCCCTCTTCGGCACCCCCACGTACCACCGCGAGATCGTCGCCCGGAACCTCGGAGTCTAGACATGTCCGATATACCGTCCAGTGTCGTCCTGCGTGAGGTGGGTCCGCGCGACGGGCTCCAGAACGAACTCCCGGTGCCCACCATCCGCAAGGCGGAGCTGATCGCGGCACTGGGCACGACCGGTCTGTCGCGTATCGAGGCCGTGGCGTTCGTGCACCCCAGAGCCATCCCGCAGATGGCGGACGCCTCCGAGGTGTGGGGTGCGGTGGAACCGGTCGCGGGCATCGAGTACTCGGCGCTGGTGCCCAACCTGCGCGGGGCGCAGCGTGCCCTGGCCGAGGGCTTCACCGACCTGGAGATCATGGTCTCGGCGTCGGAGACGCACAACCTGCGCAACGTGAACCGCACTCCGGAGCAGTCGCTCGACGGGATCGCCGAGGTCATCGACTTCGCCCACGGCAATGGCGCCACCTGCCAGGTGATCGTCGCCACCGCGTTCGGCTGCCCCTACGAGGGTGAGGTCGCAGCGGGGCGCGTCGCCGCGTTCGCGCTGCGCGCCGTCGCCGACGGGGCCGACTCGATCTGCTTCGGCGACACCACGGGGATGGGCTCGCCACCCCGGGTACGCCGGATCGTGGGTCTCTTCCGCGACCAGGCGCCCGATGTCCGGGTCGCCCTGCACTTCCACGACACCCGGGGCACCGGCATGGCCAACCTGGTCGCGGGCCTGGAGTCCGGCGTCACCGAGTTCGACGCGAGCGTCGGCGGCCTGGGCGGATGCCCCTACGCCCCGGGGGCGAGCGGCAACATCGCCACCGAGGAAGCGGTCTACCTGCTCCAGGAACTGTCCGTGGACACGGGCGTCGACCTGGACGCGCTGCTGGAGGTCGCCGACCTCGCCCAGCGGATCGTCGGCCGCGAACTGCCGTCGCGCCTCCTCAAGGCGGGTCCGCGATCCCGGCTCGCCGCGTCCTGACCCCACGTTGACCAGACCGGAGAACAGCATGCCCCTGGATCCCGCCTACATCGGCAGTACGGTCGGCCCTTTCGAGATCGAGTGGACCGCCCGCGAGTCGCTGCTGTACGCGCTCGCCGTCGGAGCCGGGGCGCGGGACCCGGGCGGCGAGCTCCAGTTCACCACGGAGAACAGCACCGGCGTCCGCCAGCAGGTCATCCCGAGCTTCGCCGTGCTCATCGGTCATATCGGCGGACTGCCCGAGGTCGGCTCCTACGACCCGGGCAAGGCCGTCCACGCCGAACAGCACTTCCTGCTGGAGCGCCCGTTGCCCCCCGAGGGCAGGGCGGTGTCCACGACCACGGTCACCGACATGTGGGACAAGGGAAGGGACGCCCTGCTCTGGACCGAGACCCGCACGGCCGACGCCGCCACCGGGGAACCGCTCGCGGTCTCCCGCTCCTGTGCCTACCTGGGCGGGGCCGGCGGCTTCGGCGGGGAGCGCGGCCCCCGGTCGGAGTGGGCGGCGCCGGACCGCGAGCCGGACGTCGTGGTGAGCATGCCCACCCGGCCCGACCAGGCGCTCCTGTACCGGCTCACCGGGGATCGCAACCCGCTCCACTCCGATCCGGTCTTCGCCGGGAAGTACGGGTTCCCGCGACCGATCCTGCATGGCCTGTGCACCTACGGCTTCACCGCCCGCGCCATCGTGAACGGGCTCTGCGACGGGGACGCCTCCCGGTTGAGGGGCATGTCAGGGCGCTTCAGCCGACCGGTGACGCCGGGAGACACCCTTTCCGTGGCGCTCTGGCGTGACGGCGCCGACGTCCGTTTCCTGACCTCGACCGAGGAGGGCGGCACGGTCATCGACCGCGGCGGCGCCCTTCTGGACGCTTAACGGCGGCACCGGCCGCCGAAGGCCAGGGTGAACCGGCCTCCCGACCGCCACTCCCACCGAAAAACCGCGTTGACCTCTTGCTTTTCCAATATCACGTCTCGCATAATCAAACAGTTGCTTTAAAGCAAGCGTTTGCTTTAAAGGCGGGGGTCCGGTTGTTGGGGGCCTAGCCCAGGAGGGTAAGCAGTGTCTCGTCTCAAGAGTGCAAGGAGAGGTTCGAGCCTCGCTGTCATCAGCGCGGCCCTCTCCGTCATGATGATTCTCACGTCGTGCGGTTCGTCGGGTGGCAGTGGGCCGGACGAAGGCCAGGTCTACAAGGTGGGCTTCCCCGCCCTGCTCAGCGGCGCCGCCGCGTTCGCGGGCAAGCCCATCGCAAACGGTGCCGAGCTCGCCGCGGAGGAGATCAACCAGACCGGGTTCCTCGGCGAGGGCGCGACCGTCGAGCTGAAGGTGGAGGACATCAAGTCCGACCCGGCCAAGGCGATCGCCCTCTACCGGCAGTACGTCGCCGACGGCGCGTCCGGCGTGCTGTGCTGCGGCCTGTCCAGTGAGGCCGGGGCCCTGGCGCCGGTCATCAGGCAGAGCAAGACGCCCGGGATCGTCACCTCGGCGATCCTGGACGGGCTCGCCTCTCCGCCCGACCTGTTCCGCCCCGTCATCCTGCCGTCCGCGCCGGGCGGCGTGTACGACAAGTTCGTCGACAACATGGTGAAGGCGGAGGGCTACAAGACCGCCGTCCTGGTCGTCAACGGCGACAACGACGCCATGGTCGCCGACGGCAAGGTCTGGAAGAGCGCGATGGAGCGCAACGGCGTTCAGGTGCTCGACACCGTCTCGACCAGTGCCGCCGACCGGGACTTCACCGCGCCCGCCGCGCAGATCGAGGCCAAGAAGCCGGACGTCGTGATCAGCAGCATGCTCGGCCTGTCGTCCTCGCTGCTGGCCAGGTCGCTGCGCGAGCGCGGCTACGACAAGCGGATCCTGTCCAGCTACGGTGCCTCGGGCCCGGTCCTGTTCGAGACCGGCGGGGCCGGCCTGAAGGGCCTCGCGTTCGCCACCCCCTTCGCCGCGGGTCATTCGGCCAATGAGACCGCCAAGAAGTTCACCGACCTCTACACCAAGAAGTTCGGCGCCGAGCCCGACATGTTCGCGGCCCAGGGCTACACCGCGATGTGGCTGCTGGCGGAAGGCCTCAAGAAGTCCGGCGACCCGTCGCCCGAGGCGGTCGGCAAGGCGCTGTCGCAGATCACCACCCAGGACACCGTCTACGGCCAGCTCCGTTACGAGAACGGCCAGGCGGTCCTGGACGATCCCGGTGTCTACCTCGAGTGGACCGGCGACGGGAAGCTCACCCTGCTGAACCCCGCAGGCTGAGCTCCGAGAGCGGAGGAACGTTCCAATGGAGTACGGCGTAGCGTGCGACATCACGGTCGGCGGGCCCGGCCTGCCCGGTGAGATCGAGGCGGCCGCCGCGGCGGCCGAGGCCGCGGGCCTCGCGTCGTGGTGGGCGGTCGGCGACCGAGAGCAGATCGGTGGCGGACACGACGCGGTCCTCGGGCTGCAGTGCGCGGCCCGGGCGACCGGTTCGATCCGCCTCGGGCTGAGCGGGGACATCCTCTCCGTGCGGGGTCCGGCACTGCGGGCCAAGCAGGTCGCCACGCTGGACTGGTTCGCCGGCGGCAGGCTGGAATACGGGCTGGACCTCGGGGAGGTGCCGCTCGCTCTGGGCGGCGCCCCCGGCGGGGACACGCTTGGCACGACGTCGGAGTACCTGGCGGCGATGCGGGCCCTGTGGTCGCAACGCCGTGCCTCCCACCAGGGCGACCGCGTCGCGTTCAGCGGCGCGATCGCCCTGCCCCGGCCGGTCGGCGGCGGACCCGGCATCCATGTGCGCCACGGCGGCGAGGACGTGCTGCGGCTGCTGGCCCGCGAGGCGGACGGGTGGCTCGGCTGGCTGCTGACGCCCGCCGACCTTCCCGGCGCCCTCGCCCTGCTTGCCAGGACCCTCGGTGACGCGGGTCGCGACCAGGGTGAGGTCAGACGCACCTGGTTCGTCCCCGAGCAGGAGATCGGTCCGGCGCGCGAGCTGCTGACCCGCGACCCCTCCATCCGGGTCGACGAACTGGTCGCGGTCTACGGCGACCTGCCCTCGCCCGAGCGGCTGCGCGCCCTCGCCGGGGCCTGACCCGGCCCCGCGCGAACCTCACGCGTGCGCCCTCGCACGACGGCTTGAAACGGCTCTCCACACGACGACGAGATCGGAAGGAGCGGCGATGGAGATCGGTCTGGTGGACCTGTTCGACGGGTCCGCGCAACGGGACCTGGCATATATGCGCACGTTCGCGCTGACCGCCGAGGCGGCGGGCTTCTCCGCGCTGTGGCTGCCTGAGCACCTGGTCTTCTTCGAGGAGTACGAGTCGGCCTACCCCTACCCGGCCGCTCCCAGCTCGGCCAACCCCGATGTGGTCGAGGTCCACAAGTACGGCGACGCCGCCGCGACCGCGCCCCGGGTGGAGGCGGCCCAGGAGCAGGGGCTGCTCGACGTGCTCCAGGCGGCCGCCGAACTGTGCCGCCACACCACGCGGCTGCGCGTCGGCTCCTCGGTGCTGCTGCTGCCGATGCGCGACCCGCGCCTCCTGGTCAGGGAACTGGCCACACTCGACCTGTTCACCGGCGGACGCTTCGACATGGGGGTGGGGGTCGGCTGGTCGGCGGAGGAGTTCGCCGCCGCCGGAGTACCCTTCGCCGAGCGCGGCGCCCGGTGTGAGAGCAACCTGGCTCGCGTCTCCGAGCTCTGGGGCCGTACCGATGGCGAGCCGGGGGTGCCCGCCATGCCCGACACGGGCCGGCCGCTGCCGCGCATCCTGGTGGGCGGCCATTCGAAGGCGGCCATCCGCCGCGCGGCCAGGTACGCCGGCGGCTGGTATCCGTGGAACCTCACCACCGGGGACTTCTCCCGCCACCTGGCCGAGGTCGAGGCGGGGCTGCGGGAGAACGGCCGCTCCCGGGAGGACTTCCACGTCGTCGCCGGCCTCCGGTTCCACGGCGCTCTCGCCGAGCTACGCCCGATGGTGGAGCGCTACCTCGAACTCGGAGCGAACGGAGTGAACCTCTCCCTGCGCATGACACCCGAGAACTATGGAGATGTAATGCACGAGATCTCGCAGGCACTGGGGCTTGCGGTATGAGCTTGCGAAACGGTGCCGCCGCGCCCGACACCGAGGCGTTCCGCGCGCAGGTGCGCGGTTGGCTGGAGGAGCACGTGCCGCGCGGACCACTGGGGTCCTGGACGAGCCCGGAGGGGTTCGAGCAGCACCGGGAGTGGGAGCGAGTGCTTTTCGAGGGCGGTTACGCGGCGATCGACTGGCCCGAGGAGTACGGCGGCCGCGGCGCAGACCTCTTCCACACCATCGCCTTCGCCGAGGAGTACTACCGGGCCGGGGCGCCCGCCCGGGTCAACATGGGCGGCCTGTACCTGCTCGGCCCGATCCTGATGCGTTACGGCACGGAGGAGCAGCGCAGGCGCTGGATCCCGCGGCTGCTGTCCTGCGAGGACATCTGGTGCCAGGGGTTCAGCGAGCCCGATTCCGGCTCCGACCTGGCCTCGCTGCGCACGCAGGCGGTCCGCGAGGGCGACGAGTTCGTCGTCAACGGCCAGAAGACCTGGACGTCGTTCGGCGGCTTCGCCGACTGGATATTCGCGCTGGTGCGCACCGATCCCGAGGCGGGCAGGGAGAAGAAGCACCGGGGGATCACCTTCCTCTGCATCGACCTGCGCTCCCCCGGGGTGGAGGTCCGCCCGCTGGCCATGGTGGACGGGACGAAGGGCTTCGCCGAGGTCTTCTTCACCGACGTCAGGGTGCCCGTCGCGAACGCGGTGGGGGAGATCGGCGACGGCTGGCGGGTCGCGATGTCCACGCTCGGCTTCGAGCGCGGCGCCGTCTTCGGCGACCACGCCAAATACTCCGCCGACGTCGAGTCGTTCGCGGAGCTGGTGCGGGCGCGTGGTCTTGATGACGACCCGCTCGCCCTGGACGAACTGGGGCGGCTCTTCGTCGAGACCGAGGTGTACCGGGCCAACGTCTACCGGCTCGCCGAGCTGTCGGAGAACGGCGTCAACCTCGACCTGCAGGCCAGCATCAACAAGCTGTACTGGACCGAGACGCAACACCACATCTTCGCCGCGGGCCTGGACCTGATGGGCGGGCTCGGCACCATGGGCGGCGGCTCGTCCGTGGTGCGAGAGGCGCTCACCCCACAGGCCGCCCGCGTCTGGGCGGACTGGCACCACCGGTACTGGTACGCGCGCGCCGCCATGATCTTCGGGGGGACCTCCGAGATCCAGCGGAACATCATCAGCGAACGCCTCCTGGAGCTGCCGATGGAGCCCCGACGATGACCACACCTGCGATGAACATCCCGCTCGACGAAGAGCAGCTGGAACTCCTCAAGGCGACCCGCCGGCTGCTGGAGGAGCACGCGGGCGAGGACCACCTGCGCCGGTGCCTGGACTCCGACGCCGCCCACGACGCGGAGCTGTGGGGGCGCCTGGCGGACCTGGGCCTGACCTCGGTCCTGCTGGACGAGCGGTGGGGCGGGGTGGGCCTGGCGGAGCACGTGCTCGCGCCCGTGCTGCACGTTCTGGGGGAGTTCGCCGTGCCCGAGCCCTTCCTGGAGACCGCGGTCGTCGCCGGCCCGCTGATCCAGGAGGCGGCGCCCGAGGATTTCGCGGCGGCCTGGCTGCCCCGCATCGCCTCCGGTGACGCGCTGGTGGCGGTCTCGTTCGGTGAGCGCACCCCCGTCGCGCTGGAGGCCGGTCAGGCCGACCTGCTGCTCGTCTGCGAGAGCGGTGGCGTACGCGCCCTGGAGAAGGGGGCGTTCACCGCGGAGTGGCAGGAGGCGGTCGATCCGCTCTATCCGCTCTACCGGGTCGCCTGGGACGCCGCGGACGGGCAGGTGATCAGCCGGGATGCCGCCGCGGTCGAACGGGCCTGGACGCGGGCCGTGGCCGGCGCCGCGTGCCTGCTGACCGGCGTGAGCCGGCACCTGCTCGACGTGACGGTCGACTACGTGAAGGTGCGCAGGCAGTTCGGCCGGCCCGTCGGATCGTTCCAGGCGGTGAAACACAAGCTGGCGAACGTCGCCACGGTGGTGGACCTGGCGGGTGCCGCCTCGATGGCCGCGTTTCGGGACACCGGCGCCTCGGACGCCGCCGTGCGGGCCGCGGTCGCCAAGGCGTACGCGGGTGAGGCGGCGAAACCGGCCGATCTGGAGGCGCTCCAGTTGCATGGCGGGATCGGGTTCACCTGGGAGTACGGGTTGCAGTTCTGGCTCAAGCGTTCGATGTCGCTGTCCGCCGCCTTCGGGACCGCCAGAGAGCACCGGCGCGCGCTCGCCGAGATGGTGGTCGCCCGTGCGGGAGGGCGGCGATGAGCACCGGGGACCTGGGGTTCTGGCGGATCGCCGAGCGCTTCCCCGATCGGATCGCCGCCGTCGCGCCGGACGGCTCATCGGTCACCGCGGGCGAGCTGCTGGCCCGGGTGAACCGGATCACGCGGCTGCTGCGCGGCCTGGGCCTGCGGCCCGGCGACCGGGTGGCGCTGGTGGCCGCGAACGAGATCGCGGCCCTGGAGACGGTCCTGGCCTGCCAGCAGGCCGGGTGGTACCTGATCCCGGTCAACACCGCGCTCAGCGCCGGTGAGATCGCGTACATCATGGGCGACTGCGCGCCGGGCGCCGTGGTGACCTCCCCGCGGTACGCGGACACCGTGCTGGCCGCGCTCGACGAGGTGGGTCTCGCCGGGGAGCGGCGCTTCTCCACCCTGCCCGCCGAGGGTTTTCGCCTGCTGGAGGAGGCCGCCGCTCCGTTCTCCGCCGACCGGGTCGAGGACCGCGTGTCCGGTGCCTTCATGGCCTACACCTCGGGCACCACGGGCCGTCCCAAGGGCATCAGCCGGGCGCTGGCCGGTGGTGACCCCGATGATGTCCTCGGCGCCGGGGCGCTTTGGCAACTGGGCATGTTCGACGTCGAGCCGCTCGGAGACGGCACCCATCTGGTGACCTCCCCGCTGTCGCACACCGCCGTGAACGGGCTGGCCCTGGCGTCGCTGCACCTGGGGCACCGGGTGGTGCTGATGGAGCGGTTCGACGCGGCCGGGATGCTCCGGCTCATCCAGGAGGAGCGGGTGACCACGACGCATGTCGTGCCCACCCAGATGCACCGGCTGCTCGCGCTCGACCCCGAGGTACGCGCGTCGTTCGACGTGTCGAGCATGCGCAACCTGATCCACGGCGCGGGCCCCTGCCCGCCCGCGGTGAAGCGCGGGATCATCGACTGGTTCGGCCCGGTGGTGTACGAGTACTACGGCGCCAGCGAGGCCGCGGGGACCGTCATCGACTCCCGCGAGTGGCTGGCCAGGCCCGGCAGCGTCGGCAGGGCCCAGCCCGGCGCCGGCGTCCGGATCATGGACGATCACGGGCGCGAGCCGGGTCCCGGAGAGAAGGGCCGGGTCTACCTGGAGATGGGCCCCAGGGCCTTCGAATACCACGGCGACCCGGAGAAGACCCGCTCAAGCGTGACCGACGGCTACGTGACGGTGGGTGATCTCGGCTACCTCGACGAGGACGGATACCTCTTCCTGCTCGGCCGGACCGCCGAGGTCATCGTCTCCGGCGGGGTCAACGTCTATCCGGCCGAGGTGGAGGCGGCGCTGCTGGAACACCCCGACATCGCCGACGCCGCTGTCATCGGCATCCCCGACCAGGAGTGGGGTGAGATCGTCTGCGCGGTGATCCAGCCCATGGACGGGGCGCGTGAACGCGCCGCCGAGCCGGACTTCGGCGACGAGATCATCCGGTTCTGCCGGGAGCGGATCGCGCGGTTCAAGGTGCCCCGCCGGATCGAGACGGTGGAGACGCTCCCGCGCGGCGCCAACGGAAAACTCCGCAAGCACCTGCTGCCCCAGGCAGCGGGAGGAGCCGGCGAGCCCTCCGGCGGGCCGGTGGAAACGGACGGGAGGCGATCCGGATGAGCACGAAACCCCTGCCGCTGCCCACCCCTGACACCGCGGGCTTCTTCGAGGCCGTCGACAGGGGTGAGCTCAAGGTGCCGCGCTGCCGCGAGTGCGGCGACTTCTTCCTCTATCCGCGCGCGTACTGCCCGGCGTGCATGTCGGACCAGGTCGCGCTCGAACCGGTCTCCGGCGTGGCCACGCTGGAGTCGTACGTGGTCAACCACCGCGCCGCGCCCGGGTTCGAGGGCGAGGTGCCGTACGTGGTCGCGCTCGTCAGGCTGGCCGAGGGGCCCAGACTGCTCGCCACCGTCACCGGAGCCGGTGAGGCGGGGAGCGGGCTCGTCATCGACGGTGAGCTCGAAGTGGTCTTCGAACAGCGGGGTGAGCGGAAGGTCGCCGGATTCCGGCCAAGAAAGGATGAGGGATGAGCCTCCGAGGCAAGATCGCCATCGTCGGCGCCGCCGAGACGGACCGCATCGGCAAGGTCCCCGACATGTCCGCGCTGGAGCTGCACGCCCAGGCGGCCGTCAACGCGCTGCGCGACGCGGGCCTCACCGCGGCCGACGTCGACGGCGTCGCGTCCGCCGGTGAGTCTCCGATCGACGTGGCCGACTACCTGGGGATCGTCCCGGAATATCTGGACGGCACGAACGTCGGCGGCAGTTCGTTCATGCTGCACGTGCGGCACGCCATGGCCGCCATCGTGTCCGGGCTCTGCACGACCGTGCTGGTCACGCATGGTGAGTCCGGGCGCTCCCGGGTGGGCATGGTGCCGTGGGCGCCCGCGCCGCAGTCGTACATGGCGCAGTTCGAGGTCCCGCACGGCCCGATCGGGGCGCCGTCGCTGTTCCCGATCGGCGTACGCCGCTATATGCACACGTACGGGATGACCAGGGAGCAGCTCGCCATGGTCCCGGTCGTGCAGCGCCAGTGGGCGGCGGGTAACCCCCGCGCCAGGCTGCGCGACCCGATCACCGTCGAGGACGTGCTCGCGTCGCCCGTGATCGCCGACCCCATCCACCTGCTGCACTGCTGCCTGGTGACCGATGGCGGCGGCGCCCTGGTGCTGACCTCGGCCGAGCGGGCCCGCGACCTCGGCTCCGCGTCGCCGCCGGTCTACGTGCTGGGCGCGGGGGAGTCGAGCGAGTCCTCGGTCGTCTCCGGGCTGCGCGACCTGACGTCGTCCCGCGCCATCGAGATGGGCGGGGCGGCCGCCATGCGGCAGGCCGGGATCTCGCACGACGACGTGGACCATCTGATGATCTACGACGCGTTCGCGCACGTTCCGGTGTACGGACTGGAAGACCTCGGTTTCGTGAAGCGGGGCGAGGCGCCGGCGTTCATCGCCGAGGGGAACACCGCGCCCGGTGGGTCGCTGCCGATGAACACCAACGGCGGCGGGCTCTCCTACACCCACACCGGTATGTACGGCATGTTCGCGATCCAGGAGTCGGTGCGCCAGGTCCGCGGAACGGCGGCGGCGCAGGTCCCCGGGGTCGATGTCAGCCTCGCCACCGGGGTCGGCGGCATGTTCATGAGCTCGGGCACACTGGTTCTGGGCAGCGACCGCACGCTCTGATCTGCGGCATGTTCATGATGGTCCTGGGTAGCGACCGTACGCTCTGAGCGGTGACGCGTGCGGAAACGGCGGGGGCGGGGGGCCACACGGGCGCCCGGAAGGGTAGAGGGGGGGGGGGGGGAAGAGGGTGGG
>NZ_JBSFWD010000094.1:0-20144 GCF_053592655.1 Streptosporangium sp. NPDC002607
GGAGGGAGCCGCAGCGTGCTGCGGTGACCGACGACAACGCGGCGAGGCGCCGCCTGGGCGACCGCAGTAGGCAAAAGATCCAAGGGACAGGGCCTAGACCTCCGGTGGGTGGTTCTCGCGGTGCATCAGGCGGTCCTCGGACGTGTTCCCGCGCTTGGGGGCCATCATGATGCTCAGCACGACCCCGACGGCACCGACGATCATGAAGATCAGGCCGATCACGTCGATGTGGACGGCCTCGCCGAGGACGGTGGGGTCGATGGCGAAGCGGAGGATGGCGCCAAGCGTGAGAAAGAAGATGCTGACCCCGACACCCATGAGTTCCTCCGGGTAAGGCTGCCTGCCAGGTAAAGGGAGAGTACGAGAAGGGTCATACCCTTTCGGGCGCGGTCACACCACTGAAAAGGACCTTGTCGGCGGCGGTGGGTCCCCGGGAGCCCAGCCACACCGGAACCCCCAGGGCCTCGGCCACCGCCGCGGGCCAGTCGTCGACACCGTCGGCGTAGTGCGGCCGGGCCGCCGACAGCCGCCCGGTCAGCCTGGCCTGCCCTTCGAGGTCACCCGCCGTGCCCACCGGCAGCTCGCCGATGTCGTACGACACGCACATCCGCGAGACCGGCGCGTCCAGGTGGGTGAGCGCGAGGGCGTCGGCCCCGCCCGCGACCGCCAGCGCGTAGCGGTGGGCCACCGCGTCGAAGTGACCGGTGCGGAAGGGCCCCTGCCAGGGACCGGTCCCGTTGTGCGCCTCGGGCAGCACCGGCGCCGCGGCCTCGGTGACCAGCGGTCCCGGGCCGTGCCTGGGCGTGTAGGTCCGCAGCACGCCCAGCCGTACGGCCGGCACCCCGTCGAGCAACTCCAGCGCGTTGGCGAAGGTCGTCGTGCTCCAGGTGGTGTACGGGTGGAAGCCGTGCCACTCGTCGAGCAGCACGCCCTGTGCCCCCTCGAAGATCACGGGCCGCCTGCGCAGCAGCGCGGTCGTGAAGGAGGAGCCGACCAGGATCACCCGCTCGGCGAACGCCCGGTAGGCGGCGACGCAGTCCTCGACGGGCGGCCCGGTCACCCCGAGCGCCTCGCGGAGCGCGTACAGCTTGCGGGCGAGCCGGGCCGGGTCCTCGCAGTCGCCGACGGTCGGCGCGAGCTCCGGGTGCTCCAGGGCGTAGGCCATGGTCTCGCCGACGCCCATTCCGCACGACCCGTGCCGGTCCTCGCCGCGTGCCAGCTCCCTGGCCTGCCCCGCCGCCACGTGGTACGGCGTGGCGAGCAGGGCGTCCCGGTCCACGGTGAGCAGGCGGAACGGGTCGGGAACGCCCAGCTCGCTCAGGTGGGCGGCCTCCCGGGCCAGCGAGAGCGGGTCTGTGACCATGAACCTGGACAGGTGGGTGGGCACGCCTCTGAGCGTGCCCGACCCGAACTGTGCGAACGTGTGGTGCCGTCCGTCGGGCAGCACGACGTTGTGGGCGGCCTGCCCACCCCCGTTGAACCTGACGACCGCCCCGATGGGTTCGCGGGTGCAGAGCCAGTCGATGATCGTGCCTTTGCCCGCGTCGCCGTAGCCGAGGTCTGTCACGATCATGTGTTCGCGCATGTGGTCCTCTGTTCGTGGTGGCGCCCTGCCCGGCGGTGAGTTCTCACCGCCGGGCAGGGGCCGTTTCCCTTCGTGGTGGCACTCCCCGCCGCTTTCGCGGTGGCCGCCGCACGGCGGGGAGGTCTTCAGAGCCGCGTCACGCCGCTGTCGCCGCCCAGGTCGAGACCGTCGGCGACCACGAGCGTGCCGCGGTCGAGTTTGGCGAGGGCCCTGCCCACGGCGGTCCCGGCGGTCGAGCCGAGCTCGTCGAGGTCGTCCAGCCCCTCCCGTAGATCGATGGCGTCCTCGCCGAGACCGACGGTGAGCGCGATGGTCTCGCAGACGGCGTCGAGGTCGTCCAGCTCCAGCACGTTCTGGCCGAGCAGCTCGCGCCAGGCGGCCAGCACCCGGCCGTCCCCGGCGTAGCTCGACCCCGCAGGGAGGATGTAGTAGACGTCGTAGACCCTGGTCAGCTCGGCGACGATCTCCCTGGTCGGGATGTCCCGCCGGAGCCGATCGCCGATGACCTTCTCGACCTCGCGCCGCTTGACCTGCGGGTAGGGAAGTTCGTCGCCGATGATGAACAGGTAGCCCCTGCGACCCCGCTTCTCGAAGCAGTCGATCGAGGTGTGCCTGGCCATGAAGTACATCGCCAGCTCGTACGACTCGCTCATCTGGCCGCCGCCCCCGCCCTCCAGCAGGACCTTGCCCAGGTGCTCGTCCATCCGGTTGTCGGATTCGAACTGGCCGATCTGCAGCGGGGCCCGGTCGCAGGTGGCGTCGCCGATCGCGCCGAAGAGGATCTGCGGGTCGGTGGCGTAGCCCTTGCGGAGCAGCAGGCCGAGCAGGTCGGGCAGCTTGGTCTGGAGGGTGCGGGGCACCCCGCCCATCGAGCCGGTCACGTCGAACAGCACGGCCACGGCGAGGGAGTCGGGGTGCTCGGCGGAGTCGCGGCTCTCGCGGTCCGCCACCCCGTGCGGGTCGAGGTCGGGGTGCGTGGCGCGGGCGCCGCTGTCGCTGTAGGCGAAGGCGCTTGAGCCCTTGGCCGCGCGGTAGCTCGCGGCGGCGGAGTAGACGTCGGTGGACCAGATTCCGCTTCCCACGGGGGATCTCCTCGGATCAGGGGTGGCACGTTCTCAAAGGTGCAGTGGCCGGTATTTCCTCGGCCCGTACAGGTCGTCGAGCAGGTCGTCGAGTTCCCCCAGGAGCCGCCACGCGTCGCCAGGCGGGCTCAGCAGGCTTCCCCGGACGAAGCGCCTGATCGGAGTGGGGGCCTGGTCGCCCATGAGGGCGGCCACGGAGCGGGTGGCGAGGTGGATGTCGGTGGCGGGGGTGGCGGGTTTCCTGGCCAGGACCTCCGGCGGGTAGTCGTCGCGGTGCCTGGTCACCAGGGCGGTGAGCGGGGTGCCGAGCGGTACCGACTGGCTCCAGTCGACGAGCACCAGGCCGTGGTCGACCGGGTGGACGAGGACGTGGTGCCCGAACACCGCGCCGTGCACGACCCCCGCCCGATGGGCCGCGCCGACGGCCACCAGCAGCCGCCGCCAGATCCAGGCCACGTCCCTCGCGTCGAGCACCGGCCGCCGCCGCCTGACCTCGTCCAGGCTCACGAACCCGTCGGGTACCCGGCTGATCACGTTGGCCCGCCGCTCGACCCCGTCGCGACGGTGCCGGAACGAGTCCACCAGGCGTGGCACGTACGGCAGGAGCAGCGGGTCGCCGTCTCGCGCGATCGTCTCCAGGGCGTCCGCCTCGCGGCGCATGAGGTCGTTGTCCGCGTGGCTGCGCGGGAGCTTGAGCAGCGTGTCCGGACCACTCTCGTAGAGCACGGCCGAGGCGCCCCGCCGGAAGACGCCCCCGATCCGGTAGGTCCCCCGCCCGGTGGTGATCACCGTCTCCGCGGCCGGCCCCGGGGCCCCGCCGCGGGCCGCCCACAGCTCCGCCAGCCTGGCGAACGCCTCGGCGGCCTCGGCTCCCGGCGCGAGGTCGGGGTGGAGCAGCCTCGCCAGCCTCCGGTACGACCGGTGCGGAGAGTCCCCGCCGAACAGGTCGCCGGGGGTACGGGCAGCGGTCACCAGCGCGATCGCCTCGGCCCTGGTCATCTGATCTGTTCCTCCCTGGCGGGTCGTAGCAGGGCGGGGTGCAGGAGTCGTGCGTCGCCGGCCCGGTAGAGCTTGGCCCGGGGGCCGCCCCTGGCCCCGCCGCTCTCGGTGGTCTCGCCGGTGCTCTCCACGAAACCGGGCACCGACAGGATCTTGCGGTGGAAGTTGCCCGCGTGCAGTGGCACGCCCCAGACCGTCTCGTAGACACCGCGCAGCTCGGAGATCGTGAACGTCTCACCGGCGAACGAGGTGGCCAGCGGGGTGTACTCCAGCTTGCCGCGTGCCCGCTCCAGCCCGTGCGCCAGGATGCGATCGTGGTCGAAGGCGAGCTCCGGCAGCTTGTCGACCGGCTGCCAGGCGGCGTCCGCCGCGTCCGTGCCCGCCCGGGGATCGGGCAGGTCGGGGGCGAACGCCAGGTAGGAGATCGACACGACCCTCATCCGCGGATCACGGTCGGGCGTCCCGTAGCTGGCGAGCTGCTCGATGTGGACTCGGTCCCCGAGGCCCGAGAGCCCCGTCTCCTCGGCCAGTTCCCGCGCCGCGGCCTGTGGCAGGTCCTCTCCCGGCCGGATGAACCCCCCCGGCAGCGCCCACCGCCCCGCATGGGGTTGCTCGCCCCGCCTGATGAGCAGAACGCGCAACCCGCCCCCGCGAATGGTGAGCGCCACCACGTCGACGGTCACCGCGACCGCCGGGTACACCCGCGGGTCGTAACCCGCCAGAAACTCGGACTCATCCATCACATGTCCTTCTCAAGGTGAGACAATCTCAGTATGAGAATAACAAAGGCCGGTGTCAACCCGCTCGCAACGGCGCGCCGCCTGGCCGGCCCCAGGCCCGGAGAAAGGCGAAGGGCGGTCCCGTCTCAAGACGGGACCGCCCCCATGCCTGCCGCGGGAGCAGGTGGCTTGCTCAGAAGGCCTCTTCCGGCAGCTCCATCAGGTCCTGACCGGTGGTCTCCAGCGTGCGGCGCTCGGCGGCGACGCGGGGCAGGACGGTCTGGGCGAAGAACGAGGCCGCGGCGACCTTGCCGGTGTAGAAGGCATGGTCGCCCTGCGCGGCCTCGGCGGAGCCCAGCGCGGCCAGGGCCACCTCGGCCTGGCGCAGCAGCAGCCAGCCGATCACCACGTCGCCCAGTGCGAGCAGGAACCGGGTGGTGTTGAGGCCGACCTTGTAGACCTCCTTCGGTGCCTCCAGCGAGCCGATGGCCCAGCCCGCCATGGTGTCGGCCATGCTCTTGACCTCGTCGGCGGCCTCGGCGAGAAGCTTGCGCTCCTCCTTCAGCCGCCCGTTGCCGGCCTCGGAGGCGGCGAAGGCCTTCACGTCGTCGTACAGCGAGCCGAGGGTCACGCCCTGGTTGCGCAGGATCTTGCGGAAGAACAGGTCCTGTCCCTGGATCGCGGTGGTGCCCTCGTACAGGGAGTCGATCTTGGCGTCCCTGATGTACTGCTCGATCGGGTAATCCTGCAGGTAGCCCGAGCCGCCCAGGGTCTGCAGGGAGCGGGCGAGCAGCTCGTAGGAGCGCTCGGAGCCGACGCCCTTGACCAGCGGGAGCAGCAGGTCGTTCATCGCCTCGGCGTGGCCGTTCCTGCGGCCCTCGTGCTCGGCGATCAGCACGTCGTCCTGGTAGGTGGCGGTGAGCAGGACCAGCGCCCGCATGCCCTCGGCGTACGACTTCTGCAGCATCAGCTCCCGGCGTACGTCCGGGTGGTGGATGATGGTCACCCGCGGGGCCGACTTGTCGGCCATCTGGGTCAGGTCGGCGCCCTGCACCCGGGCCTTGGCGTACTCCAGGGCGTTCAGGTAGCCGGTGGAGAGCGTGGCGATCGCCTTGGTGCCGACCATCATCCGGGCATGCTCGATGATCATGAACATCTGCTTGATGCCCTCGTGGACCTCGCCGATCAGCGTGCCCACGGCCGGGTGCTTGTCGCCGAAGGTGAGCTCGCAGGTCGTGGAGACCTTCAGGCCCATCTTCTTCTCGACGTTGGTGACGTAGACGCCGTTGCGCTCGCCGAGCTCGCCGGTCTCCAGGTCCACGTGGTACTTCGAGACCAGGAACATCGACAGGCCCTTGGTGCCGGGGCCGTGCCCCTCGGGGCGGGCCAGCACCAGGTGGAAGATGTTGTCACTCAGGTCGTGCTCGGCGCTGGTGATGAAGCGCTTGACGCCCTCGATGTGCCAGGTGCCGTCGTCCTGCCGTACCGCCTTCGCGCGGCCCGCGCCCACGTCGGAACCGGCGTCCGGCTCGGTGAGCACCATGGTGGCGCCCCACTGGTTCTCGATGGCCAGCTCGGCGTAGCGTTTCTGCTCCTCGGTGCCGATCACGTGGAGCACGTGGGCGAAGGCCGGGCCGCTGGAGTACATCCAGATGGCCGGGTTCGAGCCGAGGACCATCTCGCCCAGCGCCCAGCTCACGCTGCTGGGCAGGCCGGGGCCGCCGAGCTCGGCGGGGAGGCTGAGGTTGGTCCAGCCGGCGTCGCGGTAGGCGGCGAAGGACTTCTTGAAGCCCTCCGGCATCGTCACCGAGTTGGTGGCGAGATCGAACACCGGCGGCTTGCGGTCGCCCTCCTCGAAGGAGTCGGCGAGTACGCCGGTGGCCAGGCGGTTGACCTCGTCGAGGAGGCTCCGCACCACGTCCTCGTCCAGTTCGGCGTAGCGGCCGGTGCCCAGAATGTCCCGGCGCCCGAACACCTCGAAGAGGTTGAACTCCAGGTCACGGACGTTGCTCTTGTAGTGGCCCATGGGGTCTGCTCCTTGAAACCGGGGGAACCGGAACTTTCCATACTCGCCAGTAACGTTACCGGTAATGCTACCCGTCAGTAACCCCTAGAAAACCGCACCGACTGGGACGTTCGTCACGACATGCGAAGACACCCGCGCCGGCGTCGATCGACCGGCCCCCGAAGCTCTTCTAGGCTCGCCACATGGACGAACGATGGCGGGCCGACCTCGAACTGTGGGGCATTCCCGAGGAGATCGCGGCCAGGGCGCCGGCCGACCCCTGGGGTCACTCGTCGGCGCGGTTCGCCGAGCGCACCGACCGCGCGCTCGCGGCCCCCGAGGGGCCGACGCTGGCGCGGATGGCCGAGGCGCTCCCGCCCGGCGGGAGTGTGCTGGACGTCGGTGCCGGAACGGGGGCGGCCTCCCTGCCGCTCGCTCCCGACCTGGGAGAGCTGATCGCGGTCGACGTCTCCGACGCCATGCTCGCCGAGCTGGCCTCCCGGGCTCACACGCTGGGCGTCCCCACCCGGTTCTTCCGGGGCCGCTGGCCCGACATCGCGGCCGAAACACCGATCGCGGACGTCGCGGTCGCCGCCCACGTCGTCTACAACGTGCCGGGGCTGGCCGGATTCCTCACCGAGCTCACCGGCCACGCCCGCGGCCGGGTCGTCCTGGAGCTCACCGGGCAACACCCGATGAGCTGGCTCAACCCCCTCTGGCAGCACTTCCACGGCATCACCCGCCCCCGCCACCCCACGGCTCACGACGTGATCGCCATCGCCGAGGGGCTCGGGTACGAGGTCCACCACGAGTGGCGCCTGGCCCCGCTGCCGCGCTTCACCCGGCTCGAAGACCTCGCCGAGAGCGCCTGCCGGAGGCTCTGCCTCGGCCGGGAGCGGGCCGACGAGGTCATCGCGGCCGTGATCGAGCTGGACATGTGGCCGGTCCCCCGGGACCGGTGGTTCACACTCTGGTGGGAATCAAAGTGAGACCCTGCCGCGTTCCACCGATCGAACCCTCAAAAGGGGTGTTCCCGGACGAGACGCGCCGTACCCGGTAGGCAAAGACGACGCTCCTGATCAAAGGAGGAGCTGTCATGGCCTGGGTTGTCATCCTCGTCGCCGGTCTGTTCGAGGTCGCGATGGCGTACTCGCTCAAGCTGAGCAATGGATTCTCCGTGCTGCTGCCGAGCGTCGGCTTCGCCGTCTTCGGCCTGCTCAGCTTCGGCCTGCTCGCGATGGGCCTGAAGACCCTGGAGGTCGGCACCGCCTACGCCGTCTGGACGGGTATCGGAGCCGTCGGCACCGCCGCGCTGGGCATCGTCGCCCTCGGCGAGAACGCGTCGGCCCTCAAGATCGCCTCGATCCTGCTCATCGTCGCGGGCGTCGTCGGGCTCAACCTCGCCGCCGGCGGCCACTGACCGTACGCCTGCCCGAGCACGCCGTACGACGTGATCGGGTGGACACGGGCGACCCCGCTCGGACCGGGGTCGCCCGAAACCGGCTTGACGGTTTTGATGGTGTCGGGTTGGGTGGGCGCATGATTGTTGTTCAATACGTGACCTTCGACTGCGCCCAGCCGTACGAACTGGCGACCTTCTGGCGCGACGCCACCGGCGGGGAGCTCCATCCGGAGACGAAGAAGGAGGACGATGAGATCCTCCTGCGGGGCGGCGGGGTGGATCTGCTGTTCATCAAGGTTCCCGAGGGCAAGTCCGTCAAGAACCGCCTTCACCTGGATCTCACCGGCTCGGCGGGCACCACCCGCGACGAGGAGGTCGAGCGCCTGCTCGGGCTCGGCGCCACGATCTTCGAGGACATGCGCAACCCCGAAGGCACCGGCTGGGTGACGATGCTCGACCCCGAGGGCAACGAGTTCTGCGTCTGCCGCGCCGAATACGAGCGCGTCTAGCGGAGCGGCTCTGGGCCCGGTCACTCCAGAAGGGCCCGGCCGGGCCGCGAGCCTCGGCGACCGAAGGCGGCCTGCGGCGGCCGACACGAGTGATCCCCACGAGGCCGGGTGATCACCGGAAGATCGGCGATCACCCGAGGGTTCAGCGACCGCCGGGAAGCGAGGTCTGGCCGCGGCCCTTGAGGGTCAGCGCCAGGACAGCCGTGATCAGGTAGACCACGACCCCGCCCTGCAGGGCGTCCAGCGCCGCGCTGAACACGCCTTCGCCGTCGACGATGAGCTGCACCGGATACATGAGCATCGCGGCGCCGAACGAGGGGTAGAGGGCGAACCTCCAGGGGTGGCGCAGCGCCCAGAGCCGGGCCTGCCGGGTCACCCGGTCCCCGCTGTTGGGCTTGCTGATCGAGCCGATGGCCGCGATAAGCGAGAACAGGCCGATGCCGACCACCATCGCCCAGGTCAGATCCCCGCCACCGGTGAGCACGCCCAGTCCGAAGCTGGTGGCGGTCACCGCGCCGCCGGTCACCGCGGCGGCCTTCCAGGGAGCGCCGCGCAGCGCCGCTCCGGCGAGGGACATCTCGTCACGTCGAGTCAGTTCGTCGTTCATGCCATCAAGGCTGCCTCCCGAACCCCCTTGCTCACATCGGGGAGCGACCCTGATTGTTCCCCTACCCGTCGTCTCCCCCCGGTGACAGGCGAGATCTCCCTCCGGAGGTCCCCGCGAGGGGCGTCCAGGCCGCCATGGAGGAGTGCGGCGGTGTTCCGGGATAGGTTGGCCGCCATGCCGGTGAACTTCCGTATCGCCCGTGCCGAGGACGTTCCGCTCATCGTGGCCATGCTCGCCGACGACACCGTCGCGGCCGCCCGCCAGGGAGCCTACGGTGAGGAGCATCGTGCCGCCTTCGAGGTCATCGACGCCGACCCCGCCAACGAGCTGATCGTCGCGGAGCTGGACGGCGAGGTCGTGGGCACCATGCAGCTCACCTACATTCCCGGCATCTCCCGCCGGGGTGCCCTCCGGATGCAGATCGAGGCGGTCAGGATCGCCTCGGAGCTGCGCGGGCGGGGTCTGGGCCGCACGATGATGGCATGGGCCGTCGAGCGTGGACGGGTCCGGGGCTGCGCCCTGGTCCAGCTCACCACGGACAAGACCCGCGCGGACGCCCACCGCTTCTACGACTCCCTCGGCTTCGTCGCGTCCCACGAGGGTTACAAACTCGCGCTGACCTGATCGGCCAGGGGCCGGCGTCGAGGTGATCCGTCCGTCACTCGGCGGCGCTCGGGCCGATCTCGACCAGGTTGTCGTGGTAGACGGCGCCACGGCCCATGTCGGCGTCGCGGGCCTCCACCACGGCGTTCACGGTCGTGCCCCCCGAGCTCAGCTTGCGCCAGTGCCCCTTGGTGGACGCGATCACGCCCGGCCGGACCCGCTCGCTGATCTCGACCACGGCCTCGAACTCGCCGCCGGCGTTGAAAACCCGGGCCCGCTGCCCGTCGCTCAGCCCCCTCGGCGCGGCGTCCGTGGGATTCACCAGGACCCGCGGGCCCTTCGAGCGCCGCAGCAACTCGGGGTTGTTGCCGAAGATGGTGTTGAGGAAGGTGTGGGAGGCGGGGGTGATGAGGGTCAGCGGATACGGTCCCGGCGCGGCCGAGGCGGTGTGCGGCGGGACGTAGGCGGGTCCCGCGCCGAACTCCATCCGGCCCGAGGGCGTCGGGAAGCCCTCGGTGAACGGCACGAACGGCCGCGGCACGTTGAGGCGGACCCAGCCCTCCTTGCGCAGCCGGTCGAGCGTGATGCCGTCAAGCGACGGATGGCCCGAGGAGAGCAGTTGCTCGGCCAGCTCCAGGTCGGAGTCGTACAGGGACGGCTCGGTGAGCCCCATGTGCCGCGCCAGGCGGCGGAAGGTCTCGGTGGTGGACAGGCACTCGCCCGGCGGCTCGACCGCGGGTGAGTTCCACATCAGGTACATGTGCCCGTAGCCCGCGTGCAGGTCGGCGTGCTCGATCTGCATGGTGGCGGGGAGCACGATGTCGGCGTAGTCGACGGTGTCGGTCGGGAACTGCTCCATCACGACGGTGAACAGGTCCTCGCGCGTCAGTTTCTCGCGGATCCGGTTCTGGTCGGAGGTGGAACTCATCGGGTTGGCCGCGTACACCCACAGGCACTTCACCGACTCGTCCAGCTGATCGGCCAGCCGGGTCATGGTGAGCGTGCGGACCGGCCGGGCGAGCAGGTCCTCGCGGGTGTCGATGTTCAGGTGGATGTGCCCGCTGGTGGAGTACGCGATCCCGCCGCCGGGGTGGCGCCAGTCGCCGGTCACGCCGGGGATGGCGGCGATCGTGCGCATCGCGGTGCCGCCGCCGGCGTGCCGCTGCACGCCCATGGTGGCCCGGATGCCGGTGGGCCGGGTGCGCGCCAGCCGTACCCCCAGGGCCCGGATGTCGGACTCGGGCAGCCCGGTGATCTCCGCCACGCGTGCCGGAGGGTGGCGCAGGATCTCCTCGCGGAGGTTCTCCCAGCCGGTCGTGTGGTTCTCCAGGTAGTCGCGGTCCTCGGCTCCCTCGGCGAGCACGACGTTCATCAGCCCCAGGGCGAGGGCCGCGTCGGTGCCGGGCCTGATCGGCAGGTGCTCGTCGGCCTGCTCGGCGGTGCGGGTCCGGATCGGGTCGATCGCCACCACGTGCGCCCCCGCCGCGCGGGCGTCCTGGATGAACTTCCACAGGTGGTGCCCGCTGGTCAGCGTGTTCGTGCCCCACAGCAGGATGAGCCGGGACAGGGCGAACGTCTCCGGATCCATCCCGCCCGGCGTGCCGTAGACCTGTCGCAGCCCGGAGTTGCCGGCCGACGAGCAGATGTTCAGAAAGTGCCTCGACGCGCCGAGCGCGTTCCAGAACCGCCGCCCGGCCACTCCCTCGGCCCCCTGGAGGTATCCCAGCGTGCCGGTGCCCAGGTAGGGCCAGATCGCCTCGCCGCCATGCTCGTCGACGATGCCGCGCAGCCGTACGGAGATCTCCTCCAGGGCCTCGTCCCAGCTGATCCGCTCGAACCTGCCGGACCCCTTGGGGCCGGTCCGCCGCATCGGGTGCAGGATGCGGTCGGACGCCCGGGTGTGCTCCAGGTAGCGGTTGACCTTCACGCAGAGCGCGCCGCGGGTGTAGGGATGGTCAGGGTTGCCGCGCATCTTGACGGCCTCGCCGCCTTGGACGGTCACCACCCAGGAGCACGTGTCGGGGCAGTCAAGCGGGCACGCCCCCAGCACTCGAAGTTCGCCTGACGACATGCCCTCGACTGTAGCCGCGCCCAGGGAGCGCGGGTGTCACCGGAGCAGCCCGGGGGGCTCGTGCCGGTGGTCGTGTCCCAGCCCGCCCCCTCCGGTGCTCGGCCCTCCGACTCTCGGCCCTCCGGTGGGGCCGGGGGCGACGGGATCGCCGGGGAGGTCGCGAGCGTACGCGTAGGTGTACGCCGCCGCGCCGATCGCGGAGGCGTTCACCGCCAGCGCACCGTCGTCGATGTTGGCGATGGTGTCGCAGGCCTGGTGGTAGCACCTGTCGTAGGGGGCCCAGGCTTTGCCGCCGAACTTCTCGGCCTCCTCGGCGGACTTGATGCCCTCGGCGCCGGTGAACAGCCCGCCAGCGGCGATGCCCGCCTTGATGAAGGGGCCGTAGTCGGAGCGGCCGGTGAAGTCGGCCTCCTGGTGCGGCTTGCCCACGGTGTCGAAGTACGACTGGAAGAGCTTCTCGATCCGGTCGGAACCGGCAGGCGGATGCGTGTCCAGGCCCGTGTCGGAGTTGTCGCCGTCGTAGATCCCCAGAACGTAGTTCGGCGAGGCGATCATGTCGAAGTTCAGGTACAGCTTGATCTTCGCCCGCTCCGCCGCCGAGAGATGGGCCACGTAGTGGGTGGAACCGAGCAGGCCCAGCTCCTCCGCGCCCCAGAAGGCGAAGCGCAGCCTGTTCCTCGTCCGCAGGTCCTTCGCCGCCAACGCCGTCTCCAGGACACCCGCGGTCCCGGAGCCGTTGTCGTTGATGCCGGGTCCCGCCATGACACTGTCCAGGTGGGCGCCGAGCATGACCACCCGGTCCGGGTCGCCCCGGCGGCTTTCGGCGATGACGTTGCGCGTCCTGCGGTCGGGGTCGCTCTCGGCGTCCACCACGAGCGTCGCGGTCGTTCCCGGCACCGACAGCTCCTTGCCGGCCGCGAAGGTGGCTCCGACGATCGGGATCTTGATGCTGGAGGTGTTGACCGAGCCTCGCAGCAGGATCCTGCGGTCGGCGAGAGCCTCACCCGGTTGCCCCTCGTTGAAGATGACCACCCCGGACGCACCGGCCGCCTGGGCCCGCTCCGCCTTGACCTGGAAGCTGCAGGAGCCACGCTGGATCAGGGCGATGTTCCCCCGGACGAACCCCTTGAAGTCACTCACCTCGCATCCGGAGGAGGAGTTCGCGTTCGGGGCCGGCGGCAGCACCAGGTCCACGCCCTGCACCGGAGCCGTGATCCTCCCCGAGCCGGAGTACGTCATCGTCTGGAAGTCGATGCCGGGCAGGTAAACCCTGGCCGCGGGGGACGATCGCGCCAGCACCGGAGCCTTCCGCTCATGGAAGAAGGGGATCCCGAACTCCTGCAGGGTGACCTGGTATCCGGCGGCGCGAAGTCTGTCCGCGACGTAGGCGACCGAGGCCTCGTGGCCAGGGGTGGCCGCGGCCCGGGTACCGCCGTTGGCCTTGGCGATCTCCTGGAGCCTTTCCAGGTGCCGCCTGACGGACGCGAGCTTGATCGACTGCCCGAACGCCTTCGCGTCCGGCGGCAGGGGACTCTCCGGAGGCGGTTCCGAGGGCAGGCCGGACGGGCTGTGGACACCGGCGTCCACCGGTTCCGGCGCGGAGGTGGCGAGCCCGTGCACCGTTCCGGGCGGGGTCGCGGCCCAGGCCGTGTCGACGACGGGCGGGATCGTGACCGAGGCGATGGTGACGGCGGCCAGCACTCTCCCGAAGGCACGTGCACTCACGTCAGGCTCCTCTGACATCGGGGACGGCGTTACTTGAAAACATCGGTGGCGGCGAGGTGGCCGCCGGATACCGGCCCGGTGGCACCACCCGGGACGGAGCCGCCGGGCAGGTCGTCGGTCCGGGCGTGGACGAACGCGGCTGTCGCGATCGCGCCGCTGTTCAGCCCCAGGGCGGTGTCGCTGATGTTGACGATCGTGTCGCACCTGAGGTGGAGCAGGGGCCGTAGGTGACTCCCGCCGCGCAGGTGGTGGAGATGACCGGGATCTTTACGGTGGGGGCGTCGAGGGAATCGGGTGATCGCGACCACCATTCCCCTGGAGGCGCGAGTGCTCATGCGGAACCCCTCAACGTGCATGGAGCGCCCGCGCTCCCGGGAAGGCGGTGAGAGGCGACCGCGACGAGGTGTTCCCGCTCCCCGGACGCGGCCCTGCAGGCTGCGGGCGGGCGAAGGAACATGACGGTCAGCCTTCCAGTCCCGCACCCGCTAAATCCAGTATTCCCGCAGCTAGAAGGGTCAATTCTCGATCTCGAGCAGGTACGCTGTGCTCACTCGCCGCCCTCGTCGAGGCGGGCGTCCATGATCTCTTCGAGACCACGTCCGCCCGGCCCGCTCGCCGGCCGGGGCGCCATACGGTGTCACCGTGTGGCCCCGTTTTCTGATTTCAGCCACCAAGATGGAAGCCAGACTGTCAAGACTGTCGGAAGCCATCGACATGCGTATGGCTCCGATTGTGGACACTGGGGGAGAAGGTCGGTGACGCAGCTGTAATGCGGAACATGCAGAATCGCTGGCGGTGACGGAAATCAAGGAGCTGGACGGAACATCGTCCGACGACGGCACACGGCCGGCGACGGACGGCGATCTAGCCGTGCGCGTCATCGAGCCGCTGCTTCCCCAGCGGATCCGTCGCCCTTCGGACCTGCTGCGGTTCCTGGCGACCCTGCTCGGGCTGGTGGCCGTCATCCTGCTCGCCCTCGTCGCGCAGAAGACCCTGAACGGCCTGGAGGGCGACGTCGCCGACGGCACCAGCCGGGCGCCGTTCCTGCTCAGCGGCCTGGCCGGGGTGCTGAGCGCCTCGGCCATGCTCGGCGTGCCCATCGCCTTCGCCATCGAGCGGGTGCTGCACCGTGACGGCCTCCGGGTGGCCGAGGGGCTCTTCGCGGCCATCGCCGCGATGGTGCTCTCCTTCGTGCTCGGCGAGTGGATCGTGCACGCCGGGCCCGAGGACCTGAGGCTCCTGATGACCGGAGGCAGAGCCGGAGTCGAGCCGGTCAACACGCTGCTCACCCCGATCATCGCCTACGTCACCGCGGTGCGCATATCCCGCCGCCCCACCTGGCGGGCGGCCCTGTGGAGCGCGGTCGCGCTCAACGCCGTCGCCCTGTTCGCCGGGCTCGCCGCCACCCTCCTCGGCATCGTCGTCTCCATCCTGGTCGGCCTGGCCGTCGGCTACGCCACCCTGTACGGCGTGGGCAGCCCCAACACCCGCCCTCCGGGCAGTGCGGTCGTCAGCGTGCTTCGCAAGCTGGGCTTCGCCCCGGTCAGGGCGCATCGGCTCGACGACGACTACCAGGGCAGCCGCCGCTACGCCGTCGAGCTCAAGAACGGCAACCGCCTCGACGTCACGGTCCTCGACCGGGACCGCCAGGTGGCCGGGGTGCTCTACCGCATCTGGCGGCGCATCCGGCTCAACTCCGAGACCCGCCGCAAGGCCATCCGCTCACTCCGCGCCGAGCTGGAGCGCGAGGCCCTGATGGCGTACGCCGCGCAGGCGGCGGGAGTGAGCACCCCCCGGCTCGTCGGTACCAGCGAGATCGGCACGGAGGCCGCGCTGCTCGTCTACGAGCACATCCCCACCCGCGCGCTCGACGACATCCCCGACGAGGAGATCGACGACAACCTGCTCGCCCAGATCTGGGAGCAGGTCCTGCTGCTGCAGGTCCAGCGGCTCGCCCACCGGCGGCTGACCGGCGACAGCATCCATGTCGACCGCGAGGGCCGGGTCATCCTCACGGACGCCCGCAGCGGCGAGATCGCCGCCGGTGACCTGCTGCTCCGCCTGGACATCGCCCAGCTGCTCACCTACCTCAGCCTCCGCGTCGGAGCCCAGCGGGCGGTCAACGCCGCCGCGGCCGGAGCCGGGCACGGCCTGCTCGCCGACGCGCTCCCGCTGCTCCAGCGGATCGCGCTGACCCGCGAGACCAGGGCGGCGCTCAGCAAGAACAAGGGGCTGCTCACCGAGATCCGCGAGCGGATCGTCGAGCTCACGCCCAAGGCCGAGGCCGAGGAGGTGCGCCTGGAGCGCTTCCGCCCCAGGACCCTGATCACCATCATCGGCACCGCGTTCGCCGCCTACTTCCTGGTCTACTACCTGACCCAGATCAACCTCAACATGATCACGTCGGCCAAGTGGAGCTGGACCGGCGTGGCACTGGTCGCCGCGATGATGAGCTACGTCGCCGCCGCCTTGATGCTGATGGGCTTCGTACCGGAGAAACTGCCCCTCGGCCGTACCGTGCTCGTCCAGTTCGCCGGGTCGTTCGTCAAGCTCGTCGCGCCCGCCGCGGTGAGCGGGGTCGCGATCAACACTCGCTACCTGCAGAAACGCGGCATCCCTCTGGGACAGGCGGTGGCCAGCGTGGGCGCCTCCCAGCTCATCGGGCTGGCATTCCACATCGCGCTGCTCCTGCTGTTCGCCTACATCACCGGTTCCAACACCGCCTCGTCGTTCACCCCGTCGCGCACGCTCGTGCTGACGCTGCTGGCCGTGGCCGTGGTGGTGCTGGTCATCGTGGGCGTGCCACGGCTGCGCCGCATGATCACCACGCGGCTCCGCTCGCTGTTCTCCGGGGTCATCCCGCGCCTGCTCGACGTCCTCCAGTCGCCCAGGAAGATCATCGAGGGCTTCAGCGGCACCCTGTTGCTCACCCTGTTCTTCGTGGTCTGCCTGGACGCCTGCGTCCGCGCCTTCGGCGGCTCCCTCAACTTCGCCGCCGTCGCCATCGTCTTCCTCGCGGGCAACGCCATCGGCTCGGCGGCCCCCACCCCCGGCGGCCTCGGCGCCGTCGAGCTGTCCCTGTCGGTCGGCCTGACCCTCTCCGGCCTGTCCGGTGAGGTGGCGACCTCGGCCGTGCTGCTGTTCCGGCTGCTGACCTTCTGGCTGCCGGTCCTGCCCGGCTGGGCCTCGTTCGCGCACCTGCAGCGACAGGAGGCGCTCTAGGCCCTGTCCCGCGCCCCGGAAAGACCGCCGGCAGGTGGTCCGGCGGTCTTTCTCACGGACGCAGGTCAGGCCTCGCTGGACCTGGCCCAGAGGTTGATGCCCGCCTCGACCGCGTCCTTGTCGATCGCCTCAAGCTCCGCGGCGTCGAACGACGTGTTCTGCACGGCCGCGAGGCTGTTCTCCAACTGCTCCACACTGCTCGCGCCGATCAGCACCGACGTGACGCGCCTGTCGCGCAAAGCCCAGGCCAGCGCCATCTGCGCCAGCGACTGGCCGCGCCCGCCCGCGATCTCGTTCAGGGTGCGGATGTGCCGCATCGTCTCCTCGGCGAGCATCTCCGGGGTGAGGAAGCGCCCCAGCGAGGCCCGCGACCCCTTGGGGATCCCGTTCAGGTAGCGGTCGGTCAGCATGCCCTGCGCCAGCGGGGAGAACGCGATGCAGCCCACGCCCTCCTCCTCCAGGACGTCGAGCAGCCCGCCCTCGATCCACCGGTTCAGCATCGAGTACGAGGGCTGGTGGATCAGTAGCGGCGTGCCCATCTCCCGCAGCAGCCGCGCGGCCTCCGCGGTGTGCTCGGGCGAGTAGGACGAGATGCCCGCGTACAGCGCCTTGCCGGACCGGACCGCGTGGTCCAGCGCGCCCATCGTCTCCTCCAGCGGGGTGTCCGGGTCGAACCGGTGGCTGTAGAAGATGTCGACGTAGTCGAGCCCCATCCGCTCCAGCGACCGATCCAGGCTGGACAGCAGGTACTTGCGCGACCCCCACTCGCCGTACGGGCCGGGCCACATGTCGTAGCCCGCCTTGGTGGAGATGACCAGCTCGTCCCGGTACGGTGCGAAGTCCTCGCGGAAGTGCCGCCCGAAGTTGGTCTCCGCGGACCCGGGCGGCGGACCGTAGTTGTTGGCCAGGTCGAAGTGGGTCACCCCCAGATCGAAGGCCCTGCGCAGGATGGCCCGCTGGGTCTCGAAGGGCTTGTCGTCACCGAAGTTGTGCCAGAGCCCCAGCGAGACGGCGGGCAGCTTGAGCCCGCTCTTGCCGACCCTGTTGTACGGCTGGCGTCCGTCGTACCTGTCATCTGCCGCGATATATGTCACTTGGTCACCTTGGTCGTGTCGAGAATCCAGGAGAGGGTGAAGGCCTCCTCGCGCCAGGCGTCGTACCTGCCGCTGCGGCCGCCGTGCCCGGCGCCCATCTCCGTCTTGAGCAGGAACGGCCCGCCGTCCGCGACGTCGCGGAGCTTCGCGACCCACTTGGCGGGCTCGTGGTAGAAGACCCGGGTGTCGTTGAGGCTGGTGATCGCCAGAATCGGCGGGTAGACCCGGCCGTCCACGTTCTCGTACGGCGTGTACGACTTCATGTACGCGTACACCTCGGGGTTGTGCAGCGGGTCGCCCCACTCGTCCCACTCGATCACGGTCAGCGGCAGCGAGGGGTCGAGGATCGTGTTCAGCGCGTCCACGAACGGCACCTCCGCCACCACGCCCGCGAAGGTCTCGGGCGCGAGGTTGGCGACCGCGCCCATCAGCAGCCCGCCCGCCGATCCGCCCCTGGCGACGATCGCGCTCGACCAGCCGGCGGCGGGGAGGTGCTCGGCGGCGGCGACGAAGTCGGTGAAGGTGTTCTTCTTCTTCTGGAACTTGCCGTCCTCGTACCAGTGGCGGCCCATCTCACCGCCGCCCCTGACGTGTGCCACGGCGAAGACGAAGCCCCGGTCGAGCAGGCTGAGCCTGGCGATGGAGAACGAGGGGTCGATCGAGATCTCGTAGCTGCCGTAGCCGTAGAGCACCGTGGGGGCCGGCCGCGGGGTGCCCTTTCTCATCACGATCGAGATCGGGATGCGGGTGCCGTCGGACGCGGTCGCCCACTCGCGGAACTGCTCGTAGTCGGTGGGGTCGTAGCCGCCGAGCACGACCTTCTGCTTCAGCAGGACCAGCTCGCGCGCCGCCAGGTCGTAGTCGTAGACCGACGGCGGGGTGACCATGCTGGTGTAGCCGAGCCGCAGCCGCCCCGTGACGAACTCCGGGTTGCCCGACGGGGCCACGTCGTAGATCGGCTCGGGGAAGGAGATCTCGTACGCCTCCCCGGCGCGGGGCAGGATGCGGATGCCGGTGAGCCCGTCCCGGCGGAAGTGCACGACGGTGTGGCCCTCGAAGGCGTCGACGTCGAGCAGCCGGGTGTCGGCGCGGTGCTCGATCAGCGGAGTCCAGTCGCCGGGGGCGTCGAGCGGCGCGGTGGCCAGCTCGAAGTTCTCCGCGTTCCGGTTGTGCAGGACCAGGAAGTGGTCGCCCGCGTGGTCGACGCCGTACTCGACGCCGGTCTCCCGGGGCCGGACGACGCGGAACTCGCCGGTGGGGTCGTCGGCCTCAAGGACGCGGACCTCGCTGGTGATCTTGCTGCCGGAGGAGAGCACCAGGTAACGCTCGCTCCGGCTGAGCCCGATGCCGACCCAGAACCGCTCGTCGGCCTCCTCGTGGACGAGCATGTCGTCCTTGGCGGGGCTGCCGATCGTGTGCCGGTGCACCTGGTTGGGCCGCCAGGCCTCGTCGACGGTCGTGTAGAAGAACGTCGTGCCGTCGGCCGACCAGGCGCCGCCGTAGAAGATGCCGGGGATCTCGTCGGGGAGGGTCTCGCCGGTGGTGAGGTTCTTCACCTTCAGGGTGAAGCGCTCGTCGCCGGTGAAGTTGGTGGAGTAGGCCAGCAGGGTGCCGTCGGGACTGACCGAGCTGGTGCCGATCGAGAAGAAGTCGGAGTCTCCGGCGAGCTCGTTGCCGTCGAGCAGGATCTCCTCACCGGGGAGCGACTCGCCGGCTTTCAACTCGGGCGGGGTCTCGCCGTCCGCCGCCACCCGGCACTGGATGCCGTACTGCTTGCCCTCCTCGGTCCGCGAGTAGTACCACCAGCCGCCCTTGCGGGTGGGGACCGAGAGGTCGGTCTCCAGGGTGCGTCCCTTGATCTCCTGGAAGAGCGTCTCCTGCAGGGGCTTGAGGTGGGCGGTCGCCTCCTGGGTGTAGGCGTTCTCCGCCTCCAGGTAGGCGACCACCTCCGGGTCGTCCTTTACCGTCAGCCACGCGTAGTCATCGACCACGGTGTCCCCGTGGTGCACGCGCTCGCTGGGAACCTTCTTCGCCGTCGGCGGCATCTGGCTGCTCACTCAGCCGAGTCTATGTTTCCGCCGGTCCCTGTTCGGATCGCTCGCCCGGTCGGGGCGATCGGCCTTGATCCACCTCGGCCTGCCTCGACGTGCCGCGGCCCGCGCTGCTCGCGAGCCAGGCTCGGCTCCTCCGGCCGGCCCGAGGTTTCCTCGTACGGGGTTCGCCGTTACGTTCCGAGCGCTCTTGGAGGACTGCTAATCTTTTGGAGTCGGCAGGGTCCGACGCAAACCACTCTAATCACTCCGGTGACTTCCGTATGGCTTGTGTCGTGTCCGCTGACAATCCCTTTGAAACCCAAGGTTCCAGAGCCCGGTTCGCAGAGCCGCTCAGGTGCTGGTAAGTTTGAGGGGTTGCTCTGGAAACGGAGCCGCCGAATTCCAGAAAGACCTGCAAGATCAAGTCAATCGCTTCAAAACGAGCCGGTTTGACACGAAAAAGCGGGCCTGAAAGAATAACGGCACAA
>NZ_JBSFWD010000095.1:0-18774 GCF_053592655.1 Streptosporangium sp. NPDC002607
TGTGGCGCTGGGTGGCACCCCACCTGGCTTTGGTGTTCCACTTTTCCGGCGCCCCGTCACCGAAGTTCTTCGGTGACGGGGCGGCCCGCCCACCCCGCTTTCGCGCATGCTTTCAGGGAGGGCGACCCACGCCGGGGACCTCACCTCCTCGCCATCGTGAACGACAGGGCCCCCACGCTGCGATTCCGGTGAAAAGCAGGCCCCCCTCTCACCGAAATGTCGCTTACAGCTCTTAGGCTGGCCACTGTGTTGTTGATCGACCTCGCGCGCACCTCGGCGGCCGTGGCCGCCGGCTCCGCCCGGCTGGCGAAGACCGCGCATCTCGCGGAGCTGCTCGGCCGGGTCGAGCCGGACGAGGCGGAGATCGCCATCGCCTACCTCTCCGGAGAGCTGCCGCAGCGCAACGTCGGCGTGGGCTGGACGAGCCTGCAGGATCCGCCCGAGCCCCGGCTGGCCGCCACCGCCACCCTGCGCGAGGTCCACGACCTCCTCGACCGCGTCAAGTCCCTGGCCGGTCCCGGCTCGCAGAGCGCACGCAGGACACTCGTCGCCGAGCTGTTCGGCGCCCTCACCCGCCAGGAACAGGTCTTCCTGTCACGCCTGCTCAGGGGCGAACTGCGCCAGGGCGCGCTCGAAGGGGTGATGATCGAGGCCGTGGCGAAGGCCGCCGGGGTGCCGGCCGCCGAGGTCAGGCGGGCGCTGACGCTTCGCGGCTGGCTTCCCGCCGTCGGTGCCGCCGCCCTGGCGGGCGGGGTCGAGGCGCTGCGCGCCTTTCACCTGGAGGTCTGCCGGCCGGTGTCGCCGATGCTGGCCCAGAGCGCCACCTCCGTCGCGACCGCGTTCGGCAAGCTCGGCGGCCCGGTCGCCGTCGAGTGGAAGCTCGACGGGGTCAGGGTCCAGGCACATCGCTCCGGCGACCGGGTGTCCGTCTTCACCCGCGCCCTCGACGACATCACCACCCAGGTGCCCGAGCTGGTCGAGGCGGTGAGCACCCTGCCCTCCAGCGACCTGGTTCTCGACGGCGAGGTCATCGCGCTGCGCCCCGACGGCCGCCCCGAGCCCTTCCAGGTCACCTCCGGCCGCGTGTCCAGCCGCACCGACGTGCCGCGAGCGCGTGAGAAGACCCCCTTGAGCGTCTTCTTCTTCGACGCGCTGCGGGTCGACGGCGCCGACCTGCTCGACCTGCCGGGTGCGGACCGTCACGCGGCCCTGGCCGCGGCCGTGCCCCCGGAGCTGGTGACCCCGCGTCTTGTCACCGGCGACGTCGCGGACGGCGAGGCGTTCTTCAAGGACGCGATCAGGGGCGGTCACGAGGGCGTGGTGGTCAAGTCGCTCCTGACGCCCTACGCCGCCGGGAGGCGCGGAGCCGGCTGGATCAAGGTGAAGCCCCGGCACACGCTCGACCTCGTCGTCCTGGCCGCCGAATGGGGCCATGGCCGCCGCGAGGGCAGGCTCTCCAACCTGCATCTGGGCGCCCGCGACCCGCGTGGCGGGTTCGTCATGCTCGGCAAGACCTTCAAGGGCCTGACCGACGAGCTGCTCGCCTGGCAGACCGACCGCTTCCTCGGCATCGCCGAGGGCCCCACCGACGGCTGGACGGTCACCGTCCGCCCCGAGCTGGTCGTCGAGATCGCCTTCGACGGCGTGCAGCAGTCGAGCCGCTACCCCGGCGGCATGGCTCTGCGCTTCGCCAGGGTCATCCGCTACCGCCCCGACAAGACGGCGGACCAGGCCGACACCGTCGACATGGTCCGCTCCCTCATGCTCTGACGCCTCCCGGCCTTCACCGGGTCACTTCACGAGGCGCAGCGTGAGGGGGTAGCGGAAGTCTCCGTCGCCCATCGCCGCGACGCCACCGATGACGGACAGCACCACGCCGCCGATCCAGAGCAGCGGCGTCAGGACGACGCCGACCACCGTGATCGCCAGCACGATGGTGGCCGCGATCAGCGTCAGCTGGAAGTTGAGAGCCTCCACCGCGTGTGCCCGGATGTAGGACGAGGTCTTGCCCGCGGTGAGCATCATGACCACCGGGCCGAGGACGGGCAGGCCGACCAGCGGGAGCATGTGCGCCGCCGCCGCGCCCAGACGCTCCGCTCCGGTGTCGCCGCCCCGCCTGCCGAGGTGCCCATGGTGGCCGTACGCCGCCTGGGGCGTGACCGGCGGCTGGAACGCGGGCCGGACCGGCTGCGTACCGTACAGCTCGTTCATGATCGGCATGAGGTCGCCGTGCACGCGGGCCGTCATCGCCCGCTCCAGCCTGTCGTCGAACTCGGCTTTGTCGAGCCTTCCCTCCGCATAGGCGGCCTGGACGTGCTCGACCACCCGCTCACGATCCTGGTTGCTGACCCGGAGCTCCGCGTGACCGGGCCCAGGGCCGCTCACCGGCACTCCCCGTGCCACTGACCCACCGATGCCGTTGTGCCTGCCATGAGACCGATACCCTTTCGTCGCCTCTTCGACCTCAATGCTCGTCCAGATTGTCGGCCCCGTATATCAGGATGAACCCCTATAGGCCCCTGAAACCGACCCTTGGCCTTGCACCGCGGATCGAGCAGGAGAGGTATACAAAGAGACATGAGATGGCGAGATCGCTATGGGTTGAGGCGCAAGCGCGGGCCGAAAATCGCCAAGTTCGACCGCGATGCCACCGACGCCGACATCGAGACGCTCATCGCCTTCGCGAAGTCACGCCGGGGCGTGGAGTTCTACGTCGAGCCGGAGACGTTCGCGACCGACACCACGGCGGTGGCCGTCGCCGACGACGGCGAATGGACCCGGCGCCGGGTCGGCTCCCCCGCGGTGATTCGCAAGGTGGCCCGCGACCTGGCCCTGCCCGTCTACGACGTGCAACTGACCGGCTATCCCCCCCGGATGAGGGCCTACAACGAGCGCCAGAAGCGCGCGGAGGGTTGAGCCAGGAACCCGGTGGTCGCATCGTGCGCGGGGCCACCGGGTTCTTCCAGCAACGCGGCCATCGGGAGCAGCCAGGCCATCTTGGGGCTGCCCATCTCCTGGTCCAGCTCCTCGGGGCTGGGCATCCTGTCGTTGAGGGCGTGTGGCGGGACCAGGTGGTGGATCGCGTGCATGAGCAGGTGAGCCATCGAGTAGCCGGGATCGGCCTCAAGCGCCCGGGTGAGGGCGACGCCCGCCAGCGCGGAGTCGCCCCGCCGCCAGGCGACCAGGCCGAGCAGCGAGGCGGCCGGGGGCACGAACCTCGGTTCCAGCCTCCGGGTGAGGTCGTGCCAGAGCTTGAGATGCGCGTCATGCCCGTCGTCGGTGACCAGCGCCCACGCCTCGTCGCGAACCCTGATCACCGCCAGGTCCAGCCCCAGTCTGGCCGCCTGATCGTCGTCGAGCCGGTCGCCCGAGGCGTAGGTGGCGATCGCCTCGCGGACCCTGGTCACCCCCTCCGCGACGAACTCCACCGCGAGCCCGTCGGCGTCACGACATCCGGCGAGCCTGCCGCTCAACTCCTCCATGAGGCGGCCCGTCGCCTCACGCATGGCCACCCGCGCGGTCCCGGTGACCGGGTCGAGTGAGCGCTCCAGTGCCTGCCTGTCCGGCCACGCGACCAGTCCGTGCAGGATCGCCTCGGCCGCGACGACGGTGGCCCGCCGCTCGTACGGCACGCCTTCGACGGGACAGCAGTCGGTCCGTGAGCAGCCGTACGACCAGTAACGGCCGTCCTCCACCCGGAGCGCGTCGACGACGGTGAGGCCGCCCCTGCGGAACAGTGCACCGGCCTCGTCGATGGCCGGGGTCACCAGCGGGCCTGGACCATAGCCGACCATGACGACCTGCGTGACGTCCTCCTTCCGGAAGAGCGGAACGATGTCGCCGAGACCGCCGGACGCCAGGGGCAGGTCCCATCGGACGGTGAGGTGCAGCCTGCTCCTGGGCAGACCACCCGTGAGGCCGATGACGACCAGGCTCTCCGCGGGATGGAACCCCAGCAGGTAGGGGACCGCGCCCAGGACGTCTTCGGTGGAGCCGAGCAGGAGCCGGGGCTGGGAAACCGGCGGGAACAGGGACTCGGGCGAGTCCGGGCTCTCTGTTGTCATGGCCGGAAGCCTCCCGGACCCGCTCCCGTGTCTTTCGGCCCGAACTCCTTTCTGTGGACGGAACGTGCGGCCGTCCACAGCCGGACCGTCCCCCTCACGCGATCGCGGCGCCCGGGGCGAGGCGCGCGACGGCCGGGCGCCTCCTCAGGCGCCTCTCATCCCGTCCTCTCCGCCGACAGGAGGGGCGGGGCCAGCCGGGTGCGGACCATGATGGCCGCACCGGCCACGGCGGGAGGCATCGCGATGATCGCGACGAACGGGACGAGGAAGAGCAGGAAGAGCAGGACCCCGAAGCCGAGCGCGGGGGCCTTGTTCGCGCGAAGCAGGCCGAAGCGGCTCTTGCGCGCCAGTCCCCTGCGCTCCAGGGCCAGTGCGGTCAGCTCGATCGTGAGGAAGAAACCCGAGACCAGGGCGCCCAGGACCGGAACCACCGTCTGCCCGACCACCGGCACGAAGCCGAGGAAGAACAGCGGGATCGTGAACAGCAACAGCCAGCCGAGGGTGACCAGACTGTCCCTGATGGCTCTGGGGATCGACTTCCACAGCGGGAGTTCGTACCCTGTCGGCACCTCCCCGTAGGTCTCCTCCACCTTCTCGGAGAGCTTCTCGTAGAAGGGATCGCCCAGGATGAGGGTGACCGCCGTGAAGGTCACCACGGCCAGGACCAGCCCCGCGCCGAAGAGCACCAGCCCGACCAGCGCGCGCAGCGCGGTCCGCGCCGCCTCACTCCATCCGTCGGCGAACGGCGTGCCCCACGCGGCGATGTCCAGCGCGTTCTTGCCGAGGAAGTAGAGGCCGACCGCGTAGAGGACGAACGCGATCAGCGCCGGGATCAACCCGAACAGCCACCAGCGCGGATATCGCGCGACCCAGCGCAGTCCCTGGAAGAAGAACCCTATGCCGTCCAGAAAGGA
The DNA here is from genome assembly GCF_053592655.1 of Streptosporangium sp. NPDC002607. Lineage (NCBI taxonomy): Bacteria > Bacillati > Actinomycetota > Actinomycetes > Streptosporangiales > Streptosporangiaceae > Streptosporangium > Streptosporangium sp. NPDC002607. The sequence goes on from NZ_JBSFWD010000095.1 coordinate 4,979, forward strand.
GCGGAAATGACCCATGGCGGAAGATTATCGGGATCGGACGTCAACCGGGACTGCTCCTCATAGCCCTTACGGGCGAAAGCGGACACGGGCCGGGTCGTGGACGTCAGGCGCGCTGCCAGAGGCCGGGTACGGAGACGCCGAGGGCCGCGAAGAGGCGGCGCAGCAGGGGCAGGGAGATGCCCAGGACGTTGCCGTGGTCGCCGTCGATGCCGTCGACGAACCAGCCGCCGCGGCCGTCCAGGGTGAAGGCTCCGGCCACGTGGAGAGGCTCGCCGGTGGCGACGTAGGCGGCGATCTCGTCGTCGGTGGCGGTGCCGAAACGCACGACCGTCGCGCCCACCTCCGCCACCTCGCGCCCGTCCGCGGCGTCGATCACGCAGTGGCCGGTGAGCAGACGGCCCTCGCGGCCGCGCATGCCCCGCCAGCGGGCGACCGCCTCCGCCGGAGAGGACGGCTTGCCGTAGGCCCGGCCGTCGAGCTCCAGCACCGAGTCGCAGCCGATGACCAGACCGTCGGTCAGGCCCTTGGCCACCACAGCCGCCTTCGCGCGGGCCAGCGCGAGACAGAGTTCGCTCGGGCTGTCGGCGGTGACGGCCTCCTCGTCCACACCGCTGACGATCACTCCTGGATCGAGTCCGGCGCTGCGGAGCAGGGCGAGGCGGGCAGGGGACGCGGAGGCGAGAACGATCTGGGTCACGCCGATCGAGCCTAGCGCGGCTCCCGCCGTCCCCTCGCCGCGGGCGAAGGCCTCCGCAGGCCGGGCGTCCGGTCAAAGGCCGCGGGCAGCGTGCCCAGGCGGCGGCTCGCGGGTCAGGCGTGGGGCGAGGGCGGGAGCTGCGGGGGCGGTCCCGAAGGGGGAAGTCCAGGGGCGGCGCCCCGCGGAAGGCCCGCGGCGGCGTACGCCTCCGCCTCGCCGAGGGTCTCGTGCTCCAGCAGGGCCGTGACGATGCCGTCCAGGCGCTCACGGTTCTCCTCCAGGACCGCCATGGCGACCTCGTAGCACTCGTCCACGATGCGCCGGACCTCCTGGTCCACCGCGGCGAGGGTGTCGGGGGCGGCGGCGGGCTGGCCGTCGGCGGCGCCGGGCAGCACGCTCAGCGGGCCGATCCTGGCGGACATGCCCCAGCGGCCGACCATGCCGCGGGCGATCACGGTGACCTGCTCCAGGTCGTTCTCCGAGCCGGTGGTGATCACCCCGTAGACGACCTGCTCCGCCGCCATGCCGCCGAGGGCACCGACGATCCGGTCGCGCAGGTATTTCTCGTCGTAGGCGTACTTGTCGGTGTCGGGCGTGGAGAGCGTGACACCGAGCGCCCGCCCACGCGGGATGATCGACACCTTCCTGACCGGGTCGGCGCCGGGCTGGAGCATACCGAGGAGCGCGTGGCCGGCCTCGTGGTAGGCGGTGCGTCTGCGCTCCTCCTGCGGGATCACGACGGCGCGGGCCGCACCGAGCAGGATCTTCTCCAGCGCGTCGGCGAAGTCGGGGGCGCGCACCCTGTCGTGGCCGCGCTTGGCGGCGAGCAGCGCCGCCTCGTTGACCAGGTTGGCCAGGTCGGCACCGGTCATGCCGGGGGTGGTCCTGGCCAGCCGCTCCAGGTCCACGTCGTCGGCGAGCGGCACACCCCTGCTGTGGACCCGGAGGATCGCCAGCCGCCCCTCGACATCCGGCACCGACACCACGACGGTACGGTCGAACCGGCCAGGACGGAGCAGCGCCGGGTCGAGGACCTCCGCCCGGTTGGAGGCGGCGATCACGATGACGCCCTCGGAACCGGTGAAGCCGTCCATCTCGGTGAGGATCTGGTTGAGAGTCTGCTCGCGCTCGTCGTGGCCACCGATGGTGCTGCCGCCACGGACCCTGCCGATCGCGTCGATCTCGTCGATGAAGATGATCGACGGTGCGACCTTGCGAGCCTCGTCGAACAGCTCGCGTACCCGCGAGGCGCCGACCCCCACGATCATCTCGATGAACTCCGAGGCGCTCGCCGAGAAGAAGGGCACGTCCGCCTCGCCCGCCACGGCGCGGGCGAGGAGTGTCTTGCCGGTGCCCGGCGGCCCGGTGAGCAGCACCCCCTTGGGCAGCTTCGCCCCCAGCCTCCGGTACTTGTCGGGGTCCTTGAGGTAGTCGACCACCTCGGCCACCTCGTTCTCGACCTCGTCGATGCCCGCGACGTCGTCGAAGTCGACCCGGACCTTGGCCGGTTCCACCGGCTTGGCCGCCTTCGACCTGCCGAGGCCACCGAGCCCGCCGAGACCGCCCAGCCCTTCGCCCATCGCGGACGCCGAGCGCCGTATGAACCAGACCCACAGGCCCGCCAGCAGCAGGACCGGCAGCAGGGAGAGCAGCAGGTTGGACAGGAAACTCCGGCCGCCGACGGGCTCGGCCTTGATGTTCACGCCCGTCGCGGTGAGCTGCCGGTAGAGGGCGGCCTGGTCGGCGAAGACCGGTATCTCGGTGGAGAACTTGTCGTACTCGGCGTTGCCGCTGTCGGGGTCGCGGGCGGGCTTTTTGAGGGTGCCCTGGATCGAGGTACCCGTGGCGTAGATGTCCTTGACGTTCCCCGCCCGCACCTGACCGGTGAACTGGGTGTAGGAGATCGGCTCGGTGACCTCGCCGAAGAACGAGGAGACGACGAAGAAGCCCGCGTAGACGATGAGCATGGTCACCAGGAAACGCACCCAGTTGATCCTCGGGCGCTGCGGGGCGGGCGGCCCGTCGGGCAGGCCCTCGGACCGCCAGGGCTTGGATTTGCGCTGCTTGTCGGCCGTGTCCTGGTCAGACCCCTTGCGTTCCTGAGACGCCGGTCGCTTCAAGACTTCCCCCTCGACGGCTGGGGGAGCCTGCCTGGACGGATGCCCAGGACACCCGGCTCAGTCCGGGCTCTCGAACCGAGGCCGTCCTTCGCCTGCGCCCCGAACCCGGAACCTCGCGCCCGGCGAGCGGGCGGGAGGTCGTCGCGCGGATGGCGATGGAGCGGCCTGCCGTGAAATTCCCCCGAGTTTCACCAGATCACATAGATATGGCGATTCCTGCCCAGATGGGGCTTACTTCAATCTGAGGGAGGAGACCGCGGTGTTGATATCGCGCCAGCGCTTGCTCTGGGTGTCGGGGATCGTCACGAAGAGCATCGCGGGCTTGGCTCCGGGAGCATCGACCACGGCGAGGGCGGCCATGGAGGAGCGCGTCTTGCTCTTGATCTTGTACTTCACCCGGTAGGCGAGCAGCCAGCCGTCCTTGATCGGCTGCGAGGCGACCCAGGCGATCCTGCTGCCCTTGGGGTGGTGGTTGAGTGTCCACCGGGCCGCCAGCAGCGCGGTGTCCTTCGCCTTCCGCTGCACCAGGATCGGCACCGGACAGCTCACGAGCATCGCCCGGTGAGCGATCCCCTTCACCTTCGGCAGCACCTGCTTGGTGGAGAACGGCGACGCGCCGAAGACCTTCCAGGGCTTGCCGAAACGGATCAGCGACACCCCCGACCTGTCGTCCTCGATGCGGCGCTTGCTCTTGTACGCCTTGCCGGGGAGCCGGCCGAGCCGCTTGTCACGCGGCAGTTCGGGCACCCGGGGGTCGGCGAGGGCCGCGATGACGGCGCTGCGGTCGGGGGCCGGCTCCCAGCCCTCGGGCGAGGGGGACGGAGAGGCCGTCTCGGCAGGACTCTCCGACGGGGACGCCTGCTCCGACGCCGAGGCGGACGCCGGGGCTGACACCGGGGTCGACGGCTCCGGCGAGCCTGGACCGGGCGAGGGTGGCGCGGCAGATGGCGCGGCGATCTGCCCCGTCTTTCCCCCGCCCGGTTGATCTGAGGAGCCCGAGGAGACGAAACCGACCACGGCCGCGACGGCGGCCAGGACCAGCGCGACGCCCACGGCCAGGATGCGGTAGATCACTCGCATCGGCAGGTCGCCGATACGGGACCGCTTCACCGGTGAGTCCGATGGTTTCGGGGGGCTCTCCACCACGATTTTCGGCAACTCCGACGTCTCCGCCTCGGCGGTCACATATGTCGGCGCGGGACCCGTCTCCCGGGTCCCCTGAGTCCCACCCAACCCATCGAGCACGATCGGGAGCGTACGACAAATCCGGTTTTCCCGTGCGGGATCCCCATCACACTTCGGGAACGAGTACCTTCCACACCTGTCCACCCGGCGGCCGTGGCCTGGCTGCCCGTCCCTTCCGGACAGGGAGGTGGTCAGACCTTCAAGGATGCCTGCTTCCTGGTGATGACCACCGACATGAGCGCGGCGGCGAAGCAGAGCGACCCCGCGGCGTACCAGGCGAGATCGTAGGCGCCGAAGTGGTCACGGGTGACTCCCGCGGCGACCGCGGCGACCGCCGCGCCGATCTGGTGGGAGGCGAAGACCCAGCCGAACACCACAGCCCCGTCGGGACCGTAGATCTGGCGGCACAGGGCGACGGTCGGCGGGACCGTGGCCACCCAGTCGAGGCCGTAGAAGATGATGAAGACCAGCATGCTGGGCTCGGCGGTGGCCCCGAACAGGCTTGGCAGGGCCATCAACGACAGGCCCCGCAGCCCGTAGTAGGCGCCGAGGAGGACGCGCGAGTCGATCTTGTCGCTCAGCCACCCGGACGCCACGGTGCCGACCACGTCGAAGATCCCGACCAGCGCGAGCAGCCCGGCGGCGACCGGCTCGGCCATGCCGTGGTCGTGGGCGGCGGGGATGAAATGGGTGCCCACCAGGCCGTTGGTGCTCATCCCGCAGATCGCGAACCCCCCTGCGAGCAGCCAGAAGGGGCGCGTACGCGCGGCGCTCCACAGCACGCCGAGGGCCCGCGAGGCGGCGCCACCGGTCCGCGCGGGCCGCACCGCCGGGGGTGCGGCGGGGCCGGCGCCCAGAGCCGTGGTGCCCACGTCCTCAGGCCGGTCACGCAGCAGGAACCAGACCAGGGGGACCACGGCCAGAGCCGCGACGGCGACCGTGATGGCGACCGACCGCCAGCCACTGTCGGCCGCCAGGTGCGCGAGGACGGGCAGGAAGACGAGTTGCCCGGTGGCGCCGCCCGCGGTGAGCACACCGGTGACGAGGCCGCGGTGGCGGACGAACCAGCGCTCGGTGAGGGTCGCGGCGAAGACCAGGGCCATCGAGCCGGTGCCGAGGCCGACCAGGACACCCCAGCACAGGACGAGCTGCCAGGGGGCGTTCATCAGGATGGTCAACCCGCTGCCCGCGGCGACCAGCAGCAGGGCGTACGTCACGACTCTGCGCATTCCGAAACGGTCCATGAGCGCTGCCGCGAAGGGCGCGGTCAGCCCGTAGAGCATGAGGTTGACCGAGACGGCCAGCGAGATCGTGCCCCGGGACCAGCCGAACTCCTCCTGGAGCGGTGTGATCAGCACGCCGGGCGTCGCCCGGAACCCGGCCGCGCCGAGGATGGCCACGAACGCGACTCCCGCCACGATCCAGGCGCGGTGCAGCTTACGTTCGGGCGCCCGAAGAGTCGTTGTCATGCGCCCCATAATCGGGGGGGCGAAACGCTCCGCGCGAGTGGCCCGAGTGCCAATATCCACAAGGATCGGGCCATGTTTGCTCCGGTGGTACCGCCGCTTTTCCCGGTGCGGATGCCCTTCCCGTACGCGGGCACGCCGGGAGCCCGGTAATGGCCATCTCACATACTGGGAGAATTCGCTCAAAGGTTGCGTTTTTTCTATTCTCGTCAACTGGGGGTCTCGCATCCGGCATGGTCACGGGGAGACGCGAGGCCGGTCTCCGGTCCCGCGCGGCCGTGCGGGAGCGACGGCACTCGCGCTCCGCGGGGCCGTTACGGGACCGGCCGGAGAACGGGCGATCAGAGGAGTGTGCCGTGTTCCACACACGAAGGCCGGCGGGGATCCTGGCACTGCTGGCATGCGGCTCGCTCCTGCTCAGCGCCTGCGCGAGCACCGATCCGACGGACGACCCGACGGCGTCGGGCTCGGAGTCGATCCAACCGGCAGAGACCATCACCTACGCGTACGAGCAGGAGTTCCACTCCTACAACAACAACACCACCGCCGAGAACGCCACGCGCAACGCGGCGCCCCTGCAGCGGGTGCTCACGGGTTTCTGGTTCTACGGTGACAAGGGCGCGATCGTCCCCGACAAGGACTTCGGAACCTACGAGAAGATCTCCGACGACCCGCTGAGCGTCAAGTACACGATCAACGCCAAGGCGGTCTGGTCCGACGGCACCCCGATCGACTGCGACGACGTCATGCTGTGGTGGGCCTTCCGGTCCGGCAAGGTCAAGGGCTTCGCCTCAGCCGACACCAACGGCGTCCAGGACACCGAGGTCCCCGACTGCGAGAAGGGCGGCAAGGAGTTCACCCTGGTCTACGACAAGCCGTTCGCGGACTGGGTGGCCGGCGGCCCCGGCGCGACCGAGATGCTGCCCGCCCACGTGGTCGCCGAGCAGGACGGCCTGTCCGAGGAGGACTTCATCGCGGCGGTCAAGAACACCGACTCGAAGAAGCTCGCCGAGGGCATCAAGTTCTTCAACGACGGCTGGGTCTCCGAGGGCAGGCTGCCCGAGACCAGGCTGATCCCCTCCTCGGGACCGTACAAGCTCTCCAAGCTGGACGCCGGGCAGCGGCTGACCTTCATCGCCAACGACAGGTGGTGGGGCACCCCCGCCGCGACTCCGACGATCGTCGAGCGTTTCATCACCCTCGACGAGCAGGCGCAGGCACTGCAGAACCGCGAGGTCCAGATCGTCGAGCCGCAGCCGGGACCCGAGGTGCTCAAGCAGTTGCAGTCCCTGCGGGGGGTGAAGGTCAGTGCCTCCGACAAGTACACCTACGAGCACCTGGACTTCAACTTCCACTCCAGCCCGTTCCGCGACAGAAGGCTGCGCGAGGCGTTCGCCAGATGCGTGCCCAGGCAGCTCATCGTCGACCATCTGATCAAGCCCGTCGCACCCGCGGCCAGGCCCCTGCAGGTTCGCACCGTGGCTCCGTTCCAGGCCAACAGCGCCGCGGTCGTGGCCGCCAGCGGCAGCGCCGACGTGTACACGCGACAGGACATCGCGGGTGCCAGGGAACTGCTGCGGAAAGCCGGCCAGACGGGGCTGGAGGTCAGCATCGGCTACCAGACCCCGAACCCGCGCCGCACCGCGGCGGTGCAGCTCATCATCGACTCCTGTAACAAGGCCGGATTCAAGGTCGTCGACAAGGGCTCCGAGGATTTCCTGGGCACCGTGATGCCGACCAACGGCTACGACGTGGCGCTGTTCGCCTGGTCGGGTTCGGCCCTGGTCAGTGGCTGGGCCTCCAGCTTCACCTCGCCGCAGAAGTGCGACGCCCACAGCAAGGGCAACAACAACGGCTGCTACTCCAGCAGGCGGGTCGACCTCCTCATCAAGGAGTTGAACTCGACCGTTGACCTGGCCGCCCAGGACCCGATCATCGGTGAGATAGAGAAGCGGCTCTGGAGTGACCTGGCCACCATCCCGCTGTTCCAGCATCCGGGCCTCAGCGCGTGGGACGAGACGCTCCAGAACGTCGTCCCGAACCCCGCGCAGTCGACCATCACCTGGAACATGGATAAATGGCGCCTTTCCTAGAGCGCCCCCTTCTCGCCGCCGCGGTCACGGACGGAGAGCCCCGTATCTGACATTAGATGACAGGTATAGGCGCCAGGATGAGCACAAGAGCTGAGACCTTCCAAGGGAGCCCACATATGCCTCGTGCCACCGGAACCTTCACCATCGACAGCTGGGATCCGCACCCCTACGACGAGGCCGAAGGTGCCACGCTCTCCCGCGTCCACATCACCAAGACCTTCGACGGCGACCTGGTCGGCACCAGCACCACGGACATCATCACCGCGGTCGCCCCGGTCGAGACGTCGGCGGCCTACGCGGGCTTCGAACGCTTCACCGGCACCGCGCACGGCCGCAAGGGCACCTTCGTACTCCACCACACGGCCGCGGCACACGCCGGGGAGTCGGAGCTGAGCTGGACGATCCTTCCCGACTCGGGCACCGGGGAACTGCTGGGCATCCGGGGCGGGGGGCAGATCGTCAACGACGACGGCGCCCACTCCTTCCACCTCGACTACGAGCTCGACTGAGAGCGATTCGTCCAGGAGAACACCGAAGGGCGGCCATCTGGCCGCCCTTCGTGAGGAGTGGAGCTATGGGGATTCGAACCCCAGACCTCCTCCATGCCATGGAGGCGCGCTACCAACTGCGCCATAGCCCCTCGGTGTCAACCGATGTCGCCGGGCCCTGCCCGGCGTCCACGCCAGTGTATAGGAAATCACTCCACACCCTGTAACCGCCGAGGCGGGCCGCCACGGGGGCCGGCTCGCCTCGGGGCCGCAGGTCGCGTGCGGGCCGCGGACGGGTGCCTACCTTAGCGACATGGCCTTCTCGATCAGCGTGGCGAGCTCGGTCACCGCGGGGTCCTCGGTGGACGCGGCCAGCCGGGTGGCATGGGCGGCGAGATCCCCGGGGTCCGCTCCGGCGATCCCCTCCCCAGTGCGGAGATACTCGGCGAAGCCCACGGCAACCACGTCGACCTGGAACCTCGGCGCTGACTCCCGCCACGGCGAGGCCGCCAGGTCACCGACCGCGAGGGCGTGAGTGGCCTCGGCGGGATCGCGGGTGTCGGGGTCCTGCCAGCGTACGGTGGCGGTGGCCAGCTGACCCGACGCCCCGCCGCGCAGCCGCACCTCGTACAGGGCGGTCACCGAGTGACCGGGGCCGATCTCGCCGCCGTCCTTGGCGTCGTCACGAAAGTCCTCGGTCGCGAGTCGCCGGTTCTCGTAGCCGATCAGACGATACGACTCCACGGCCGAGGGGTTGAACACGACCTGTGCCTTGGCGTCGCGGGCGCGCAGGTCGAGGTTGGTGGCGAGCTGCTCGACGAAGACCTTGCGCGCGTCGTCGACGGAGCTGACGTAGACCGCGGCACCGTCCCCGTTGTCGGCGAGCTGCTCCATCAGCTGGTCACCGTAGTCGCGGCCGACACCGACGCACAGCAGGGTTATCCTCTTGCCTGCGGCCTCCTCGACCCGGGCGAGGATGCCCTGCCAGGTGGTGTCACCGACGTTGGCCAGTCCGTCGGAGAGCAGGATGACCCGGTTGACCGCCACCGCCCTGAAGCTCGTCGCGGCCTCCGCGTAGCCACTGGTCAGCCCTTCCTCCAGGTTCGTCGACTGTCCTATGGCGAGGCGCTCGACGGCGGCATGGAGCCGGTCCCTGTCGGTTGCCGGGGTCATGGACAGGACGACGTCCGCCCGGTCGCTGAAGGCCACGATGGAGACCTGGTCACCGGGCCCGAGCTGGTCGACGAGCTTGTGCAGGGCCTCCCTGACCAGGTCGATCCTGCCGGACTCGCTCATGGAACCGGACACGTCCACCACGAAGGTGAGGTTCGCCGGGCGCCGGGCCTCCGCATCCGCCCTGCGGGTCTGCAGGCCGACACGGAGCAGCGCGGCGCCGTTCCCCGGCGTACGGGCACCGTCCATGTGCACGGTGAAGCCGTCGTCGTCCGGCTCCCGGTAGTCCTGCGCGAAGGCGTTGACGAACTCCTCGGGCCGGACCTGACCAGGCTCCGGCAACCTGCCCTCCTGGATGGTCCGCCTGCTGTAGCCGTACGAGGCGGTGTCCACGTCGAGGGCGAAGGTGGAGATCTGCTCGGCGGCGGTGTCACGTTGCCTGGCGGCGTCGGCCTCGGAGTCCTCGACCCCGGAGGTGGCCAGGCCACCGGTTTCCGCGAGGGAGGGGCGCGGGACCTGCTTGCCGGATTCGGGCATCGGCTGGCTGGCGGTTCCCTTCCCGTCCGACGCCCCTCCGCAGGCGGCGGCGGACAGCAGGACGATCACGGCGAGGGCAGCGGCGAGCGGGCGTGACTTCATGTCGCCTCCTAGGGATGCGTGTCACCCCCTACGACGGCTCCTTCCAGCCTCCCGCCGGGAGCTTGACCCAAGCGAGCGCAAACCGTGTTCGGCACGTGATCAGGGTTTCCAGGCCGGATCCCGCCCGCTGAGCCCGAGCAGGGCCCGCACGTCGAAGTCCTCGCAGGGGGTGGGCGGCCCCAGCCGGTCGTCACGGACGCCGCGGGCCACGGTCGCCGTACCGGTGACGGCGTGTGACAGCATCTCGTTCATCTCGGCCATGCTGTCCGGCCGGACTCCCAGCCGTCCCGAAAAAACGCGACATAGGATCCTTCGTCATGCGCGTGTACCTCGGCCTCGCGGCCAAAGATCCGGAAGCCGGAATACCGGAGGCGATGCTGCACCGTGTCAGGAGCGTGATCGACAGCGCGTTCCCCGTGCCGTCGGAGGTCATCAGGTCGCGCGAGTGGCACCGCCCCGGCATCACCATGTTCGCCTGGACCAACGAGCCCGACGACTCGCGGCAGCCCCCGCCGCTGATGACCGAGCACGACCGGGTGACCGGGGTGAACGGTTACCTGGCCGCACCGGACGACGTGAACCGGCTGGCGGGCATGATCACGCTGGACAGCGAGGCGGTCGGCGGGTGCTTCTCGGTGTTCCGGGCCACTGGGGGCGAGCTGTCGGCCGCCACCGCGATCCACCGGGTCTGCCCGGTCTACTACGCCGAGACGCCCGACGTGCACGTGATCGGCAGCCGGGCCCTCCTGGTCCATCTCGCCTGCGGCGAGCGCGTCGACTGGGACGTGCTCGCGCTGCAGTCGATGGTCCGGCAGGGATACTTCCTGTCCGACGAGACGCCCTACCTCGGGGTGAGCGCGCTGCCGCCGTCCTCGTCGGTGACCGTCAGGGGCGGCACCCGTACGATCACCACGACCCCGCTCCCGACGGCCGTGCCGGCACCGGAGTCGCGCAGGCGGAAGAAGGAGCTCGTCGGGGAGCTGGCCGAGGCGCTGCTGGCCACCGTGGAGCCGCTGCGCGCGGCGGGGGAACCGGTGAACCTCGCGCTCACCGGTGGCAGGGACAGCCGCCTGATCGCCGCGGTGCTGCACGCGGCCGGCATCCCGCTGCGCGCGACCACCAACGGCCTGGACACCCACCCCGACGTGATCCTCGCCGGGCGCGTCGCCCAGGCGCTCCACGTCGAGCACACCGTCATCCCCCCGGCCCGCGCCGAGAAGAAGGACGCGATCGTCGTCGAGCACCCGCTCGCGCGGGCCTACGAGACGCTGCGCGCCTGCGAGGGCATGACATCGGCGTACGAGTCGGTCGTCGGTTACCTCCCCTACAGCGCCAAGCCGACCATGTCCGGGCAGAGCGGCGAGATCCTGCGGGCCGGCGGCCTGCTGCTGCTCCAGACCGACCTGGGGGAGAAAGCGCTGCGCCGCCGGGTGGACGTGACCTTCCTGCGAGATCCGGCGCTGTTCAGCGAGACGGCCAACGAGCACGCCCGCGAGCTGGCCGGGCCGTGGCGAGAGCGGGCTCCGCTGGAGGCGCTCGACCACATGTACATCTCCTACAAGGTCGGCCGCTGGCACGCGGGGGCGCGGGCGGGCTCGCTGCGCCGGGGCGACCAGATCTGGCCCTTCCTCGACAACCGGGTGGTCCGCGCCGCGCTGGGTCTCGACCAGACCTGGCGGCTGTCGGAGGAGGTCATCTACGAACTCCTCGGCGTCCTGGCCCCGTCGCTCAGGGACATCCCGATCGAGGGCAAGCCGTGGCGGTTCACCGCCGGGAAGCGGTACTACCCCTGGCAGCGCAGGCCGCAGGTGCTGACCGCGCCGAAAACCGGCGGCGGTGGCTGGAACTGGCGGACCAGCCCCGGTACGGAGCTGACCGGCCTGATACGCGACCATGTCCTGGGTCGCCTCGACCTGCTGACACCCATCGTCAACCCCGACGAGGTTCGTGCGCTGTTCGCCGAACCCGTCCTCAAGAAGCCCAACCAGGCCTGGCATCTCTACACAGTGGCCACCATGCTGGGTGGAGACTATCCCGGCAAGGAACCCGAGGGCCTGCCCAGGATCCACATCCCCATCCCGTCCTGACCCACCCCACGACCGAAGCCGGGGGGACCAGGCTCCGTTTCCCGATTCGTTCTCGAGCTCCGCGCCCCGCCTGCCCGGTGCCGGACAACGGTACCGGGCAGGCTTCCCGCCGCACCACCGGTCGCCTACAGGACCGGTCGGGGTGGTGGGTGGCCAGCCGGTGGTACCCGTCCGGGGAAAGCAGGAAACGCTGCCACGGCAACGCGGCGGCCCGCTGGTCGCCCGCCCGCGCGAATCCGCCTTCCGCCCCTTCCGGGTGATCACGAAAACTTCGCCCCGTTCGAACCGGGAACCTCCCGGCCGCGCACATCACGCAACGTAACACGTACGGCGTACGAAGATCGTGTTCGACAAGCACTTCCCGGCGGTGGAGCGCGCTCCACCGGCGGGCGTTTTCAACGGTGACGATGACGGCTCCGACCTCGGCCCACAGCCGGTACCGGGCGGCGTCGAGACCTACGTTCAATCACCGCCCAGTCTGCCCATTATCCGACTTGAGTGAATATAATTCACTTATCCAATTAATTGCCACAACAAGGATGTTGGGCTTTTGTGTGGCGATTCAAATTTACGGAAAGCAAAGAAACGCGCGCCCCTCATCAAGCTTCCACACCTGATTCGATCGACACTTCTCCCGCCACCTCCCGAGCGTTCAAAGAATGGCCGCACAGTGTTTTCGCTGAATGCAACGGGAGAGACAACGCACGTGTCTATTTTCATGAAACGGACCCTTGCGGGCGGCGCGCTCGCCGGGGCCGTCCTTCTTCTGCACTCCCCTGTCCCAGTTTCAGCCGATTCGCAACTTTCGACTTCGGCGCAGGCTCGTCCCGAGAGAATCGAATCCGCCAAGGGAACGCAGGTTGACCCCTGCATTCTGGCGATTTCCACTATTTGCACGAGCTTCATCTCCGTCCCCGGAACAGTTAACGCCCGCGACCTCTCCAGCACCAAGGCAATCATCCAGGGCGCATTGCAGCCGCAGCCGACCTCGGACAGTTCGGCTTATATCCCGCTGTGCAGGTGGCTGGGCCTGCCAATCTTCCTGTGCCGGATTCCCGACGGAGTCCAGGGTCCTGCTGGTCCCGCAGGGCCCAGAGGCCCGGTGGGGCCACGAGGGCCCGCTGGCGCAACCGGACCTGAGGGTCCCGCAGGACCGGAAGGACCCACAGGACCGGCAGGACCCGCAGGCGCCGACGGCGCAACCGGGCCCGAAGGACCCGAGGGACCCGCAGGACCCGCAGGCGCTGACGGCGCAATCGGACCCGAGGGACCCGCAGGACCCGCAGGCGCCGATGGCGCACCCGGACCGGAAGGACCCGCAGGACCCGCAGGCGCTGACGGCGCAATCGGACCCGAGGGACCCGCAGGACCCGCAGGACCCGCAGGACCGGCAGGCGCTGACGGCGCAATCGGACCGGAAGGACCCGCAGGACCCGCAGGCGCCGATGGCGCACCCGGACCCGCAGGACCCGCAGGACCCGCAGGCGCCGATGGCGCACCCGGACCCGCAGGACCCGCAGGACCCGCAGGCGCCGATGGCGCACCCGGACCCGAGGGACCCGCAGGACCCGCAGGCGCCGATGGTGCAATCGGACCCGAGGGACCCGCAGGACCCGCAGGCGCTGACGGCGCGCCCGGACCCGAGGGACCCGCAGGCGCCGATGGCGCACCCGGACCGGAAGGACCCGCAGGACCCGCAGGCGCCGATGGCGCAATCGGACCCGAGGGACCCGCAGGACCCGCAGGACCGGCAGGCGCTGACGGCGCACCCGGACCGGAAGGACCCGCAGGACCCGCAGGCGCTGACGGCGCAATCGGACCCGAGGGACCCGCAGGACCCGCAGGACC
>NZ_JBSFWD010000096.1:0-18215 GCF_053592655.1 Streptosporangium sp. NPDC002607
CGATGTTGTCGACGGTGACGGGCCAGTGGGTGGAGGGGCCGGAGCTCGACGGCGGGTACTGGTGTGACAACCTGCGGCGTACGGTGGGCTTCGCGCCGGCGGTGGCGCAGTTGCTGGAGCAGCGGTATCGGGTGTTCGTGGAGGTGAGCCCGCATCCGGTGCTGACGGTCGGGGTCCAGGAATGCGTGGATGAGGCCGCGGCGGAGGCCGTGATCGCCGGGACGTTGCGCCGCGACGACGGCGGGCTGGACCGGGTGCTGGTCTCGGCGGCCGAGTTGTTCGTCCGCGGCGTGGCGGTGGACTGGCGGCAGGTGCTGCCGGGCGGGCGCCGGGTCGATCTGCCGACCTACGCCTTCCAGCACCAGTGGTACTGGCCCGCGAGGGCGGGTTCCCAGGTGGGGAATGTGGCCGCGGCGGGGTTGGCGGTGGCGGGGCATCCGCTGCTGGGCGCCGCCGTGGGCCTGGCCGACTCCAATGGGGTGTTGCTGACCGGCCGCCTGTCGCTCTCGTCGCATCCGTGGCTGGCCGATCACGCGGTGGCCGGAACGGTGATCTTCCCGGGTACCGGGTTCCTGGAGCTGGCGATCCGGGCCGGTGACCAGGTCGGTTGTGACCTGGTCGAGGAGCTGACCCTGACCGCGCCGCTGGTGCTGGGCGAAACCGATGCCGTCGCGGTGCAGGTGTGGGTGGGCGCCGCGGAGGAGTCGGGCCACCGGAGCGTGAACGTCTACGCCCGCTCTGCCGAGGCCGCCGATGACGTGCCGTGGGTGCGGCACGCCACCGGCACGCTGGCCGTCGGTGCTCCGGCCACCGGTGCTCCCAATGCCGAGCCGTTCGACGCGGCGGTGTGGCCGCCGGCCGGCGCGACCGCTATCGGGCTGGACGGGGTGTACGAGGGACTGGCCGCGGGCGGGTTCGAATACGGCCCGGTGTTCCAGGGGCTGCGAGCGGCCTGGCGTGGTGTCGACGGTGAGGTGTTCGCCGAGGTCGCGCTGCCCGAGCAGGCGGCCTCGAACGCGGGTTCGTTCGGAGTGCACCCGGCGTTGCTGGACGCGGCCTTGCACGCGGTGACCTTCGTCGGGCTGGAGCCGGTGGAGGGTGGCCGGTTGCCGTTCTCCTGGGGGCAGATGAGCCTGCAGGCCACCGGGGCGGCGATGCTGCGGGTGCGACTGTTCCGGACGGGCGACGACGCTGTGTCGCTGACGGCGGTGGACGCCGCCGGGGATTCGGTGCTGTCGGCGCGTTCGCTGGTGCTGCGCCCGTTCACTCCTGACCAGCTCGCCGCCGCCGGTGGTGGTCAGGTGACGGAGCGGGACGGGCTGTTCCGGCTGGATTGGAGCCCGCTTTCCGAGGTTTCCGTGGCTGATCCGGCGCCGGTGACGGTGGTCGGCTTCTCGGGATTCGAGCCGGACGCCCTGGGTCTCGCGGCGGCGTGGGAGTCGGTCGGACAGTCGGTGACGGTTCACCGGGATCTGTCGGCGCTGACCGAGGCGGGGCCGGTGCCGGAAGTGGTGCTGGCCGGGGTCGCGGCCGGGTCGGCCGGGGACGCGGTGGCCTCGGCGCGTGCGATGACGGCTGGGGTGCTGGGTCTGCTGCAGGGGTGGCTGGCCGATGAGCGGTGTGCTGGTTCGCGGTTGGTGGTCGTCACGCGGGGCGCGGTGGCCGCCGTTGAGGGTGAGCCGGTGGCGGATCTGGGTGCGGCCGGGGTGTGGGGGTTGGTGCGTAGCGCGCAGTCGGAGAACCCGGGCCGGTTCGTGCTGGTGGACCTGGGGCCGGATGAGTACGGAGACGAGCACGCGGACCCGGGCACGGATGAGGCCTCGCCCGGTGCGCTGGGGGCCGCGATTCCCGGGTTGCTGGCCGCCCTGCTGGTTTCCGGTGAGCCGCAGGTGGCGGTGCGTGACGGTGGGGTGCGGGTGCCGCGGCTGGCGTCGCTGGCCTCGGGGGCGGGTCTGTTGCCGCCGGCCGGTGAGGTGGCGTGGCGGCTGGGCAGCCGGGCCAAGGGCAGTCTGGACGCGTTGGAGTTGCTCGCGTTCCCGCAGGCGGCCGAGCCGTTGGAGGCGGGGCAGGTGCGGGTGGCGGTGCGTGCGGCGGGGGTGAACTTCCGTGACCTGCTGGACGGGTTGAACGCGCTGGGCTGGTTCCAGGACAGGGTCGGCCTGATGGGCGGTGAGGCCGCCGGCGTGGTGCTGGAGGTCGGCCCCGGGGTCGACGACCTGCGTCCGGGAGATCGGGTGGTCGGTCTGACCGAAGGTGGCTTCGGCCCGGTGGTGGTCACCGGTGCCGGTGGGGTGACCAAGATCCCCGACGGGGTCTCCTTCGAGCAGGCGGCGACGATTCCGGTGGCGTTCCTCACCACCTACTACGGGCTGATGGATCTGGCCGGGCTGCGGGAGGGGGAGTCGCTGCTGGTGCACGCGGGCACCGGTGGGACCGGGATGGCCGCGATTCAGCTGGCCCAGCGGCTGGGGGTCGAGGTGTTCGCCACGGCGAGCCCGGCCAAGTGGGACGTTCTGCGTTCGCTGGGCATCCCGGACGACCACATCGCCTCCTCGCGGAGTCTGGAGTTCGAGGAGCGGTTCCGCGCGGTGTGTGGTGAGCGGGGTATCGATGTGGTGCTCAACTCGCTGACCGGGGAGTTCATCGACGCCTCGGCACGGCTGCTGCGTCCGGGCGGCCGGTTCATCGAGATGGGCAAGCTCGACATCCGCGAGCAGGACCGCTTCCCGGGGCTGGAGTATCACTGGTTCGACGTGCTGGACGCCGGGCCTGAGCGGTTGCGGCAGATTCTGGCCGAGTTGATGGAGCTGTTCGCCGCTGGTGAGTTGCGGCCGTTGCCGGTGACGGCGTGGGATGTGCGCCGGGGCCGGGAGGCGTTCCGGTTCATGAGTCAGGCCAGGCACACGGGCAAGATCGTGTTGACCATGCCCCGGCGGTGGGAGCCGGAGGGCACGGTGTTGATCACCGGCGGTACCGGTGGTCTGGGTGCGGAGGTGGCTCGGCATCTGGTGGCCGAGCACGGGATGCGGCATCTGCTGCTGGCCAGCCGCCGGGGGTTGGACGCTCCGGGTGCGGTGGAGTTGCGGGCCGAGCTGATCGCGCACGGGGTCGAGGTCACGGTCGCCACCTGTGACCTGGCGGACCGGGATGCGGTAGCCCGCCTGCTGGCGCAGGTCGATGCCGAACATCCGCTGACCGCGGTGGTGCACACGGCCGGGCTCCTCGATGACGGGACGATCGCCTCGCTGACGCCGGAGCGGCTGGACACCGTGTTGCGGCCGAAGGTGGACGCCGCCTGGCATCTGCACGAGCTGACCCAGGAGATGGATCTGGCCGGGTTCGTGGTGTTCTCCTCGCTGGCCGGGCTGATGGGCAACGCCGGGCAGGGCAACTACGCGGCGGCCAATGCCTGGCTGGACGCGCTGATGGCACGGCGCCGGGCGCAGGGACTGCCGGGACTGTCACTGGCCTGGGGACTGTGGGCGCAGGCCACCGGAATGACCGGGGACATGTCGCAGGCCGATGTGCAGCGGATGACCGCCGCCGGGCTGCCGCCGATCACCACCGAACAGGGACTGTCCCTGTTCGACGCGGCCATCGGCTCGGATTCACCGCTCGTGGTCCCGGTACGGCTGAACCTGCCGGCGATGCCCGCTCAGCAGGTCCCGCCGCTGCTGCGCGGTCTGGTGCGCGGCACCCGTCGTACGGCCGCGTCGGCGCCCGCTCCCGGCGAGGGTGCACTGTTGCGGCAGGTGGCCGGACTGACGCAGGCCGACCGGACCCGGTTCGTGGTCGATCTGGTCCGGGCTCAGGCCGCCGCGGTCCTCGGGCATCCCTCGCTGGAGGCGGTGCAGGTTCGCCGGGAGTTCCGTGAGCTGGGCTTCGACTCGCTGACCGCGATCGAGCTGCGCAACCGGCTCAACGTGGCCACCGGACTGCGCCTGCCCTCCACCCTCGTCTTCGACTACCCCACCCCCACCGTGCTCGGTGAGTACCTGCTGAGCGAGGTGCTCGGCGCGCACGGCGACGCCATCCTGCCGGTGGCCACGGTCTCGGTCGGGGACGACCCGATCGCCATCGTCTCGATGGCCTGCCGTTATCCCGGCGGGGTGAACTCCCCGGAGGATCTGTGGCGGCTGGTCATCGAGGGGCAGGACGCCATCACCCCGCTGCCGACCGACCGCGGCTGGCAGGTCCATGGCGACCTCGACCTGAAGGGCGGGTTCGTCTTCGACGCGCCCGAGTTCGACGCGGAGTTCTTCAGGATCTCCCCGCGTGAGGCGCTGGCGATGGATCCGCAGCAGCGCCTGCTGCTGGAGGCCGCCTGGGAGGTCCTCGAAGGTGCCGGTATCGATCCGGACTCGTTGCGGGGCAGCGACACCGGCGTGTTCATCGGTTCCGTCGGCTCGGGCTACATGCCTGGGGAGGAGTCTCGCGGTCACATCATGACCGGGCAGTTGGCCAGCGTGGCCTCCGGCCGGATCTCGTACACCCTGGGCCTGGAGGGCCCGGCGGTGACGGTGGACACCGCGTGCTCGTCGTCACTGGTGACCATCCACATGGCGGCCCAGGCCCTGCGTAACGGGGAGTGCTCGCTCGCGGTGGCCGGCGGTGTCACCGTCATATCGACCCTCGCGGCGTTCGGGGAGCTCGGTGAGCAGGGCGGGCTGGCACCGGATGCGCGCTGCAAGGCGTTCTCCGACTCGGCGGACGGCATCGGATGGTCCGAGGGTGTCGGTCTGGTGATGCTGGAGCGGCTGTCGGACGCGCGGCGCAACGGCCACCAGGTGCTCGCGCTCGTCCGAGGATCGGCGATCAACCAGGACGGCGCGTCCAACGGGCTGACCGCGCCGAACGGCCCCTCTCAGCGGCGGGTGATCCGCAAGGCACTGGCCGTCGCCGGGCTGTCCCCTGCCGAGGTGGACGCGGTCGAGGCGCACGGGACCGGCACCATGCTGGGCGACCCGATCGAGGCGCAGGCGCTGCTGGCGACGTACGGTCAGGACCGGCCGGAGGACCGGCCGTTGCTGCTGGGGTCGATCAAGTCGAACATCGGGCACACCCAGGCCGCCGCGGGCGTTGCCGGTGTGATCAAGATGGTCATGGCTCTCCGGCACGGGATGCTGCCCCGGACGCTGCACGTGGACGAGCCGTCGTCGCATGTGGACTGGGCCTCGGGCGCGGTGGAACTGCTGACCGAGCCGGCCGAGTGGCCGCGGAACGGTCGTCCGCGCCGGGCTGGTGTGTCGTCGTTCGGGATCAGCGGCACCAACGCGCACCTGATCCTGGAGCAGGGGCCGGAGGCGGCGAAGCCGGCGGTCGACGAGCCTGCCGGTCCGGCAGGCGGTGTGCTGCCTTGGGTGATCTCGGCCCGTACGGCTGACGCGGTGCGGGCACAGGCCGGTCGATTGACGGCGCACCTGCAGGCCTGGGCTGAGCTGGGTCTGGCGGATGTGGGGTCGTCGCTGGTGTCGTCGCGGTCGCTGTTCGACCACCGTGCGGTGGTGGTCGGTGGGGATCGTGAGGGTCTGCTGGCGGGTGTCGGTGCGCTGAGCGTGGGTGAGTCGGTGCCCGGTGTGGTTGCGGGTGTGGCCGATGTGGATGGGAAGTCGGTGTGGGTGTTCCCGGGTCAGGGGGCGCAGTGGGTGGGGATGGGGGCGCGGCTGCTGGAGGAGTCGGCGGTGTTCGCGGGGCGGATGGCGGAGTGTGCGGCGGCGTTGGAGCCGTTCGTGGACTGGTCGTTGCTGGATGTGGTGCGTCAGGTGGAGGGGGCGCCGGGGCTGGATCGGGTGGATGTGGTGCAGCCGGTGTCGTTCGCGGTGATGGTGTCGCTGGCGGCGGTGTGGGAGTCGCTGGGGGTTCGCCCGGACGCGGTGGTGGGTCATTCGCAGGGGGAGATCGCGGCTGCGGTGGTGGCCGGTGGTCTGTCGGTGCAGGACGGCGCCCGGGTGGTGGCGTTGCGCAGCCGCCTGATCGGTGAACGGCTGTCCGGGCATGGGGTGATGCTGTCGGTGATGGCGCCGGTGGAGCAGGTGCGTGCGGCGCTGGCCGAGGATGACCTGCTGGATCGGATCTCGATCGCCGCGGTCAACGGGCCCCGGGTGGTCACCGTCGCCGGCGACGGGGAGGCCATGCGGGTGCTGGAGCGGCGGTTGTCGGCCGAGGGTGTCATGCGCTGGCAGTTGGCCGGGGCGGACTTCGCCGCGCATTCGCCGCAGGTCGAGCGGTTCCGTGACGATCTGCTGGTGGACCTGGCGGAGGTGGCGCCGCGTGCGGCGCGGGTGCCGATGCTGTCGACCGCGACCGGGCAGTGGCTCGACGGTACGGAGTTGGACGCCGGCTACTGGTACGAGAACGTGCGGCGCACGGTGGAGTTCGCGCCGGCCATCGAGCGGTTGCTGGCGGAGCGGTATCGGGCGTTCATCGAGGTCGGCCCGCATCCGCTGCTGACGTTGGGGATCGAGCAGGCGGTGGACGAGGCGGGGGTCACCGCGGTGGTCGCCGGGACCTTGCGCCGCGACGAAGACGGCATGGACCGGGTGCTGGTCTCGGCGGCCGAGTTGTTCGTCCGCGGGGTGGCGGTGGACTGGCAGAGTGCGCTGGAGGGTGGCCGCCGGGTCGACCTGCCGACGTACGCCTTCCAGCACCGGCGTTACTGGCCGAGCGGGGTGCGGATCGCCGATGCCCGAGGGCTTGGCCTCGCCGCGGCGAGGCATCCGCTGCTGGGCGCCACTGTCGGGCTCGCCGACTCCGACGGTGCACTGCTCACCGGCCTGATGTCGGTGCGCGCGCACCCCTGGCTCGCCGATCACGCGGTGGCCGGTACGGCGCTGTTCGCCGGCACCGGGTTCCTGGAACTGGCGATCCGGGCGGCGGACCAGGTCGGCTGCGACCGGGTGGAGGAACTCACCCTGGCCGCCCCGCTGGTGCTCGCCCCGGACGGCGCCGTCGCCGTCCAGGTGGTGGTGAGCGCATCCGACGAGACAGGCCGCAGGAACCTGGCGATCTACGCGCGGCTCGCCGACGCGCCGGACCAGCCCTGGGTGCGGCACGCGGCCGGCGTGCTGGGGGTCGGAGCGCGTACGGCGCGGTTCGACACGGCCGTGTGGCCTCCCGTCGGTGCGATGCCCATCGCATTGGACGGGCTGTACGACGACCTGGCCGAGGGCGGCGTGGCCTACGGGCCCACCTTCAAGGGGTTGCGGGCGGCCTGGCAGCGTGACGGGGAGATCTTCGCCGAGGTCGAGGTACCCGAGCAGGTCGGTGACGCCGGACTGTTCGGGCTGCATCCCGCCCTGCTGGACGCGGCGTTGCAGCCGGCCTCGTTCATGGACCTGGTGGAGCCGGGCCAGGGGCGGCTGCTGTTCTCCTGGGGTGGCGTCTGCCTGCACGCCAATGGTGCTTCGGCGTTGCGGGTGCGGCTGGTCAAGACCGGAAGCGGTTCGGTGTCGCTGGCGGCGGTGGACACCGAGGGCGCGCCGGTGCTGACGGCGGAGTCGCTGGTGTTCCGGCCGGTGTCCGCGGACCAGATGCTCGCCTCTGGCGGCCAGGGGCTGGAGCGGGACGCGCTGTTCGCGCTGGAGTGGGTGGTCGCGCCCACGATCGTCTCTCCGGTGGACGCGGTGGCCGGGCTGGACTGTGTCGAGCTGGACTGGTCAGAACCCGGTCGGCCGGGACTGGGTGACCTGCGCTGGGCCGAGCCGGGTCAGGCCGAGCCCGCGGGCGGTCGCGTCTCGCTGGACCGGGTGCCGGACGTCGTGGCCGTCGAGATCGGCTCGCCCGCCGAGGCGGGCGGGGCGTCGGCGGCACAGGAGCTGACCGGCCGGGTACTGGAGCTGCTGAGACAGTGGCTGGCCGATGACCGGTTCACCGAGTCGAGGTTGGTGCTGGTCACCCGGGGCGCGGTCGCCGGCGGGGAAGACGAGATGGTCACGGATCCGGCGGCGGCCGCGGTCTGGGGGCTGGTACGCGTCGCGCAGACCGAGAATCCCGACCGCTTCGTGCTGGTCGACGTGGACGAGCGGGAGACCGGGCTGTCGGCGCTGCCCGAGGCGCTGGCCTGCGGCGAGCCCCAGGTGGCGATTCGCGAACACGTGGTCCGCGTTCCCCGGTTGGTCCGCCTGACGCCGGCTGGAGACGGCGCGCGGCGGCTGGATCTCGACGGCACCGTTCTGATCACGGGCGGTACGGGTGGTCTGGGGAGCAACCTGGCCCGGCACCTGGTGGCCGAGCACGGGGTCCGGCACCTGCTGCTGGCCGGCCGGAGGGGCCTGGAGGCTCCGGGTGCGGTGGAGTTGCAGGCCGAGCTGATCGCGCACGGGGTCGAGGTCACCATCGCCGCCTGCGACCTGGCCGACCGGGACCAGGTGGCGGAGCTGCTCGTCGGCGTGCCGGCGGAACACCCGCTCACCGCGGTCATCCATACCGCGGGCGTCCGTGACGACGGCATGATCCCGTCGCTGGACGCGCAGCGACTGGCCAATGTGTTCGGGCCCAAGGCCGACGGCGCCTGGCACCTGCACGAGCTGACCCGGGATCTCGATCTGGCCGCCTTCGTCATGTACTCCTCGATGGCCGGGCTGGCCGGCGGCGCTGGGCTGGGCGGCTACGCGGCGGCCAACGCCTACCTGGACGCGCTGGCCCAGCACCGCCGGGCCCAGGGCATGCCGGGCCTGTCCCTGGTGTGGGGACCGTGGGCGGCGGATGCCGGCATGGCCGGCGAGCTCTCCGAGACGGACCTCCGCCGGCTGACGGCCGCGGGGTTCCACCTGTTCTCCTTCGCCGAGGGCCTGGCCCTGTTCGACGCGGTCCTGGGCTGCGACACGCCGGTGGTCGCACCGGTCCGGCTCAACCTGCCGGCGTTGCGGGCGTTCGGTGAGGTGCCGCCGCTGTTGCGCTCGCTGGTGCGGGGCACGCGCCGTACAGCGGCGGCGGCCCCGGTGTCGGGTGCGGACGGGGCGTTGCTGCGGCAGCTGGCCGGGCTGGCCCCCGCCGACCGCAGCCGACTGGTGATCGAGCTGGTCCGGGCACAGGCCGCCACGGTGCTGGGACACGCGTCCCCCCAGATGGTGGAGGTGCGGCGGGAGTTCCGCGAGCTGGGCTTCGACTCCCTCACCGCGGTCGAGCTGCGCAACCGGCTGAACGTCGCGACCGGGCTGCGACTGCCCGCCACCCTGGTGTTCGACTACCCGACCCCCGTGGTGCTGGCGGAGTTCCTGCTGGCCGAGCTGCTGGGTGAGCACGGTGATGTCGCCGTCCCGACGGCGATCGCGTCGGTGGCCGACGACCCGATCGTGATCGTGTCGATGGCGTGCCGCTATCCGGGCGAGGTGCACTCTCCCGAGGATCTGTGGCAGCTCGTCACCGAGGGGCGCGACGCCATCTCCCCGCTGCCGGTCGACCGTGGCTGGCAGGTGAACGGCGACCTGGACTTCCAGGGCGGCTTCATGCCCGACGCCGCGGAGTTCGACGCCGGGTTCTTCGGGATCTCGCCACGTGAGGCACTGGGGATGGATCCGCAGCAGCGCGTTCTGCTGGAGACCACCTGGGAGGCGGTCGAGCGAGCGGGGATCGACCCGCTGTCGCTGCGGGGCAGCGACACGGGTGTCTACGTCGGCGCCAGCGGTTCCGGCTACATCCCGTCGGACGAGGCCCGTGGCTTCATGGTGACGGGCCAGGCGGGGAGCGTGACCTCGGGCCGGCTGTCCTACACGCTGGGGCTTGAGGGGCCGGCGGTGACGGTGGACACCGCGTGCTCGTCGTCGCTGGTGGCGATGCACCTGGCGGCGCAGGCGCTGCGCGCGGGTGACTGCTCGCTGGCGCTGGCCGGTGGTGTGACCGTGGTGGCCACGCCGATGGGGATCATGGAGTTCAGCGCCCAGGGCGGGCTGGCCGCCGACGGGCGGTGCAAGTCCTACTCGGATGCCGCCGATGGCACCAGCTGGTCCGAGGGCGTGGGCATGGTGGTGCTGGAGCGGCTGTCCGACGCGCGGCACAACGGCCACCAGGTCCTGGCCGTCCTGCGGGGCTCCGCGGTGAACCAGGACGGCGCGTCCAACGGGTTGACCGCGCCCAACGGTCCTTCGCAGCAGCGGGTGATCCGTCAGGCGCTGGCCGGTGCGGGCTTGACCCCCGCCGAGGTGGACGCGGTGGAGGGCCACGGCACGGGCACGGCGCTGGGCGACCCGATCGAGGCGCAGGCGCTGCTGGCGACCTACGGTCAGGATCGGCCGGAGGACCGGCCGCTGCTGCTCGGATCGCTGAAGTCGAACATCGGTCACACCCAGGCGGCCTCCGGCGTGGCCGGTGTGATCAAGATGGTCATGGCGATGCGGCACGGCATGCTGCCCAGGACGCTGCACATCGACGAGCCGTCCTCGCACGTGGACTGGGCCTCGGGCGCGATAGAACTGCTGACCGAGCCGGCCGAGTGGCCGCAGGCCGATCACCCCCGCCGGGCGGCGGTGTCGTCGTTCGGAATCAGCGGCACCAACGCCCACGTGATCATCGAGCGGATCGAAGCGCAGGATGCGGAGTCCGAGGGCCAGGAGTTCGAGAGCCGTCCCCCCGCGTCGGACGGTGCCGTGCCGGTCCTGGTCTCCGGCCGGTCGGCGGAGGCGTTGCGGGCGCAGGCCGAGCGGCTCGCGGCGTACGTGGACGGCGACCCCGGTCTGCGACTGGCCGATGTGGCGTTCTCGACGGCCACCACCCGCTCGGCGTTCGAGTATCGGGCGGCCGTGGTGGCCGCCGACCACGCGGGTTTGGGGGCCGGCCTGCGGGCACTGGCCGAAGGCCGGCCGGGTGCGGGCGTACTGCAGGGGCCGACCGCGGCCGAATCGAAGCCTGCGGTGCTGTTCACCGGTCAGGGCAGCCAGCGGGCCGGGACAGGCCGGGAGCTGTACGACCGGTTCCCGGTGTTCGCCGAGGCGTTGGACGCGGTGATCGCCGAGCTGGACCCGCTGCTCGATGGCCCGCTGCGCGAAGTCCTGTTCGCCGAGCCGGGTACGGCTGAGGCGGGGGCGCTGGATCAGACGGGGTGGGCGCAGCCGGCCCTGTTCGCGCTGGAGACGGCGCTGTTCCGGCTGGTCGAGTCGTGGGGACTGCGGCCGGAGGTCGTGACGGGACATTCGATCGGGGAGATCACCGCGGCGCACGTGGCCGGGGTGCTGTCCCTGCCGGACGCGTGTGCGCTGGTGGCCGCGCGAGGCCGGATGATGCAGGCGCTGCCGCCGCACGGGGCCATGGTGGCGGTGCAGGCATCCGAAGCGGAGATCGCAGAGCTGCTGGCGGCCGGTGATGCGACGCAGGTGTCGGTCGCGGCCGTCAACGGCCCGGCGTCGGTGGTGATCTCCGGGGATGAGCAGGCCGTGCTCGAACTCGCGGCCGCGCTGGCGGAGCAGGGCCGCAAGACCCGGCGGTTGCGGGTGTCGCACGCGTTCCATTCGCCGTTGATGGAGCCGATGCTGGCGGACTTCCGCGCCCTGGCCCGGACGCTGACCTTCAGCGCGCCGCGGATCCCGATCGTGTCCACGGTGACCGGTGAGATGGCCACGGTCGAGCAGTTGTGCTCGCCCGACTACTGGGTGGACCAGGTCCGCCAGGCCGTACGGTTCGCCGACGCGGTGCGGGCGCTGCACCGGCAGGGCGTGACGGCCTACCTGGAGCTCGGGCCGGATGGGGTGCTGACCGCGATGGCCCAGGACACCCTGGCCGAGCTCACCGCTCCCGACTCGCCGGCCCAGCTCTCCGACGCCGATCCGGTACTGGTGCCGGTGCTGCGCAAGGACCGGGACGAGCAGAGCGCGATCACGGCGGCGCTGGCGCAGCTGCACGTGCATGGAGTGCCGGTGGACTGGCAGGCGGTGCTCCGCGGCGGGCGCCGGATCGACTTGCCGACGTACGCGTTCCAGCGGCAGCGCTTCTGGCCCGATGGCACCGGTTCCCAGCTGAGGAACGTGGCGGCCGCGGGACTGGCCGCCACCGGGCACCCGCTGCTGGGTGCCGCGGTCGGGCTGGCCGACTCGGCCGGAGTGCTGCTGACCGGGCGGCTGTCGCTGCCGTCGCATCCGTGGCTGGCCGACCACGCGGTGGGCGGCATGGTGATCTTCCCGGGCACCGGGTTCCTTGAGCTGGCGATCCGGGCCGGTGACCAGGTCGGCTGTGACCTGGTGGAGGAGCTGACCCTGACCACGCCGCTGGTGCTGGGCGAGCGGGACGCCGTCGTGGTGCAGGTGTGGGTGGGCTCGGCGGCGGAGTCCGGTCGCCGCAACCTGAGCATCTATGCCCGGCCGGCCGAGGCCGCCGACGAGGAGCCGTGGGTCCGGCACGCGGTCGGTGTGCTGGCGGCGGCCGATGGCCGGTCCCGCACCGGCGACATGGCCGGCTTCGACGCGGCGGTGTGGCCGCCGCGGGAGGCTACGCCCATCCAGCTGGACGGGTTGTACGACCAGTTCGCCGCGGGCGGGTTCCATTACGGGCCGGTGTTCCAGGGGCTGCGGGCTGCCTGGCGGGGAACTGACGGCGCGGTGTACGCCGAGGTCGTCCTGCCCGAGCAGGCACAGTCGAGCGCGAGTTCGTTCGGGGTGCATCCGGCGCTGCTGGACGCGGCGCTGCACGGCGTGACCTTCGCCGGGCTGGACGATGCCGAGAGCGGCCGGATGCCGTTCTCCTGGGGTGAGGTGTGCCTGCACGCCGCTGGCGCCTCGGTGCTGCGGGTGCGGCTGGCCAGGACCGGCGGCGACGCGGTCTCGGTGATCGCGGTGGATGCCGCCGGGGAGCCGGTGCTCTCGGCGCGGTCACTGGTGCTGCGGCCGGTCGCGGCCGGCCAGCTGGCCGCCGGCAGCGGCCGCGACCCGTACCGGGACTCGCTGTTCCAGCTGACCTGGACGGCGTCGCCCGAGACGCCGGCAGCGGTCGACACCGAGCTCGACTCGGTTGAGCTGACCTTGACTCCGACATCGGTACCGGCACTGGAGCTGGCGGCGCTGGAGACGGTGCCGGAGGTGGTGACCGTCGCGGTCGGCTCCGCGGGGTATGGCGACGTGGTCGCATCGGTTCACGAGCTGACCACTGCGGTGCTGGGCCTGCTGCAGGCGTGGCTGGCCGATGACCGCTGTCGCCGCTCCCGGCTGGTGTTCGTGACCAGGGGTGCCGTCGCGGCGAGCGAGAGCGAGGCTGTGGCGAACCTGGCGGCCGCTGCCGTGTGGGGACTGGTGCGGTCGGCACAGTGGGAGGAACCCGGCCGGTTCGTGCTGGTCGACGTGGACGGGCAGGAGTCCTCGCCTTCGGCGCTGTCGGGGGTGCTGGCCGCGGCGTCGGCGTTGGGTGAGCCGCAGATGGCGGTGCGCGAGGGTGGGGTGCGGGTGCCGCGGCTGGCGCGGGTGGCGCTCGGCTCCGACCTTGGCGATGACCTGAACGAGGGCGGTACCCGGGCTTGGGATCCCGAGGGCACGGTGTTGATCACCGGTGGTACCGGTGGTCTGGGCGCGTTGTTCGCGCGGCATGTGGTGGCCGAGCGGGGTGTGCGGCATCTGCTGCTGACCAGCCGCCGAGGCCTGGACGCCCCCGGCGCCGTGGAACTGCAGGCCGAGCTGATCGCGCACGGCGTCGAGGTCACGATCGCGGCCTGCGACATGGCCGACCGCGACCAGGTCGCGGGCCTGCTGGCCGGGGTCCCGGCCGGGCACCCGCTGACCGCGATCATTCACACGGCGGGTGTGCTGGACGACGGGACCATCTCCTCGCTGACACCGCAGTCGCTGGACATGGTGCTGCGGCCCAAGGTCGACGCCGCCTGGCATCTGCACGAGCTGACCCAGGGGCTGGACCTGGCGGCGTTCGTGGTCTTCTCCTCCCTCGCCGGGGTGATGGGCAACGCCGGGCAGGGCAACTACGCCGCTGCCAACGTCTTCCTGGACGCGCTGGCCCAGCAGCGGCGGGCCGCGGGACTGCCCGCGCTCTCGTTGGCCTGGGGTGCCTGGACCCAGGACATCGGGATGACCGGCACGCTGGACGACGCCGAAATGCGCAGGATGGCGCGGGCGGGGATGCCGCCACTGTCGCCGGAACAAGGCCTGGCGTTGTTCGAGGCTGCTACCGGGCTGGAGCGTGCGCTGCTGATCCCGGTCCGGCTTGAGCCGTCGGCACTGCGGGCGCAGGGCGCGGTGCCGGCGTTGTTGCGGGGTCTGGTGCGGGGTGGGCGGCGGTCGGCGGCGTCCGGTTCGGTGGTGGCGGCGACGTTGTTGCAGCGGTTGGCTCCGCTCACAGCGGCCGAGCGTGCCGAGGTCCTGGTGGATCTGGTGCGTACCGAGGTGGCCATGGTCTTGGGCCATGCCTCGCCCGGTACGGTGGAGGTGCGGCGGGAGTTCCGCGAGCTGGGCTTCGACAGCCTCACCGCGGTCGAGCTGCGCAACCGGCTGAACGGTACGACCGGGTTGCGGTTGCCGTCCACGCTGGTGTTCGACTACCCGACGCCGACGCTGCTGGCGGAGTTCCTGCTGGCCGAGCTGCTCGGCGAGGACGCCGGCGCGATCATCCCCACGCCCATCGTGCCGGTGGCGGACGACCCGATCGTGATCGTGGGCATGGCGTGCCGCTATCCGGGCGGAGTCACGTCTCCGGAGGACCTGTGGCGGCTGGTCACCGAGGGCGCGGACGCGATCTCGCCCTTCCCGACGACCCGCGGCTGGAGCCGTGACGCGCTTTATCCGGGCACCGAGGGACGAGCCGTCAACTACGTCCAAGCGGGTGGCTTCCTGCACGAGGCCGGGGAGTTCGATCCGGGGTTCTTCGGGATCTCGCCGCGTGAGGCGCTGGCGATGGATCCGCAGCAGCGGTTGCTGCTGGAGACCACCTGGGAGGCGATCGAGCGGGCCGGGATCGACCCGGTCTCGCTGCGCGGCAGCCACACGGGCGTGTTCGCCGGCGTGATGTACCACGATTACGCGAACAGCATGCCCTTCCCGGCGGATGTGCTGGGCTTCATGGGCACCGGCACCGCCGGAAGTGTCGCGACCGGCCGGCTGTCCTACACGCTGGGGCTGGAGGGTCCGGCGGTGACGGTGGACACCGCGTGCTCGTCCTCGCTGGTGGCGTTGCACCTGGCCGCGCAGGCGCTGCGCGGTGGTGACTGCTCGCTGGCGCTGGCCGGTGGTGTGACCGTGATGGCCACTCCGGGGCCGTTCATCGACTTCACCGGGCAGGGTGGGCTGGCCGG
Source organism: Streptosporangium sp. NPDC002607 (assembly GCF_053592655.1). NCBI lineage: Bacteria > Bacillati > Actinomycetota > Actinomycetes > Streptosporangiales > Streptosporangiaceae > Streptosporangium > Streptosporangium sp. NPDC002607. Next base: position 15,215 of record NZ_JBSFWD010000096.1, read on the forward strand.
CGACGGCCGGTGCAAGTCCTACTCCGACGCGGCCGACGGCGCGGGCTGGTCCGAGGGCGTGGGCATGCTGGTGCTGGAGCGGCTGTCGGACGCGCGCCGCAACGGCCATCAGGTGCTGGCGGTGGTGCGTGGTTCGGCGGTCAACCAGGACGGTGCGTCCAACGGGTTGACCGCGCCGAACGGTCCGTCGCAGCAGCGGGTGATCCGTCAGGCGCTGGCCGGTGCGGGCTTGTCCTCCACCGAGGTGGACGCGGTCGAGGGCCACGGCACGGGCACGGTCCTGGGTGACCCGATCGAGGCGCAGGCGCTGCTGGCCACCTACGGCCAGGACCGGGACGAGGACCGGCCGCTGTTGCTGGGGTCGATCAAGTCGAACATCGGTCACACCCAGGCGGCGGCTGGTGTGGCCGGTGTGATCAAGATGGTCATGGCGATGCGGCATGGGGTGCTGCCCAAGACGTTGCACGTGGATGCGCCGTCGTCGCATGTGGACTGGTCCTCGGGTGCGGTGGAGTTGCTGACCGAGTCGGCCGAGTGGCTGCGGAACGGTCATCCGCGTCGGGCGGGTGTGTCGTCGTTCGGGATCAGCGGCACCAACGCGCATGTGATTCTCGAGCAGGGGCCGGAGGTTCCGGAACTCGAAGAGGTTTCGCAGGACCGGGCGCCTGCTGTGGGTGTGGTTCCGGTGCTGGTGTCGGGCCGGTCGGTGGAGGCGTTGCGGGCGCAGGCCGAGCGGTTGGCGGCGTTCGTGGATGGCGATGCTGGTCTGGGGCTGGCCGACATCGCGTTCTCGCTGGCCACGACGCGGTCGGTGTTCGAGCATCGGGCGGTGGTGCTGGCCGAGGGCCGTGATGGTGCGCTGGCCGGGCTGGGTGCGCTGGCCGAGGACCTGCCAGGTGCCGGTGTGGTGCGCGGGGTGGCCGCGACGGAGCCGCAGCTCGCTTTCCTGTTCACCGGTCAGGGCAGTCAGCGGGCGGGGATGGGCCGGGAGCTGTATGACCGCTTCCCGGTGTTCGCGGCGGCGCTGGACGAGGTGCTCGCCGAGCTGGATCCGCTGCTGGACGGGTCGCTGCGGGAGGTGCTGTTCGCCGAGCCGGGGTCGGCCGAGGCGGGGTCGCTGGACCAGACGGGGTGGGCGCAGCCGGCGTTGTTCGCGCTTGAGACGGCGTTGTTCCGGCTGGTGTCCTCGTGGGGGGTGCGGCCGGGTGTGCTGGCCGGTCACTCGATCGGGGAGATCAGCGCGGCGCATGTGGCCGGGGTGCTGTCGCTGGCCGACGCGTGTGCGTTGGTGGCGGGCCGGGCGCGGTTGATGCAGGCGCTGCCGGCCGGTGGGGCGATGGTGTCGGTGCAGGTCGCTGAGGAGCAGGTCGCCGAGCTGCTGGCCGGGCGTGAGAAGGAGGTGTCGGTCGCGGCGGTGAACGGCCCGGCCTCGGTGGTGATCGCCGGGCTGGAGGGGCCGGTTCTTGAGGTGGCCGCCGCGTTGGAGGAGCGCGGGGTGCGCACGAAGCGGTTGCGGGTGTCGCACGCGTTCCACTCGCCGTTGATGGAGCCGATGCTGGAGGACTTCCGCGCCCTGGCCGGCACGCTGACCTACAACCCGCCGCGAATCCCGGTGGTGTCGACGATGACCGGGCAGGCGGCCACCGCCGAGCAGCTGTGCTCGCCGGACTACTGGGTCGACCAGGTCCGCGGCGCGGTCCGCTTCGCCGACGGCGTGCGTGCCCTGCACGCGCGGGGTGTGCGGGCGTATCTGGAGCTGGGCCCCGACGGGGTGCTGACCGCCATGGCTCAGGACACCCTTGCCGCCGAGGATCAGTCCGTCGCGGACTTGGTGCCGGCGCTGCGCGGGGACCGCGATGAGCAGTGGTCGGTCATGTCGGCGTTGGCTCAGTTGCATGTGTGTGGGGTGGTGGTGGATTGGGGGTCGGTGCTCCCGCGCGGGCGGCGGGTGGAGTTGCCGACGTATGCCTTCCAGCACCAGTGGTTCTGGCCTGATGGCAGCGTGGGTGCCAGTTCGGGGAATGTGGCCGCGGCGGGGTTGGTGACGGCGGGGCATCCGCTGCTGGGCGCGACAGTCGGGCTGGCCGATTCCGATGGGGTGGTGCTGACCGGGCGGTTGTCGCTCTCGTCGCATCCGTGGCTGGCCGATCACGCGGTGGCCGGGATGGTCTTCTTCCCGGGGACCGGATTCCTGGAGCTGGCGATCCGGGCGGGTGACCAGGTCGGCTGCGACCTGGTGGAGGAGTTGACGCTGGCGGCTCCGTTGGTGCTGGGCGAGGACGACGCGGTCGTGGTTCAGATCGCGGTGGGTGCGCCGGAGGAGACCGGTCGGCGGACCTTGGGTGTTTATTCCCGGCCGGTGCGGGCCGATGAGGAGGTGCCGTGGGTGCGGCACGCCACCGGCACGCTGGCCACCGGCGCTTCGGGTGCCGGTGCTGTGGATGTCGCGTCGTTCGATGCGGCGGTGTGGCCGCCGGCCGGGGCGACCGCGATCGAGCTGGACGGGCTGTATGAGGAGCTGGCCGTCCGAGGGCTGGGGTACGGTCCGGTGTTCCAGGGGCTGCGGGCGGCCTGGCGGGGCGAGGCCGGTGAGGTGTTCGCCGAGGTCGCGCTGCCTGAGCAGGTGGCGTCGAGTGCGGGTTCGTTCGGGGTGCATCCGGCGCTGCTGGACGCGGCGTTGCACGCGGTGACGTTCGTGGGGCTGGATGCCGCGGCGGGTACGCGGTTGCCGTTCTCCTGGGGTGAGGTGTGCCTGCACGCCGGTGGTGCGGCGTTGTTGCGGGTGCGGCTGGCCAGGGTGGGCGATGATGCGGTGTCGCTGGTCGCGGTGGATGCGGCCGGGGAGCCGGTGGTGTCGGCGCGGTCGCTGGTGCTGCGCTCGTTCTCGCCCGAGCAGCTTGTTGGCACCGGTGGTGGTCGTGGTGTGGAGCGGGATTCGCTGTTCGGGCTGGAGTGGACCGCGCTGGCGGAGGTGCCGGGCGCGGAGACCGGTGCGAGTGTG
>NZ_JBSFWD010000097.1:0-17453 GCF_053592655.1 Streptosporangium sp. NPDC002607
CCCAGCGACTCCCACACCGCCGCCAGCGACACCATCACCGCGAACGACACCGGCTGCACCACATCCACCCGATCCAGCCCCGGAGCACCCTCCACACCCCGCACCACATCCAGCAACGACCACTGCACGAACGGCTCCAACGCCGCCGCACACTCCGCCATCCGCCCCGCGAACACCGCCGACTCCTCCAAAAGCGCAGCACCCATCCCCACCCACTGCGCCCCCTGACCCGGGAACACCCACACCGACCTACCAACGACATCGGCCACACCTTGAACCACACCGGGCACCGACTCACCCGCGCTCAGCGCACCGACACCCGCCAGCAGACCCTCACGATCCCCGCCGACCACCACCGCCCGATGCTCGAACACCGACCGCGACGACACCAGCGACGAGCCCACATCCACCAGGCCCAGCTCGCCGGCCGCCTCCACCTGCGCACCCAGACGGCGCGCCTGCTCGCGCAACGCCTCAGGACTCTTCGCCGACACCACCCACGGCACCACCCCGCCGACCGGACCGGCAGGCTCACCGGTCTCCGGTTCCACTGCCTGCGGCACCTGCTCCAAGATCACATGGGCGTTGGTACCGCTGATCCCGAACGACGACACCCCAGCCCGACGCGAACGACCGGTCTCCGGCCACTCCACCTGCTCGGTCAGCAGTTCCACCGCACCTGAGGCCCAGTCCACATGCGACGACGGGGCGTCCACATGCAACGTCCTGGGCAGCACCCCGTGCCGCATCGCCATGACCATCTTGATCACACCGGCCACACCCGCCGCGGCCTGCGCGTGACCGATGTTCGACTTGATCGACCCCAGCAGCAGCGGCCGATCCTCGTCGCGATCCTGACCATAGGTCGCCAGCAGCGCCTGCGCCTCGATCGGGTCGCCCAGCGTCGTCCCGGTCCCGTGCCCTTCCACCACGTCCACCTCAGCGGAGGTCAAACCCGCACCGGCCAGCGCCTGGCGGATCACCCGCTGCTGCGACGGACCGTTCGGCGCGGTCAACCCGTTGGACGCACCGTCCTGGTTCACCGCCGAACCGCGCACCACCGCCAGCACCTGATGGCCGTTGCGGCGCGCGTCCGACAGCCGCTCCAGCACCAGCATGCCCACGCCCTCGGACCAGTTCACCCCGTCGGCCGCGTCCGAATAGGACTTGCACCGGCCGTCACCGGCCAGCCCGCCCTGCGCACTGAAGTCAATGAACGGCCCCGGATTGGCCATCACCGTCACACCACCGGCCAACGCCAGCGAACACTCACCCGACCGCAGCGCCTGCGCGGCCAGATGCATCGCCACCAGCGACGACGAGCACGCGGTGTCCACCGTCACCGCCGGCCCCTCCAACCCGAAGGTGTAGGACAGACGACCGGTCGCCACGCTTCCCGCGGTGCCGGTACCGACGAACCCCATCACCTCCGGCGGGAACGACACGCTGGTCGCGTAGTCGTGGTACATGACCCCGGCGAACACCCCGGTACGGCTGCCCCGCAACGAGACCGGATCGATCCCGACCCGCTCGATCGCCTCCCACGACGTCTCCAGCAGCAACCGCTGCTGCGGATCCATCGCCAGCGCCTCATGCGGCGAGATCCCGAAGAACCCCGGGTCGAACTCCCCGGCCTCGTGCAGGAACCCACCCTCACGGACGTAGCTGGTCCCGCGATTCTCTCGATCCGGGTTGTAGAAGGCCGCCGGATCCCAACCTCGCGTGGTCGGGAACGGCGAGATCGCGTCTGCGCCCTCGGTGACCAGCCGCCACAGGTCCTCCGGGGACGTGACCCCGCCCGGATAGCGGCACGCCATGCCCACGATCACGATGGGGTCGTCGGTCACCGGCCGGACCTCGCCGGGAACCACCACATCGGCGTGCTCGCCGAGCAGCTCGGCCAGCAGGAACTCCGCCAGCACGGCCGGCGTCGGGTAATCGAACACCAGCGTGGCCGGCAACCGCAGCCCGGTCGTACCGTTCAGCCGGTTGCGCAGTTCCACCGAGGTCAACGAGTCGAAGCCCAGCTCGCGGAACTCCCGCCGCACCTCCACCGTCTCCGGCGAGAGATGCCCCAGCACCATGGCCACCTCGGTACGCACCAGATCCACCAGGACCTCGGCGCGCTCGGCCGCCGCGAGCGGAGCCAGCCGCTGAAGCAGCGTGCTGGCCGCCGCCGACCTCCCGGCGGCAGACCGGCGCCTTCCCCGTACCAGCCTGCGCAGCAGTGGCGGAATCTCGCCCTGTGCTCGCAGCACCGGCAGATCCAGCCGGACCGGGGCCACGACCGGTTCGCTGGAACGGACCGCCACCTCGAACAAGGCAATGCCCTGTTCCGGTGCGAGTGGCGGCGTACCGGCACGGGCCAGCCGCTCCATGTCGCCATCGCTCAAAGTACCGGTCATCCCACTGTCCTGAGCCCACGCCCCCCAGGCCAGCGACAGCGCGGGCAACCCCGCGGCCCGGCGCTGCTGGGCCAGCGCGTCGAGGAACGAGTTGGCCGCGGCGTAGTTACCCTGACCGGGAGCTCCGATCACGCCCGCCACCGACGAGAACATGATGAAGTCGGCCAGGTCCTCGCCACGAGTGAGCTCGTGCAGGTGCCAGGCGGCGTCCACCTTCGGCCGCAGCACGGTGTCCAGCCGCTCCGGAGCCAGCGACGGGATCGTCCCGTCGTCCAGCACACCCGCGGTGTGGATCACCGCGGTCAGCGGGTGCTCGGCGTCCACCCCGGCCAGCAGGGCCGCCACCTGATCCCGATCCGCCACATCACAGGCGGCGACCGTGACCTCGACCCCGTGCGCGATCAGCTCGGCCTGCAACTCCACCGCCCCCGGAGCCTCCAGGCCCCGGCGGCTGGTCAGCAGCAGATGCCGCACACCCCGCTCGGCCACCACATGCCGCGCGAACAGCGCGCCCAGACCACCGGTGCCACCGGTGATCAACACCGTGCCCTCCGGGTTCCACCGCCGGGGCATGGTCAGCACGATCTTGCCGGTGTGCTTGGCCTGGCCCATGAACCGGAAGGCATCCCGGCTCCGCCGCACATCCCACACCGTGACCGGCAACGGCCGCAACTCACCGGCCGCGAACAGCTCCATCAACTCGGCCAGGATCTGCCGCAACCGCTCAGGCCCGGCATCCATCACATCGAACCAGTGATACTCCAGCCCCGGGAACTGGTCCTGCTCGCGGATGTCCAGCTTGCCCATCTCAATGAACCGGCCGCCCGGACGCAGCAGCCGCGCCGAGGCGTCGATGAGCTCCCCGGTCAGCGAGTTGAGGACCACGTCGATCCCCCGCTCACCACACACCTCCCGGAACCGCTCCTCGAACTCCAGACTCCGGGAGGAGGCGATGTGATCATCCGGTATGCCCAGCGAACGCAGCACCTCCCACTTGGCCGGATGCGCCGTGGCGAACACCTCCACTCCCAGCCGCTGGGCCAGCTGGATCGCCGCCATACCCACACCACCGGTGCCCGCGTGCACCAGCAGCCGCTCGCCCTCCCGCAGCCCGGCCAGGTCCATCAGCCCGTAGTAGGCCGTCAGGAACACCACCGGAATCGTCGCGGCCTGCTCGAAGGAGACCCCGTCAGGGATCTTGGTCAACCCGCCGGCGCCGGTGACCACCACCGGGCCGAACGCGCCCTCGGTCAGACCGGCCGCCCAGTCGCCCGGGCGCAGGTCGTCGACCTCGGGGCCGACCTCCAGCACCACGCCGGCGGCCTCACTGCCCATCAGGCCGACCTTGTCCTGGAACCAGCCCAGCGCGTTCAGCCCGTCCAGCAGGTCCCGGAAGTTCACCCCCGCGGCACGCACCGCCATCCGTACCTGCCCGGCCTGCAGCGGCTCGGCCATCCCCGAAGAGGGGAGCAGCTCCAACGCGTCCAGGCTGCCCTTGGCCCGGCTGCCCAGCTGCCACCCCGTACCGGACGGAGGCAGCAGACCCGCCCCCGACGCCAGCGACGCCAACCGCGGCACCTGCACTTCACCGTCACGCACCGCCACCTGCGGCTCACCCGAAGCCAGCACCCCGGGCAGTATCCCCGGCAAGGCCGGCAGCGACGCCTGGTGTTCATCCACATCGACCAGCACGAACCGGCCTGGGTTCTCCGACTGGGCACTGCGCACCAATCCGCAGGCCGCAGCGGCCGGCAGATCCGACACCACTTCACCGTCTCCGGCCGCGACCGCACCCCGCGTCACGAACACCAACCGTGAATCGCGATACCGCTCATCGGCCAGCCACTGCTGCAGCACGGTCAGAACGCGCGCGTTCAGCTCGTGTGTCGCGTCCACCACCGCGCCGGCCTGGTCAAAGATCAGTTCGGTCACCACAGCACCCGGCGCCTGGTCCGTGTCCCCGAACACCGACGGATCCGCGAGGTCGAACACGTCGAGGCCGACCACCGCCACCGTGGGCGCGGGGTCGGCCACCGGCGCCACCCGCGCCGACGGCAACGCCGTCCACTCCACCCTGAACAGGGAGTCCCGCTCGCCCCTACGGTCACCTTCGCCGGTGGCCGCCGTGATCGGGCGCAGTACGAGTGACCGCGCCGTCAGCACCGGCTCCCCCGCCATATCGGCCACCGCCAGCGAGACGGCATCGCCTTCGGTCCTGGCCAGTCGTACCCGCAGTGCCGACGCGCCACCGGCGTGCAGACACACCTCACCCCAGGAGAACGGCAACCGGCTGCCCTCGGAGTCGTCCAACCCCGCGAACGTCACCACGTGCAACGCCGCATCCAGCAGGGCCGGATGCACGCCGAACGAACCGGCATCCGACTCGAGCCGACTCGGCAGGCTCACCTCGGCGAAGATCTCATCATCACGCCGCCAGGCCGCCCGCAGGCCCTGAAACAGCGGTCCGTAGCTCAGCCCGCCCTCAGCGAGCTGGTCGTACAGCCCGCCCAGCTCGATCGCGGACGCGCCCTGCGGCGGCCAGACTTCGGTATCGAGTCGCTCGGCGGTCTGGCCGCCGATGGCGAGGACGCCGACCGCGTGCCGTACCCACGGCTCGTCATCGCCGGCCTCGGCCGGCCGAGTGTAGATGCTCAGGTCGCGTCTGCCCGACTCCTCCGCGCCCACCCACACCTGCACCGCGACGGCGTCGGTTTCGCCCAGTACGAGCGGCGCCGCCAGGGTGAGCTCCTCCACCAGGTCGCAGCCGACCTGGTCACCGGCCCGGATGGCCAGCTCCAGGAACGCGGTACCGGGGAACAGCACCCTCCCGCCCACGGCGTGATCGGCCAGCCATGCCTGCGACCGCAACGACAGCTGGCCGGTCAGCAGTACGCCGTCTGAGGCGGCAAGCGCTACAGCGGCGCCCAGCAAAGGATGCCCTGCCGCGGCCAGCCCCAGGTTTCGAGCGTCACCCATTCGCTGTCCGCGGGGCCAGTACCACTCGTGCTGGAACGGGTAGGTGGGCAGGTCGACCTGGCGTCCGCGCGGGAGCACCGCCTGCCAGTCGACCGGCACTCCGTGCACATGCAGCTCGGCCAGCGCCGTCATGGACGCGACCTGCTCGTCGCGGTCCTTACGCAATACCGGCACCAGCACCGCGTCCGACTCGTGCACATCCGCGTCGGCGGCCAGGGTGTCGGCGGCCATCGCGGTCAGCACACCATCGGGGCCCAGCTCAAGGTACGCCCGTACGCCCTGGCGGTGCAGCGCCCGGACGCCGTCGGCGAAGCGGACCGCGCCGCGGACCTGGTCCACCCAGTAGTCCGGCGAGCACAGCTGCTCGTCGGTGGCGGGTTCCCCGGTCAGGTTCGAGACCACCGGAATTTCCGGCGGGCTGTAGGTGAGCGTCCGGGCCAGGGCACGGAAGTCCTCCAGCATCGGGTCCATCAACGGCGAATGGAACGCGTGCGACACCCGCAACCGCCGGGTCTTGACCCCACGCTCCTCCAGCGCGGCGGCCACCTCCAGCACCGCCTCCTCGGTACCTGAGATCACCACCGAGACCGGACCGTTCACCGCCGCGACCGACACCTCCTTCTCACGCCCGGCCAGCAGCTCGGCGACCTCCTCCTTGGTGGCCCGCACCGACACCATCGCCCCACCCGGCGGCAACGCCTGCATCAACCGCGCCCGACCCGCCACCAACGCACACGCATCGGCCAGCGACAGCACCCCCGCCACATGGGCAGCGGTGATCTCCCCGATCGAGTGGCCCGCCAGCACATCCGGCCGCACCCCCCACGAGGACACCAGCCGGAACAGCGCCGTCTCCACCGCGAACAGCGCCGGCTGCGCCCACCCCGTCTGATCCAGCAACCCGGCCCGCTCGCTGCCCGGCTCGGCGAACAGCACCTCCCGCAGCGACCCGTCCAGCAGCGGGTCCAGCTCCGCGATCACCGCGTCCAACGCCTCGGCGAACACCGGGAAGCGGTCATACAGCTCCCGGCCCATCCCCGCCCGCTGACTACCCTGACCGGTGAACAACACCGCGAGCTCCGGCTCCGCCCCCGCCACCCCGCGCACCACACCCGCGACAGGCCGGTCGTCCGCCAGCGCACCCAGGCCGGCCAGCACCCCATCACGATCGCCGGCCAGCACCACCGCCCGATGCTCGAACGCCGACCGCGTCGTGGCCAGCGAGAACGCGGCATCGGCCGGCCCCAGATCAGGCTCACCGTCCAGGAACGACACCAGTCGCTCGGCCTGCGCCCGCAACGCTCCTGCCGTACGGCCCGACACCAGCACCGGCACCACACCCGCGGCCACATCCGCCGGTGCCGGATCATCCGCCTCCGACCCGGCGTCAGGAGCTCCCGGGCCTTGTTCGATGATGACGTGCGCGTTGGTGCCGCTGAAACCGAACGACGACACCCCGGCCCGCCACGGCCGATCCACCTGAGGCCAGGGCCTGGTCTCGGTCAGCAGTTCCACAGCACCAGCCGACCAGTCCACGTGCGAGGACGGTTCGTCCACGTGCAGCGTCTTGGGTAGCACCCCGTGCCGCATCGCCATGACCATCTTGATCACACCCGCGACACCCGCGGCCGCCTGGGTGTGACCGATGTTCGACTTCACCGATCCGAGCAGCAGCGGCCGATCCTCCGGCCGATCCTGACCGTACGTGGCCAGCAGGGCCTGCGCCTCGATCGGGTCACCCAGCGTCGTCCCCGTGCCGTGCGCCTCGACCACGTCCACGTTCGCGGGGGTCAGGCCCGCACCGGCCAAGGCCTGGCGGATCACCCGCTGCTGCGACGGACCGTTCGGCGCGGTCAACCCGTTGGACGCACCGTCCTGGTTCACCGCCGAGCCGCGCAGGACGGCCAGGATCTGGTGGCCGTTGCGGCGGGCGTCCGACAACCGCTCCAGCACCAACATGCCTATGCCTTCGGACCAGTTCGTGCCGTCCGCCGCGTCGGCGAACGCCTTGCATCGTCCGTCGGTCGCGAGCCCGCCCTGGGCGCTGAAGTCGATGAACATTCCGGGCGTGGCCATCACGGTCACGCCTCCCGCGAGGGCCAGACCGCACTCGCCCGAGCGCAGCGCCTGCGCCGCCAGATGCAACGCCACCAGAGAGGACGAACAGGCGGTGTCCACCGTGACCGCAGGGCCCTCCAAGCCCAGCGCGTAGGCGATACGCCCGGTGGCGATGCTTCCGGCGGTCCCGGTGCTGACGAAGCTCCTCACTTCCAGCGGGAACTCGGCACTCGGCCCGTAGTCGTGGTAAATGACGCCGGCGAACACGCCCGTGTGGCTGCCACGCAGCGAGACCGGGTCGATCCCGGCCCGCTCGATCGCCTCCCACGACACCTCAAGCAGCAACCGCTGCTGCGGATCCATCGCCAACGCCTCACGCGGCGAGATCCCGAAGAACCCGGGGTCGAACTCCCCGGCCTCGTGCAGGAAGCCACCCTCACGCACATAGCTGGTGCCCCGGCGCTCCCGGTCCGGGTTGTACACCACCCCGAGATCCCAGCCACGCGACGTCGGGAACTCCCCGATCCCATCACCGCCCTCGGCCACCAGACGCCACAAGTCTTCAGGAGAGTTGACATCACCCGGGAAGCGGCACGCCATCGACACAATCGCAATCGGATCGTGCCTGCCCGACTCAACCTCTTGGAGTCGCCGACGGGTCTCACGCAGATCAGCGGCGACCGACTTGAGGTATTCAACGAGCTTCCGGTCTTCCGACATCGGGGCGGCCCTCCGAAGTGTTCCGAGGCGAGCCGGGATCACAGATCTTTCAGGTAGCCCAGTTCGCTTTCGATGATGCCGAGGATGTCTTCGGCACTCGCTGATTCGAGCATGTCTACGACAGCGATTTCACTAGTTCCTGGGCCGCTCTCGCTCACCTTCCCCAGCAGCTGCCGGAGCCGTGTCGCGATACCGTTCCGAGTGATCTCATCGAGCGCGTCCTCGGAAAGTGCGGCCTCGAATCGGTCGAGGTCGGCCAGCAGCGACGGCTTCGCGGCTGCGGGTTCCCCGGGAGCGATTTCCGCGAGGAGGTGCTCGGCGAGGACAACGGGGGTGGGGTAGTCGAAGATGAGGGTGGCCGGCAGGCGCAGCCCGGTGGCGGCGTTGAGCCGGTTGCGCAGCTCGATCGCGGTCAGGGAGTCGAAGCCCAGCTCGCGGAACTCGCGCCGTACTTCCACCGCCGCGGAGTCGGGGTGTCCGAGGACGGCGGCGGCCTGGGTGCGAATGAGGTCGGACAGCATGCGGATCCGCTTGGGGTGGGCCAGGCCGGCCAGCTGCCGGGACAGCGCCTCGCCCGCGCCGCCACCTCCGGCTGCCGACAGCGCGGCGGCCGTACGGCGGGTGCCGCGCACCAGACCGCGGAACAACGGCGGCACCTGCTCTTGTGGCACTGTGGGCGGATTCAGCTGGACCGGGATCACGAGCGGTGAGTCCGATCCGATGGCCGCGTCGAACAGCGCCAGTCCCTGCTCGGTGGTGATCGGCGGCAGCCCGGCGGCGGTCATCCGCTGCACATCGGCCTGTGACATGTCCCCGGTCATCCCGGTGGCCTGCGCCCACAGTCCCCAGGCCAGCGACAGTCCCGGCAACCCCAGCGCCTGGCGCCGTGCCATCAACGCGTCCAGCCAGGCATTGGCCGCCGCGTAGTTGCCCTGACCACCGCCGCCCATCACCCCGGCCAGCGAGGAGAACACCACGAACCCAGCCAGATCCATCTCCTGGGTCAGCTCGTGCAGATGCCAGGCCGCGTCCACCTTCGGCCGCAACACCGACTCCAGCCGCTCCGGCGTCAGCGAGGCGATCGTCCCGTCATCCAGCACACCCGCGGTATGAATCACCGCCGTCAGCGGATGCCCGGCGTCCACCCCGGCCAGCAGGGCCGCCACCTGATCCCGATCCGCCACATCACAGGCGGCGACCGTGACCTCGACCCCGTGCGCGATCAGCTCGGCCTGCAGTTCCACGGCGCCGGGGGCGTCCAGACCCCGGCGGCTGGCCAGCAGCAGATGCCGCACACCCCGCTCGGCCACCAGATGCCGCGCGAACAACGCACCCAGACCACCGGTCCCACCGGTGATCAACACCGTGCCCTCCGAGTTCCACCGCCGGGGCATGGTCAGCACGATCTTGCCCGTGTGCCTGGCCTGACTCATGAACCGGAACGCCTCCCGGCCCCGGCGCACATCCCACGCCGTCACCGGCAACGGCCGCAACTCACCGGCCGCGAACAGCTCCATCAGCTCGGCCAGGATCTGCCGCAGCCGCTCAGGCTCGGCGTCCAATACGTCGAACCAGTGATACTCCAGCCCCGGGAAGCGGTCCTGCTCGCGGATGTCGAGCTTGCCCATCTCGATGAACCGGCCGCCCGGGCGCAGCAGTCGTGCCGAGGCGTCGATGAACTCCCCGGTCAGCGAGTTCAGCACCACATCGATACCCCGATCACCGCACACCTCACGGAACCGCTCCTCGAACTCCAGGGTGCGCGAGGAGGCGATGTGATCATCCGGGATGCCCAGCGAACGCAGCACCTCCCACTTGGCCGGGCTCGCCGTGGCGAACACCTCCACCCCCAGCCGCTGCGCCAGCTGGATCGCGGCCATGCCCACACCACCGGTGCCCGCGTGCACCAGCAGCCGCTCGCCCTCCCGCAACCCGGCCAGGTCCATCAACCCGTAGCAGGCCGTCAGGAACACCACCGGAATCGTCGCCGCCTGCTCGAACGAGATCCCGTCAGGGATCCTGGCCAGGACTCGGGCGTGAGTGACCGTCACCGGGCCGAACGAGCCCTCGGCCAGACCGACCACCCGATCCCCCGCACGCAGGCCCTCCACCTCCGGGCCGACCTCCAGCACCACCCCGGCGACCTCACCACCCATCAGGCCGACCCTGTCCTGGAACCAGCCCAGCGCGTTCAACCCGTCCAGCAGGTCCCGGAAGTTCACCCCCGCCGCACGCACCGCCACCCGCACCTGCCCCGCCTCCAACGGCTCAGTCGCCTGCGGGAACGGAAGCAACTCCAACGCGTCCAGACTGCCCTTGGCCCGGCTGCCCAGCCGCCACGCCACCTCACCGGCCGGCGGCAACAGACCCGCCCCCGACACCAGCGACGCCAACCGCGGCACCCGCACCCCACCGTCACGCACCGCCACCTGCGGCTCACCGGAAGCCGGCAGGTCGGCCAGGATCCCCGGCAATGCCGACAGCGAGGACTTCTGCCCGTCCACGTCGACCAGCACGAACCGGCCCGGGTTCTCCGACTGCGCGCTACGCACCAACCCCCACACCCCGGCCGCACCCAGATCCGCCACCGGCTCACCCTCAACGGCGGCCACCGCACCACGAGTGACGATCACCAACCGCGAACCAGCACACCGCTCATCGGCCAGCCACCCCTGCAACAGACCCAGCACCCCAGCCGCCATCGCACGCGCCGAGACCACCGCATCCCCGGCCGACCCAGCCGCGACCTCGGCCAGCACCACCTCCGGCACCGGCCCCACCTCGCCCAACACCGACAGATCCCGGTGAACCATCACCGGCCGACCGGCCGACTCCCACACCGCCGCGAGACCCAAGGCATCCGGCTCGAACCCGGCGAAACCGACCACCGTCACCGGCGCCGGATCAGCCACGGAAACCTCGGAAAGCGGGCTCCAATCCAGCCGGAACAGCCCATCCCGCTCCGCGCCACGACCGCCGCCGACGGCGAGCTGGTCGGTCGCGATCGGCCGCAGCACCAGCGAACGCGCCGACAGCACCGGCTCGCCGGCGGCGTCCACCGCGATCAGCGACACGGAATCGTCACCCGTCCTGGCCAGGCGCACCCGTAGCACCGACGCACCACCCGCGCGCAGGCTCACCTGACCCCAGGAGAACGGCAACCGGCCACCCTCCACCGGCTCCAGCCCGACGAACGGCATCGCGTGCAGCGCCGCGTCCAGCAACGCCGGATGCAGCCCGAACGAACCGGCGTCACCGACCTGCTCGGGCAGCGCGACCTCGGCGAACACCTCACCGTCGGCGCCGTACCAGGCGGCGCGCAGATTCTGGAAGACCGGGCCGTATTCGAACCCGCCCACGGCCAGTTCCTCGTACAACCCGTCCAGCCCGATAGCGGTCGCGCCGGCCGGGGGCCACACCGCCGCGTCGAACGGCGCGGCGTCCGCAGAACCGATGGTGAGGGTGCCTGTCGCGAAGGTGCCGGTGGCGTGCCGTACCCACGGCACGTCGTTTGCGGCCTCGGCCGACCGGGCGTAGATGTTCACGCTACGGTGGCCTGTCTCCTGTGCGGCGCCCACCCACACCTGCACCGCGACGGCCTCACTCTCGCCCAGCACCAGCGGCGCGGTCAGGGTCAGCTCCTCGACCACCTCGCAGCCGACCTGGTCACCCGCCCGCACCGCCAGCTCCAGGAACCCGGTACCCGGGAAGATCACTGTTCCGCCCACGACGTGATCGGCCAGCCACGGATGCGACCGCACCGACAACCGCCCGGTCAGCAGCACACCGTCCGAGTCGGCCAGGCCCACGGCGGCACCCAGCAGCGGGTGGCCGGCTGTCGCCAGCCCGGCCGCGGCCACGTTGCCCACGCGAGATGCCGGACCCTTGGGCCAGAACCGCTGATGCTGGAAGGCATACGTCGGCAGGTCGACCCGGCGGGCGTCGGGGAGGACGGCCTGCCAATCCACTGCCACCCCGTGCACGTGCAGCTCGGCAAGCGCCGTCATGGACGCGATCCGCTCGTCGCGGCCCTTACGCAGCACCGGCACCAGCACCGCGTCCGACTCCTGCGCGTCCGCATCAGACTCGGCCGCGAGCGTGTCGGCGGCCATCGCGGTCAACACGCCGTCGGGGCCCAGCTCCAGATAGGCTCGTACGCCCTGGCGGTGCAGCGTGCGGACGCCGTCGGCGAACCGTACGGCCTGGCGGACCTGGTCCACCCAGTAGTCCGGCGAGCACAGCTGCTCGGCCGTGGCCGACTCCCCGGTCACGTTCGAGACCACCGGAATTTCCGGCGGGCTGTAGGTGAGCGTCCGGGCCAGGGCGCGGAAGTCCTCCAGCATCGGATCCATCAGCGGCGAGTGGAACGCGTGCGACACCCGCAACCGCTTCGTCCTGACCCCACGCCCCTCCAGCGCGGCGGCGACCTCCAGCACCGCCTCCTCGGTGCCGGAGATCACCATCGAGGCCGGGCCGTTCACCGCCGCGACCGACACCTCCTTCTCACGCCCGGCCAGCAGCTCGGCGACCTCCTCTTCCGAGGCCTGCACCGCGACCATCGCCCCACCCGCGGGGAGCGCCTGCATCAACCGCGCCCGGCCCGCCACCAGCGCACACGCGTCCTTCAGGGACAGCACCCCGGCCACATGCGCCGCGGTGATCTCCCCGATCGAATGCCCCGCCAGCACACCCGGCCGAACCCCCCACGAGGAGACCAACCGGAACAGCGCCGTCTCCACCGCGAACAACGCCGGCTGCGCCCACCCCGTCTGATCCAGCAACCCCGCCTCGGCCGACCCCGGCTCGGCGAACAGCACCTCGCGCAGCGACCCGTCGAGCAGCGGATCCAGCTCGGCGATCACCTCGTCCAACGCCGTCGCGAACACCGGGAACCGGTCATACAGCTCCCGGCCCATCCCCGCCCGCTGACTACCCTGACCGGTGAACAGCACCGCCAGCCGCGGCTTCACCTCGGCCAGCCCGCGCACCACGCCCGCACCCGGGCGGTCTTCGGCCACGGCCCGCAGGCCGGCCAGCAGACCATCACGATCCCCGGCGACCACCACCGCTCGATGCTCGAACGCCGACCGCGTGGTGGCCAGCGAGAACGCCGCATCGCTGAGCCTCAGACCAAGCTCACCGTCCAGGTACGACGCCAGGCGCTCAGCCTGCGCCCGCAATGCCTGATCGGTCCGCCCCGACACCAGCACCGGCACGTCCTGATCCGCTACCGGCACCGGGCCCTCGGCTGCCACATCCGGAGTTTCCGCGTCCTGCTCCACTGGGCTCTGCTCGATGATCACGTGCGCGTTGGTGCCGCTGATCCCGAACGACGACACCCCGGCCCGGCGCGGACGACCGGTCTCCGGCCACTCCACCGGCTCGGTCAGCAACTCCACCGCGCCCGAGGCCCAGTCCACATGCGACGACGGCTCGTCCACATGCAGCGTCCTGGGCAGCACCCCGTGCCGCATCGCCATGACCATCTTGATCACACCCGCCACACCGGCGGCCGCCTGGGTGTGACCGATGTTCGACTTCACCGAGCCCAGCAGCAACGGCCTGCCCTCTGGCCGGTCCTGACCGTACGTCGCCAGCAACGCCTGCGCCTCGATCGGGTCACCCAGCGTCGTGCCGGTACCGTGACCCTCCACCACGTCCACTTCGGCCGGGGACAACCCGGCGCCGGCCAGCGCCCGGCGGATCATCCGCTGCTGAGACGGGCCGTTCGGCGCGGTCAGCCCGTTCGACGCGCCGTCCTGGTTGATCGCCGAACCCCGCACCACCGCCAGCACCTCATGACCGTTGCGGCGCGCGTCCGACAGCCGCTCCAGCACCAGCACGCCCACGCCCTCCGACCAGCTCACCCCGTCGGCCGCGTCGGAGTAGGACTTGCACCGGCCGTCGCCGGCCAGCCCGCCCTGGGCGCTGAAGTCGATGAACGCTCCCGGGGTTGCCATCACGGTCACACCACCGGCCAGGGCCAGCGAGCAGTCACCACCCCGCAGCGCCTGCGCGGCCAGATGCATCGCCACCAGCGACGACGAGCACGCGGTGTCCACGGTCACCGCCGGGCCCTCCAGCCCGAACAGGTAGGAGATCCGGCCGGACAGCACACTTCCGGCGGTGCCGGTCCCCATGAAGCTCATCACGTCCGGAGGGAACTCCAGACGAGCCGATGTGTAGTCATGGTGCATCACTCCGGCGAACACGCCGGTACGACTGCCGCGCAGCGAGGTCGGGTCGATCCCGGTCCGCTCGATCGCCTCCCACGACGTCTCCAGCAGCAACCGCTGCTGCGGATCCATCGCCAACGCCTCACGCGGCGAGATGCCGAAGAACCCGGGGTCGAACTCCCCGGCCTCGTGCAGGAAACCACCCTCACGCACATAGCTGGTCCCCTGGCGCTCCCGATCCGGGTTGTACAACCCGTCGAGATCCCAACCGCGGGTCGTCGGGAACGGCGAGATCCCGTCCCCGCCTTCGGCCACCAGCCGCCACAGATCCTCGGCGGAGCTCACCCCGCCCGGATAGCGGCACGCCATGCCCACGATCACGATCGGGTCATCGGCCGTCGGCGGCAGCACCTGCGGCGCCGTGTCCAGGACCTCCGCCTCCGTACCCATCAGCTCGTCGAGCAGATGCTTGGCCAGCACGGTGGGGGTCGGGTAGTCGAACACCAGCGTGGCCGACAGACGCAGACCCGTCGCGGTGTTCAGCCGATTGCGCAACTCGACCGCGGTGAGACTGTCGAAGCCCAGCTCGCGGAACTCCCGCCGCACCTCCACCGCGTCCGGCGTGGCGTGCCCCAGTACCAGCGCCATCTCGATCCGCACCACATCCAGCAGGACCTCAAGGCGTTCCGCGGCACCCAGAGGAGCAAGCCGCTGCGGCAGTTTGCTCCGCACCTGCGGGGCAGCGGCCTTCGAGCGGCGTACGGCGGGGACCAGCCCGCTCAGCATCGGCGGCAGCACCTCATGCGCCCGCAGTGCCGGCATGTTCAACCGGACCGCGGCCACCGCCGATTCACCGGACGCCACGGCCGCGTCGAACAACGCCATGCCCTGTGCGGGCGAGATCGGCAGCAGGCCGCTCATGTTCCACCGCTGAACGTCCACCTGCGACAACCGGCTGGTCATCCCGACGTCCTGCGACCACGGGCCCCATGCCAGCGACACCGCCGGCAATCCCGCGGCCCTCCGGTGCTGGACCAGCGCGTCCAGGAACGCGTTGGCCGCCGCGTAGTTGCCCTGCCCTGCCCCGCCGAACGTCCCCGCCACCGACGAGAACACAATGAACTCGGCCAGATCCTCGTCACGGGTGAGCTCGTGCAGATGCCAGGCGGCGTCCGCCTTCGGCCGCAACACCGTCTCCAACCGCTCCGGCGTCAGCGACGAGATCGTCCCGTCGTCCAGCACACCGGCGGTGTGAATCACCGCGGTCAGCGGATGCCCGGCATCCACCTGTGCCGGCAGCGCCGCGACCGCGTCCCGGTCGGCCACGTCACACGCGACGATGCTCACCTGCGCGCCCTGCGCGACCAGATCCGCCCGCAGTTCCACCGCACCGGGAGCGTCCAGACCCCGGCGGCTCACCAGCAGCAGGTGCCGTACCTCATGCTCGGCCACCAGATGCCGGGCCAGCTGCGCGCCCAGGCCGCCGGTCCCACCGGTGATCAACACCGTGCCCTCAGGGTTCCAGACCCGGGCACCGTGCTCATCCGGTGACAGCCGGGCGAGGCGGGGAACCCGCGCTTCGTAATCGCGCACCGCCACCTGTTGTTCACCGCAGGCCAGCAGGACGGGCAGCGCCGACAAGGCGGTCTCCTGCTCCTCCACATCGGCCAGCAGGAAGCGGCCCGGATTCTCCGCCTCGGCACTACGGACCAGTCCCCACACGGTGGCCGCGGCCGGGTTCGACACGGCCTCGCCGGCACCGGTCGCGACCGCGCCCCGGGTAACGAACACCAGGCGCGAGTCGCTGAACCGCTCATCGGCCAGCCACTGCTGCAGCAGGCCAAGAACGCGTGTGGTCAGCGCGTGCGCCGACTCCACCACATCCGTGGAGTCAGAGACATCGATTTCGACGGTCACCAGGTCAGGCACCCTGCCGAATTGCAGCTCCAGCGAATCGAGGTCGCCGGTGAGCTCGGCCACCTCCAACCCGATCACGGCGTCCACCGGGGAGACCGTCATCGGCACGGCGATCCAATCCAGCTGGAACAGCGAGTCCCGCTCCACCCCACGGTCGTGGGAAGCCGTCGCAAGCTGGTCGGCCGAGACCGGACGCAGTACCAAGGAGCGCGCCGACAGCACCGGCGCCCCGGCGGCGTCCACTGCGGTCAGCGACACCGAATCGGCGCCGCTCCTGGCCAGCCGCACGCGCAACGCCGACGCGCCCCCGGCCTGCAGGCTCACAGCGCTCCAGGAGAACGGCAACCTGCCGCCTCCCGCCGATTCCAGCCCGGCGAACGGCACCGAGTGCAGCGCGGAGTCGAGCAACGCTGGATGCATATTGAACAAACCGGCGTCAGCGACCTGCTCCGGCAGAGCGACCTCGGCGAACACCTCGCCACCCCCGCCCCGCCAGGCCGCTTTCAGGCCCTGGAACACCGGCCCGTAGCCGAGCCCACCCTCGGCAAGCCGGTCGTACAGCCCGTCCAGCTCGATCGCGGTCGCGCCCCGCGGCGGCCACACCGTGGCGTCGAACCCGGCAGCCTGCCCGTGTCCCCCGGCGACCGGGCCACCGGCCTCGGCGGCAGGGCCGGTGGTCATCAGCATGCCGGTGGCGTGCCGTATCCACGGTGTGTGATCCTCAGTCTCGGCCGGGCGGGCGTAAATGCTGAGCATGTGCCTGCCTGACTCGTCCCGGGCGCCCACCGACACCTGCACCGCGACAGTGTCATCCTCACCCAGCACCAGCGGCGCGGCCAGCGTCAGCTCCTCGACCAGGTCGCAGCCGACCTGGTCACCGGCCCGGATCGCCAGCTCCAGGAACCCGGTGCCGGGGAACACCACCATCCCGCCCACGACGTGATCGGCCAGCCACGGATGCGACCGCACGGACAACCGGCCGGTCAGCAGCACACCGTCGGAGTCAGCCAAGTCAACGGAAGCGCTCAGCAGTGGATGCTCCGCCGCGGCCAAGCCCAGAGTGCGGGCATCCCCGATCCGCTTGCCGGCCGGCCAGAACGGCTGACGCTGGAAGGCGTAGGTCGGCAGCTCCACCCGCCGCCCACCCGGCAACACCGCACGCCAGTCGAGCGCTACCCCGTGCACATGCAGCTCGGCCAGC
>NZ_JBSFWD010000098.1:0-17367 GCF_053592655.1 Streptosporangium sp. NPDC002607
GCACCGCCGGAACGGCCGTTCCGGCGGTGCGGACGACGGGACTCTCAGCGCACTCGCCGGCCCGCATCCCGGCGGGGACGGCATCGTCGAACGAGCGCCCACCTGTGGCCGGGGGCCATCGGCGCGCCGTCGTCGTCGCACGGTTCAGCCCGCACCCCGAGCGGCAGCGGCGCATCCCGGAGGAGAGTGAGGAGACGCTGCCGTTGTCCCTGCCCGCCACCCGTCGCGTGTGTCTCCCGCAGTTCGTACCACCCGGGTATCGCAACCCGGTCCAGCGCCCCTCAGCGTCAGCAGATCTTGCCCGGCCTGGCCGCGGTGGCCGTCAGCAGATCCCGTACGAGACCGAGGTCGATCTTTTCCGGCTTACGGAAGCGCAGGCAGCCCTTGCCCATGTCCTGCCCGGCCAGGCGCTGCTCGAAGGCCTCGCGGACATCGCTGCGCAGGAGGTAGAAGGAGATGTACTGCTTCTGGCTTGCGAAGGCGATTTCAACGGCGCCATCCCGCTGGTACGCGGGCATTCCATACTCCATGACCTCGGTGAAGCCCTTGAGCTCCGTACGGCACAGTTCGCGTAGGTCGGTCAGGACCGCCCTGCGCTCGTCAGACACCTCGGCGAGGTAGCCGTCCACGCTTTCCGCATTGCTTCGCACCATACTCAGAGCGTACGAGGAGCTGAGCAGACCGAGAGCCACCCACGGTTTCACCGCGGCTGAGATCAACCATCCGCGCCCGTGGCGACGTGCGTGACAGCCGGCCGTCGGTCCGGGTCACCGACTCGGGCGAAGTGGTCAGGCGGGTGGAGCAAGTAGCCACATCCTCCCATTCGTCGCAAATAAGATCCTCGCATGACACCATTCGCGGCCCCAGATGTGCGGTTCGGAGCGTCAAGGAGGGACCGGTGGCGTTACCTGATATTCATCGGCCCGATAACCGTGACCTCCGTTCTGACGATCCTTGCCGCGGTTCCTCCAGGCGGCAGCTTCATGTTGGCCCTGGTGGCCGCCCCCCTGTGGTTGTGGTCCCTGTGTGCCTGGGTGGCGGTTCTCGCCATCGGCGAACTCAGGCGCGACCTGATACTGGTTCTCGCTCCCCCGTTCATCGGAGCACTCGCTCTCGTCCTCGCCTACTCCGATATTCCGATGCGGACGGCCTTCCTGGTCTCGGAGTCCGCTCTCGTGGAGTACGCGGACTCCTTACCCGAGGGCGAGAAGTGGACAGGGGCGAAGGAGCGCGTCGGCCTTTTCACCATCGATGGCGCGCAACGCCGGCAAGGCGTCGCCCATCTCTTCACCACGGGTGGCGGGATACTCGAAAAGTGCGGGTTCGCATACGTCTCCGATGGACGCCTGAAGGACCTCGACGCCTCCACGGTCAACCACATAACCGGCGACTGGTATGCCACCTGCACCGATTTCGACTGACATCACAGAGGGCAGGTTTCCTGCTGAGCCGTTCCCGGCAGGCACCGATGCGTGGGCACCGCACCCAGACCTCCGCCTGTGAGAGGTGCGACCCTTTTTGCGCCGGACTGGCTTTCCGGCCCTGGCGACATCACATACCCTCAAAAATCCATATCTGACCAGGAGTCACCGTGCCGGCCTACGCGGGAAGCGACCCCGTCCTCCCCGAAACACCCGAACTGATCATGATCGGTGTCGTCGCCCTCGGAGTTCTCTTCGCCGCCGTGGCCGTCGCCATTCTGATCCTCGTCCTGCTGATCAAACTGCTCCGCGACTCTTGACGCTCTCGGCTCCGGGATGATTCCCGGCGCCAGGAGCCGACGGCCCAGAGCGGAGGAGAACCGTGGTCTACCGAGATGGGATGATCCTCGCCGTGAACGAGCCGGAGAACACCGCCGCCCGTAAGACGAACCACGACGCGGAGAGCGTGAGGGCCGCCGGAAACGTGGCCTTCGTTCTTGGGGTGGCCCAGGCTCTCCTGCTCCTTGTCGCCAACGACGGAGAACTGCCAGACCAGGCCCTCACCGGAATGCTGATCCTGGCGGTGATCGGCGTTGGCCTGCGGATCGAAGCGGCGATCAGGGAGCGTGGCCGCTAGCGGGACCTGCCGCCCCGTTCGGACCGGCGCCGGTCGTCCCGCCGCCGTCGGCGGGAAGCCGGTCGGGGTGCCAGGGCATCCACTTTCGCTCGACCTCCGCCTCCAGGTCGACCCCGTGATGTCGTGCCATGACCAGGAGCTGCGACAGGACGTCCGCGAGCTCGGACCGGAAGCCCAGCTCCAACTCGTCGGCGGAGTGCCCCTTGTCCCTGGCCTGGCCGGAGCGCATCAGGAACGCCTGCGTCAACTCGCCGACCTCCTCCTGGAGCTTCAGCAGGAACCAGGTGTCGTCCCGGGTGATCCCGTGCCTGCGCGCATAGGTGCTCGACACCGCCTCGACCTCGTCCGTGAGCCGCCTCAGATCCATGCCGGGAGTGTAGGAGGCAGGTCCGACAACCGCTCTCCGGCGAACCCGTCGCGGTCTCATTCCGGATGACGACCGCCACCATCCCGAAAATCCACAAATATCAGCTAAATGCCGTAGAAAACCTCAAGGCCCCAGAGCCCCGGTGAATTCTTCGCGGCGGATCGGTGCCGAACCGCCGCCCGCGTGGCGCGCGGCATTTACCGCCCGGCCCTCCGCCACTGAATTAAGGTGACATTGCCCGCATCACGTGATCAACCCGTGACAGGGGGCGATCTTCCCCTCAGGCCCTGAAAGCCAAGGTCGAGGAGGGATTCATGTCCCGCGGACACGCCGTCGCCACGGGATGCGTTCTGCCGGTCAACACGCCATAGCCCGCCCACGTCTCTGTCGCCGGAACGGTGCCGAGGCACCATGACATCGCGGAAAAGGTGACGCGCTCGATGATCTTCATTGCCGGACGGCACACCATCGGGAGCCGGAAAGCCGTGCGCCGGTGACCGCGGCGATCCTGGCCGTGCTCACCGCCGCCTGCAACGCCCTCTCCTCGGTGCTGCAGCGGCAGGCGGCGCGAACCGCACCGCAGAGCCGTGTGTTCAAGCTGGCGCTGATCGGATACCTGATCCGGCAACCCTCATGGCTGGGCGGCATGGGTGCGCTGATCGGGGGCTTCCTGCTGCAGGCGGCCGCGCTGAACTTCGGCGCCCTCGCTCTCGTACAGCCCATTCTCGTCACCGAGCTGCCCTTCACGATGATCCTCGTCTCGCTCATCCTGCACGTCCATCTGGACCGGGGGTCATGGCTGGCCATCGGCATCCTGACCATCGGGCTGGCCGTCTTCCTCATCTCCGCCGATCCGGGACAGAGCGGAACCCGGTCCCCGACCATGGACCTCTGGCTGATCACCGTGGTCGTGACGGTCGGTGTCGCCGCCGGTCTGATCACGATGGCGAAGATCCGCAGCGGCCCGTCCCGTGGTGCCCTGCTCGGGATCACCTCCGCTCTGGGATTCGCCTTCACCGCCGCGCTGATAAAGGAGAACACCGAGGTCTTCGCCGCGGAGGACGCCGCCGTACTGACCAGCTGGTCGCTGTACGCCATGATCGCGGCCGGCCTGTTCAGCGTCTTCGTGCTGCAGAGCGCGCTGAGCAGCGCGTCCCTGGTGGTCGTGCAGCCGACGCTCAACATCGCCGACCCCGTCGTCAGCATCATGTACGGCGTCGCACTGTTCGGCGAGAACATCCGGCTTGGCTGGTGGGTCGTCCCGGAGCTCGTCGGGGTGGGGTTGATCTTCTACGGCAGTGTCCGGCTGAGCCGGTCGCCGCTCGTCCGGTAGGGGCCTCGCGGAGGTGAGGAAGGACTCCGCGGGCGCGGCGTCGAACAGGGCGGCTCCCCTGGCGATCCGCCGCGTCCGTTCCGCCCCGCACCCGAAGCGATCCAGCGCGGTGAGCAGTTCCCCGGCGTCACCCGCGTACACGCTCAGCCCGGCCCGCGCCATGGCCCGCGCGCCGTCCCTGCCGTGGCCGGGAATCGGCCGGTAGGAGATGACCGGCACTCCGGCGGCCATCGCCTCCCGGCAGGTCAGGCCCGCCGCGTTGTCCACCAGCGCGTACGCGGCGGCCATCAGGTCCGGCATGTCGTCGCACCAGCCGAGGGCGACACCGGTGTGCCGCAGCAGGTGGCGCAGCTCGCGGTTGTGCCCGCAGAGGACGACGGGCAGGTACCGTCCCGAGCGCGCCAGAACGCGAGCCGTCTCCTCGACTCCGCCCACCCCCCACGCGCCGGCCGAGACGAGGACCAGCCGCTCCCCGGCGCGGGCACCGATCCGGGCACGCACCTGCGCCGCGTCGGCCGCTGACCGCCGGAACTCCGGGCGTACCAGGGGCGCGTGACAGAACGCCGGGCGGCCGGTCGCGGCGTGAACGGCGCGCGCGGTCGCCTGATCCGAGCACAGGTACCGGTCGTTGCCCGGATGCAACCAGAGCCGATGCGCCGCGAAGTCGGTCAGCAGGACGGTACTGGGAACCGGCAGGCGGCCATGTAGCCTCAGGTGGCCGACCGCCTGCGCGGCCAGGTGGAAGGTCGAGACGACCTCGGCCGGCATCCGGCGGCGGATGAGCCCGCGCAGCCGTGCCGCGGCCACTATCGTCAGCGGCGAGGTCGGCGGCGCCCGGTCCGGCACGAAGAAGACCCGGTAGATCAGCGCGTACAGCCAGGGCGCGGAGCGCATCATCCAGCCGTACCAACCGCGCAGCGCCACTCCCAGCCGGAACGGCAGCAGCTTCAGGATATCGACGATCTCCGCTTCGACGCCCTCGGCGGCGAGCCGCCTGGCCAGTTCCACCGCGACCGCGTCGTGCCCGGCCCCCATACCGGCACTGACGATCAGCACCGTGCGTCGCGTTGGCATCACGGCCCCCGTGACCCAGACTTGACACGGTGAACCGTGCCGCGTTGGCCCTCGCCGGTCTGGCCATTCTGCACGTGGGGCCCGCGGCGACCTGGCTGCCCTCCGTGCGCCGGCTGCTGCCCGGCCTCGCCGGGGTGGGCCTCGCCGACCATGTCGCGCTGACCTTCGACGACGGGCCCGACCCGCGATCCACACCGCGTTTCCTCGCGGAGCTGGAGCGGCTCGGATGCCGGGCCACCTTCTTCGTCCTCGGCGAGATGCTCCAACGTCACCCCGCGCTGGGCCGCCGCATCGTCGCGGAGGGCCATGAGATCGCGGTGCACGGCTGGTCGCACGAGAACGCCCTGACGACCCGCCCCGGCCGGATGGCGGCCGAGACGCACAGGGCGGCCGATCTGGTCGCCGCCGTCACCGGTGTCGATCCCACGTGGTACCGGCCGCCCTACGGCGTCCTCAGCGCCGAGACACTGCTCGCCGCCCGTCTGCGGGGACTGCGTCCCGTCCTGTGGACCGCGTGGGGCAGGGACTGGACACGCTCGGCGAGCCCGGCCTCGGTGCTGGCCACGCTGGCATCCGGCCTGCGGGGCGGGGCGACGCTCCTGCTGCACGACTCCGACCACACCTCGGCCCCCGGCTCCTGGCGGTCGGGGCTCGGCGCCCTGCCCGAACTGGTGAACCGCTGCCGCGCCGCGGGTCTGCGGATCGGACCGCTCCGGGACCACGGCGTCTCCGGCGGCCGCACGACCCTTCATGACGTTCGTGAGATCACCGCTCCTCGAAAAAACCTGCCGCAAAAGCCGTACCGCTTTTTGTGACGGCTTTTACCCCAACCCGATCCGGCTCACCTCCCGGCAAAATAACAACCATTTTTCCAAAGGCAGAGATATAACGCGATACTAAATATTTTCCCAGCTCTCACCGATAAAAACCAGCAGATCGTTCATCCGCGTTTATAACAGCCCGTCGGGGACAACCTCAATTTATGAATTGGAGGGGAGCCGATACGCGGAGCGTCATGCTCAAAGCGCGCGGGGAGAACTTCCCGGTCGCCTCATGTTTACTGCCGCGTACCCATCGCCGCCACCTCCTCGCGGTGTACGGCTTCGCACGGACCGTCGACGACATCGGGGACGAGGCGCAGAGCGAGGATCCGCTCCGGCTGCTCGACACCGTCGACGACGACCTCGCCCGCCTGTACGCCGGTCGGGCTCCCCGCCTGCCGGTCATCCGCGCGCTCGCGGGTACCGTCGAGACCTGCTCCGTCCCGGCCGAGCCCTTTCACCGGCTGATCGAGGCCAACCGGCGCGACCAGACGGTCAGCCGGTACGACACCTTCGACGACCTGCTCTCCTACTGCGAGCTGTCCGCGAACCCCGTCGGGCACATCGTGCTGCACGTGTTCGACATGGCCACCCCCTCCCGCCTGGCCCTGTCCGACCGCGTGTGCACGGCGCTGCAGATCATCGAGCACTGCCAGGACGTCGGGGAGGACCACGCCCGAGGCCGCGTCTACCTGCCAGGAGAGGATCTGCGCCGGTTCGGCTGCGACGAGGACGATCTCGCCGCGGCCACCGCCTCGGCGCGGTTGCGCGATGTCGTCGCACTCCAGACGCGGCGGGCCGATCGGCTGCTCGACGAGGGGGACCGGCTCGCCCGATCGGCGACGGGGTTCGCCCGCCTCGCCATCGCGGGCTACATCGCGGGCGGCCGGGCCACCAGTGCGGCACTGGCCCAGGCCGGCTACGACGTTCTCGGCCGCGCCGTACGCCCGCGCGGCGTGCGGTTCCTGACGGCCTGGCTGCGGATCCTCACGAGCAGGGGGTACGACCGTGGACACCGCTGACGCCTACCGGCACTGCGAACAGATCGTCCGCGGTCAGGCGCGGAACTTCTCCTACGGTCTCCGGCTGCTGCCGACTCCCAAGCGCCGCGCGCTCAGCGCGGTCTACGCGTTCGCCCGCCGGATCGACGACATCGCCGACGGAGACGGCCCCGACGGGCAGCGCCTGACCGAGCTGGCCGCCGCGCGCGCCGCACTCGGCACGGCACGGCCCGCCCCCGAGGACCCGGTGCTGGTCGCGCTGCACGACACCGCCCTCCGCTACCCACTGCCGCTGTCGGCGTTCGAGGAGCTGATCGACGGTTGCGCCGCGGACGTACGCGGGGAGACCTACGAGCACTTCGACGAGCTGCTCTCCTACTGCCGATGCGTCGCCGGGTCGATCGGGCGGCTCTCCCTCGGAGTCTTCGGCACCGCGGGCACCGGAGACGGCAAGAGCGACGGCAGGGACGCGGCGAGGGTGGCGCACCTGGCGGACGCGCTGGGAGTGGCCCTGCAGATCACGAACATCCTGCGGGACGTGCGCGAGGACCGGCTGGCCGGGCGGACCTACCTCCCCGCCGAGGACCTCCGGCGATTCGGATGCACCCTGAACATCGACTCCTCCGGCAGGTTCACCGACCCTCCCGACCGGCTCGCCGCGCTGATGCGGTTCGAGGCCGACCGGGCGCGCGACTGGTTCGACGACGGCATGCGCCTGCTGACCGCACTCGACGTGCGCAGCGCGGCGTGCACCGCGGCGATGGCCGGCATCTACCGGTGCCTGCTCGGCCGCATCGCCGCGGATCCCGCCGAGGCACTGGCCTCGCGGCTGTCACTGCCTCCGTGGCAGAAGGCGATGGTGGCGGCGCGCGCCCTGGCGGGGGCCGCCCGATGAACGGCGCTCCGGTCGCGATCGTCGGCGGCGGGCTGGCGGGCATCGCCGCCGCCGTCGCGCTCGGGGAGGCCGGTCACCGCGTGATCCTGTACGAGGCCCGGCCGAGGCTGGGCGGCGCCACCCACTCCTTCGTCAGGAACGGGCTGAGCGTCGACAACGGCCAGCACGTGTTCCTCCGCTGCTGCACGGCCTACCGCGGCCTGCTCGACCGGCTCGGCGTCGCCGGGCGCGTACACCTGCAGGACCGGTTCGACGTACGGGTGCTCACCCCCGCGGGGCGGTACGGGCGGCTGAGACGCGGGATGCTGCCGGGACCGTTCCACCTGCTGCCGGCGCTGGCCGGATACCGGCTGCTCAAGCCCGCCGACCGGCTGCGCGCGATGCGGGTCTCACTCGCCCTTCGCCGGCTCGACCCGGCCGACCCCGCGCTGGACCTGACCGACCTCGGGAGCTGGCTGACCGCCCACGGGCAGCGCGAGCGCGCGCGACACGCCCTCTGGGAGCTGTTCGCGATGGCGGCCCTGAACGTCGGGGTCGAGGGCGCGGCCCTGGGGCCCGCGGCGATGGTCTTCAAGACCGCGCTGCTCGGCCGGGCGGGAGCCGCCGACATCGGCGTTCCCGCCGTGCCCCTCGGCGAGCTGCACGGCGACGCGGCACGGGCCGCCATCGAACGGCGCGGCGGTGCCGTACGCCTGTCGGCGAAGGTCACCGCCATCGAGCGAGGCTCCGTGATCGTGGACGGCAGCCGGGTCGAGGCGCCCGCCGTCATCGTCGCCACGGCGCACGAGCAGGCCGCGGCCCTGGTCCCCGAACAGGCCGCTCCCGGCAGGGAGCGCTGGCGCGGCCTGGACGCGAGCCCGATCGTCAACGTGCACGTCGTCTACGACCGGCGGGTCACCCGGGTGCCGTTCGCGGCGGTCGTGGACTCGCCCGTGCAGTGGGTGTTCGACAAGACCGGCGCCGCGGGACTGCGCGAAGGCCAGTACCTCGCGGTCTCGGTCTCCGCGGCGGACCAGTGGATCGACGTACCCACCGCGCGGGTGCGAGCCACGTTCGTACCCGCGCTTGAGCAGATCTTTCCGGGAGCGCGGCAGGCACGGATCATCGATTTCTTCGTCACGAGGGAACGTCGCGCCACCTTCCGCCAGTGCCCCGGCAGTGGCGCGCTCCGCCCCGAGGCCGCCACCCGGTGGCCCGGACTGTTTCTCGCCGGCGCGTGGACCGACACGGGCTGGCCCGACACGATGGAGGCTGCCGTGCGTAGCGGACTCAACGCGACCTGCCTGGTCAGGCGTCATCTGAAGAGGGAACGTCCCCGGTGACGGCGGTCATCCCGCCCTCGGTCGTGGCCGCCCGCGGGCTCGTGGAGCCCGTGCTCCGGGACGCCGTGGCCAGGCTCGACCCACTGACCTCGCGCGTCGCCGCCTACCACCTCGGCTGGGCCGACCCGGCGGGCCTGCCCGCCGCCTCCGGCGGCAAGGCGCTACGCCCGGCACTGGCCATCCTGTCGACGAGAGCGGCGGGGGGAAGCCAGGAGCAGGGCCTGCAGGTCGCCGCCGCGGTGGAACTCGTGCACGCGTTCTCACTGCTGCACGACGACATCATGGACGGCGACCGGATGCGGCGGCACCGACCGGCCGCGTGGACCGTCTTCGGCTGCTCCGCGGCCATCCTCACCGGCGACGCCCTGCTCTCGCTCGCGGGGGAGTTGCTGCTTGAGGAGGGCGGTCTCCCCGGCCTGCGGGCCGCCCGGCACCTGGCCGTCGCCACCCGGAAGCTGATCGCCGGTCAGGCGCTCGACCTGGAGTTCGAACAGCTCACGGACGTGAGCCTGGCGGAGTGCCGGCGGATGTCCACGCAGAAGACCGGCTCCCTGCTGGCCTGTGCCTGCTCGATCGGTGCGACCGTGGTGAACGGCCCCGCTCCGCTGGTCGTCGCCCTGACGGCCTTCGGAACCGAGGCCGGCCTGGCCTTCCAGCTCGTCGACGACCTGCTGGGCATCTGGGGCAGCCCCGAGACGACCGGCAAACCAGTCCTTTCCGACCTGCGTGCCCGCAAGAAGTCGCTGCCGATCGTCGCCGCGCTCACCAGCGACACGCCGGCCGGTGAGCGGCTCGCCCGCCTGCTGGCCGATCCCCTGCCGCTGTCCGAATCCGACCTGCACGACGCCGCCCGGCTCGTCGAGGAGGCCGGTGGCCGGGCATGGGCCGAGAGCGAGGCCAAGCACCGGCTCGACGCCGCCGAACACCATCTCGCCGGCGCGGACATGCCCCCGGACGTCCGCACCGAATTCCTGGACATCGTCCGCTTCCTCACATCCAGGGGCCACTGACATGACCACCGTCGCCGCTTCCACTTCCGCCGAACTCACCCTCGACGCGGCATGCGACCACCTGCTCGGCCTCCAGGCGCCCGAGGGGTGGTGGAAGGGCGAGTTGCAGACGAACGTGACCATGGACGCCGAAGACCTGCTGCTCAGGGAGTTCCTCGGCATCCGCACCGAGCA
Source organism: Streptosporangium sp. NPDC002607 (assembly GCF_053592655.1). Taxonomy (NCBI): domain Bacteria; kingdom Bacillati; phylum Actinomycetota; class Actinomycetes; order Streptosporangiales; family Streptosporangiaceae; genus Streptosporangium; species Streptosporangium sp. NPDC002607. The sequence continues at coordinate 10,056 of NZ_JBSFWD010000098.1, forward strand.
GGACACCGCCCAGGCGGCCCGTTGGATCCGCTCCGAGCAGCGTGACGACGGGACCTGGGCCAACTTCCACGACGGCCCCGGCGACCTGTCCACCACGATCGAGGCGTACGCCGCGCTACGGCTCGCCGGTGACCGGACCGACGCCCCGCACATGCGAGCCGCGGCCCGGTTCGTGCGGGAATCCGGTGGGATCGAGGCCAGCCGGGTGTTCACCCGGATCTGGCTGGCGCTGTTCGGGCAGTGGCGATGGGAGGACCTCCCGGTGCTGCCCCCCGAGATGATGTTCCTGCCGCGCTGGTTCCCGCTCAACGTCTACGACTGGGCCTGCTGGGCCAGGCAGACGATCGTCCCGCTCACCATCGTGAGCGCGCACCGCCCGGTCCGGCCGCTCCCGTTCGACCTGGCCGAACTGCGTACCGGACGCCCCGCACCGCCGCACCCCCACGGGCCGTTCACCGTGCTCGACCGCGTCCTGCACCGCTACCAGCGACGTCCCGTCCCCGGCCTGCGGCGGGCCGCGCTGAGGCGGGCCGCCGAGTGGGTCGTGGCCAGGCAGGAGGCGGACGGGTCCTGGGGCGGTATCCAGCCGCCGTGGGTGTACTCGCTGATCGCGCTGAGCCTGCACGGCTACCCTCTCGACCATCCGGTGATGAGGAAGGGCATCGAGGGATTCGACAGGTTCACCATCCGGGACGAGAAGGGGCGCAGGCTGGAGGCCTGCCAGTCCCCCGTGTGGGACACGGTGCTCGCGATCAACGGCCTTCTCGACGCGGGCCTGCCCGCCGACCATCCCGCCCTCGTCGCCGCCTCCGGCTGGGTGCTCACCGAGGAGATCCGGAGCCGGGGCGACTGGTCCGTACGGCGCCCTTCGCTGGCACCCGGCGGCTGGGCCTTCGAGTTCGACAACGACGGCTACCCGGACATCGACGACACGGCGGAGGCGATTCTCGCCCTGCGCCGGGTGCGTCATCCGGACGCCAGGCCGGCCATCGACCGCGGGGTGCGCTGGATCATCGGCATGGCGTCCCGCGACGGCGGTTTCGGGGCCTTCGACGCCGACAACACCCGCGAGATGTGTAAGAAGCTGCCGTTCTGCGACTTCGGCGCGGTCATCGACCCGCCGTCCGCCGACGTCACCGCCCACGTCGTCGAGGCGCTGGCGCAGGAGCGGCCGGACTCCCCCGTCGTGCGACGTGCCGTCGTCTGGCTGCTGAAGGCGCAGGAGGCGGACGGATCGTGGTTCGGCCGCTGGGGGGCCAACCACGTCTACGGCACCGGCGCCGTGCTCCCCGCGCTCATCGCGGCCGGCGTACGGCCCGGCAAGCCGTGCATAAGGCGTGCTGTCGCCTGGCTGGAGAGGCACCAGAACGACGACGGCGGCTGGGGGGAGGATCTGCGCTCCTACACCGATCCCCGCTGGATCGGGCGCGGCCACTCCACTCCCTCGCAGACGGCGTGGGCCCTGATGGCGCTGCTCGCCGCCGGGGAGCGGTCACCGGCGGTGGAGCGCGGCGTGGAGTGGCTGGTCGGCCACCAGCGCCCGGACGGCGGCTGGGACGAGCCGTACTTCACCGGGACCGGCTTCCCCGGCGCCTTCTACATCAACTACCACCTCTACCGCCTCGTCTTCCCGATCAGCGCGCTGGGCCGTTACGTGCGCTCCCGAGAGGTGCCCTCGCACCCCAGGCCCGCGCTGAGGAACGAGGCGGTCACCGTGGACGCCGGGTGACCGGCCTGCTGATCTGCACCGCCCTGGCCGTCGAGGCACGGGCCGTACGGAGCGGCCTGCCGACCGAGGAGGTGCGGGTGATCCGGACCGGGATGGGCCCGCGCCGCGCCGCGAGCGCGGCGGCGCGGCTCCCGCCGGCGGGCGCGCTGGCGGTGACCGGTTTCTGCGGGGCGCTCGACGAGGGCCTGCGCCCGGGAGACGTGCTGGTGGCGAGCGAGATCCGCTTCGAGGGCCGGATGGTGCCCTGCCCCTCGGCATGGCCGCTGGCCGAGGAGCTGGCTCGGGCCGGCCTGTCCGCGCGTACCGGACCGCTGGTCACCTCCGATCACATCGTGACGGGGGCCGAACGTCGCAGGCTCGCCGCCGAGGGGGCGGCGGCCGTCGACATGGAGACCGGGCCGCTGGCGGGCGCGGTGCCCGGCCTGCCGTTCGCCGCGCTGCGCGTCGTCGCCGACATCGCCGGTGCCGCACTGTTGCGCCCGGCCACGATACGCGGCGGTGCCGTGGCGTACCGCGTGCTGCGCCGGCTCGGCCCGGTCCTGGCCCGCTGGGCCGCCGCGATCTCACCCTCTCTCCCCGAGGAGTCCGTCCCGTTCCATTACCCAAGGAGATGCAACCCAGATGCCGACACCGATCCGCCAGAGTCTTCGCATCGGCGGCTACATCCTCCGCCAGAAGCTGCGCGGGCGGACGAAGTTCCCCCTTCTGGTGGAACTTGAGCCCCTGTTCGCCTGCAACCTGCACTGTGCGGGCTGCGGAAAGATCCAGCACCCCGCCGACGTGCTGAAACAGCGCATGCCGGTCGAGCAGGCCCTGGCCGCCATCGAGGAGTGCGGCGCGCCCATGGTCTCGATCGCGGGCGGGGAACCGCTCATGCACCCGCAGATAGGGGAGCTGGTCCGGGAGCTGGTCGCCAGGAGGAAGTACGTGTTCCTGTGCACCAACGCGCTGCTGATCCCCAAGAAGATCGACCAGTTCAAGCCCTCGCGGTACTTCGCGTGGGCGATCCACCTGGACGGCATGCGCGAGCGCCACGACGAGTCGGTGTGCAAGGAGGGCGTGTTCGACGAGGCCGTCGCCGCGGTCCGGGAGTGCCGGCGCCGTGGTTTCCGGGTCACCACGAACACGACGTTCTTCAACACCGACAGCCCGCAGACGGTCGTCGACGTGCTCGACTATCTCAACGACGATCTTCGCGTCGACGCGATGATGATCTCTCCCGGGTACGCGTACGAGAAGGCGCCCGACCAGGAGCACTTTCTCGGCGTGCGGGAGACCCGGGAACTGTTCCGTAAGGCGTTCTCCGGCGGGAACCGGCGGCGGTGGCGGTTCAACCACACCCCGCTCTTCCTCGACTTCCTCGAAGGGAAGATCGACTTCCCGTGCACGGCGTGGGCCATCCCCTCGTACTCGCTCTTCGGCTGGCAGCGCCCCTGCTACCTCATGTCCGACGGCTACGCGGCCACCTATCGGGAACTGGTCACCGAGACCGACTGGGACGCCTACGGCCGGGGGCGCGATGACCGGTGCGCCAACTGCATGGCCCACTGTGGATACGAGCCGACCGCCGTCTTCGCCACACTCGCCTCCCTCAAGGAGTCGATCCGGGCTCTGGGCGGCGGCTGAGCTCCGGCTGTCCGCCGAATATCCCGGCGAGGGTGCGGAAGGGGCCGGGTGCCACGCCCTTCAGCCTGGCCGGCAGCCGCAGCCAGCCCGGCACGTACGACTCGGGCCTGCCGCACTCGACGGCGGACACGATCGCCTGGGCGACCCGTTCCGCGGGGATCGGCACGGGCCATCGCCGTGTGTAGGGGGCGCCGCGCCGCTCGAAGAACGGGGTCTCCACCACGCCGGGCAGCACGACGGACACGCCGATCCCGCGCGACTCGTACCGCAGGCTCTCGGCGAAGCCGAGGAGGCCCGCCTTGGTGGCGGCGTACACCGCCTCGTCCCGCACCCCGATCGCTCCGGCGATCGAGGCCACGAAGACGAGGTGTCCCCGGCCGCGCTCGATCATGGCGGGCAGCAGCGACCGGGTCAGCAGGATGGGAGCGGTCAGGTTCCCCGCGACCAGGCGCTCGACGGTACCGTCCGGCATCGCCGGGAACGGCCCCGCCCACCCGCACCCGGCGTTGCCGACCAGCACGTCGACCAGCCCCGCGCGCTCGGCGAGACCCGCGAGGTCCGTCGTGAGGTCGCCGGCGAGTGCCTGGCCGCCGGTCTCCGAGGCGACGGCCGCAAGCCTGTCCCGATCGCGCCCCGACAGGACGAGGCGGGCCCCCGCGGCGGCCATCGCCCGCGCGGTCGCGGCCCCTATGCCGGACGACGCACCGGTGATCAGCACACGAGCGCCCGCGAGTCTCATCTCGATCCCTCCGGTGTGCGGATGTCAGGAGCCCATGCTGCTCCTGTCCGTCCCGCATCCCGGGGAGGGAATGGCCTTTGAGACCGTTCTTTACCGCACGGATTCCGTCAGGTGAGGAGGGTGTCTCCGATCCAGCCGTTCGGGGAGCAGCCTGGCGGGATGGCGAAGACCGCCGAGCCGATCGGGGTCGTCCACTCGTTGAGCAGGTCGGCCTCGTCCAGCCGGCGCTGGATGGGGATGAACTGCCGGGCGATGTCGGCCTGGTAGGAGGCGAACAGCAGCCCGGAGTCGGCGTGCCCGTCGGGGGTGAGCCCCTCGTCGTAGTTGTAGACCCGGCGCAGGATCCGCATTCCCGCGTCGGCGACGTGGGCCCGGCGGATGTGGGCCTGCTCGGAGATGACCGGGAAGCCGATCGCGTTGAGCTTGGTGAAGTCGGCCTCGTCATGCTCGTCGCGCCCGGTGAGCGGGGCGCCGTTGTCCAGGCGGCGGCCCACGGTGAACTCCTTGGCGACCCGGTCGACGGCGTCCCAGGTCTCCATCTCCGCCCGGATGCGCCGCAGCACCAGCGTGGTGCCGCCGCGCAGCCACGACGGCCCCTCGCGCACCCACACGGCCCGGTCGAACTCGGGGGTGCCGGGCTTGGGGTTGACGGTCCCGTCGAGCTGGCCCATCACGTTGCGCTGGGTCGCCTCGGCGGCGTGGGTGCCGGCGGCACGCCGGAAGCCCCGCTGGGTCCAGCGCACCTTGGCGAAGGAGCGGGCGTCCTTGACGACCATGCGCAGGGCGTGTGCGAGGGCGAGGGCGTCGTCGGCGCAGATCTGCAGCAGCAGGTCCCCGCCGCTCCACTCCTTTTTGAGCCTGTCGATGGTGAAGGCGGGCAGCGGTGCCACGGTCTTGGGCCTGTGGTCGGCCAGTCCGGCCGCCGCGAAGAGACCGGGGCCGAATCCGAAGGTCACGGTCAGCCTGGCGGGCAGCAGGGCCAGCTCGGGCTCGGTGTCGGCCAGGGCGGGCCTGCCCTGGGTCAGCCGCCTGGCGTCGTCGGTGAGCAGCCGCATCATCCGCCCCAGCGTCTCGCGGTCGGTGCCCGGCAGCAGGTCCAGGCCGACGAACACCCCGTACGCCTGTGGCGGGGTCGCGATGCCCGCCTGGTGGACCCCGTCGAAGGGTTCCACCGCGGAACCGCCGGAGACGGGGACGGCCGGAGCGGGCCGGGGAGCGGCCGGGGGGACAGCCTGGTCGGGAGCGCACGCGGCGAGGGCACCGGCCGCGGTGACGGCGCCTCCCGCGAGCAGTCCCCTACGGCTGATTCGGGGATCTGGCATGAGTTCTACTCCGCTTCCCGCTCAGCCGTGGCTCTCGCCCGCGCCCATGCCCTCGTGGCCCTCCGGGTCCGTGCCGGGCTGGTAGTTCTCCTGGCCTCCGGCGAAGTCCTTGCCGACCGCGGTGAACTCCAGGGTCTTGCCGTCCTTGAGATTGAGGGTGAAGGGGATCTCCGCGCCGGGCTTTACGGCCTCGGTGACGCCCATCAGCATGATGTGGTCACCGCCGGGCTGGAGCCGGTGGGTGCCCCTCGGCGGGATCACGATCCCGCCCTCCTTGGGGCGCATGATCATCTTTCCCTTGGAGTCGACGACCTCGTGCAGCTCGACCTTCGGCGAGACCGGCGAGGCGGCGGAGAGGACCGTCACCTCGGTGTCGGTGTTGTTGACCAGGGTGCCGAAGGCGGCGCTCATCCCCTTCTTGGCGGTCTTCACCCACGGGTCGGTGATCGTCAACGCGGGAGCGGCGGAGGTGGCGGGGGCCGCGGCGGGGGCCGCTGCCGGGGCGACGGTGCTCTGGGAGCCGCACCCGGCCAGGGCCACCGCGACCGCGACCAGGATTCCGGCAGGGGTGATACGACGAACGGACATGATGATGCCTCTCTTCTGGCCGGCCGTCCGACAGGCCGCGGCCGATCGCCGCTCGATGGCCATGCCGGGCAGGCAGCCTGGAACTGTCACGCTGGTTCGGTCCGCCGGGCGGTAGGAAGGCCGCATCGGCGCAGGCCCGCGCGTGCGGGCTCGGGAACGAGTGATGCCCCCGGGTGACCCGCGCGGTCAGCCGGAGGCGGCGGTGACGGTCCGGGGAGGGCCACGCCGGCTGAGAACGTGGCGCAGCACGGCGGAGCGGAGAACGCCCGGTTCGATCGCGGGCGGGGCGAGGAAGGACACGTACGCCGGGGTCACGGGCACGATGAGCACGCGGCCTAGCCGCGCACCGAGCCGTCGCAGCAGCGCCCACAGCGCCGCCTCGCCGCGCGCCAGCCAGAGCGCGGTCAGCCCGGCGGCCCACCCGTGCGCCACCAGCATGCCCAGACCGGGCAGCAACCCCGAGTGGACATGCCCGATCATCTCGGCCGGGGACGCGGCGTGGGAGAGGGAGAACAGCACGTGCACCCCGGCCTGCACACCCGCCAGCAGCGGCAGGATCACCGCCAGCGTGCGCTCGCGCCCCGAGGCGGCGAGGGCCGCGCCGAAGGCGAGGGCCAGGGCGGCGGCCGCGCTCGGCGCGGAGACCGAGCCTCCCGCGAGGACATGCGCCATCACGCTCAGGCCCAGGCAGACCGCGGCGAAAGCGGCGGCGCGGGCGATACGGAAAGGCCAGGTCGCGGGCATGGTCCGGCAATCATCCCATGTCGCCGTGGCGGTTCACGGACCCCCCTTGGCGAAGCGGGCTTTCAGCACCTCAGGCCGGTCGCCGCACTGCCGTACTCACCGGTAACTAAGTAGTCGAACTCATGCCTCGAAAGGCGAATGGTCTCGACGATGGAAGGCATGACACGACCGGTGAAGAACACCACGACCCCCGCCTTCTACCTGCAGGCCGTCATCTCGTTCGGACTGTCGGTGGCGGCGATGGTGATCGGTATCGCCTACCTGCCCGTGACCACCTGGGTCCGGTCCTTCATGGGCATCGGGCTGCTCTACGTGGTGACATCGACGTTCACTCTCGCCAAGTGCGTCCGGGACCGCACCGAGGAGGCCGCGGTCGTCAGCCGCGTCGACCAGGCCAGGCTGGACAAGCTGCTGGCGGAGCACGACCCCTTCAGGAACGACTGACGCCCCCGCGCCGCCGGGCGGGGCCAGGCCCTGTCCTGCGGATCTTTTGCCTACTGCGGTCGGTCAGGCGGCGCCTCGCCGCGTTGTCGTCGGTCACCGCAGCACGCTGCGGCTCCCTCC
>NZ_JBSFWD010000099.1:0-16950 GCF_053592655.1 Streptosporangium sp. NPDC002607
GCTTCACTGTCCCGCACACTGCCCCCCGGCGAAGAATGGTTCGCAACGTCGTCCCATAGTCGCTGGAAACCCGGCTCCGCCTCGTCACTCGTGCGGAGGATCTCGGCTCAGCCAAAAGCGGGACACTCTCCGTCCCCGCACTGTGTCTCTCCTGCGACCGGTGCCAGGAAAGAGCCGGTCAGAGCCTGCCGACCGCTGGAGCCGGACAGGCTGGAGCCGAGCCGGGTCGTGCCGGCCCTGTCCGACCCCGGCTCTCAGTCATCTTCCAGCGGCGTCCACGCCGCGATCGGCTCTTCCGGTTCCCACTCCCGGCGTACCAGCGTGCTCCCTCGTCCAACCGGCCCCCGAGATCGGCAACACCGTCGAACTACGGAGCCCCGCCATCGGCTGGTATGACCGACTCGTGACGATCACGAATCGCGACCGTGGTCTGTCGCAGAGCTACTTGGCGGCCGGAGTCATGGGGGAGAAGATCGCCGAATCGGGTCTGCCCGGCCGGGCGCCCGCCGCTAGAGGCGGGGGCGGGCGCCCAGGTGCGAGATGGCCCGGGAGGCCAGGTGGCAGCCGGAGGCCAGGGCCTCGGCCGGGGGCTTGCCACCGAGCCAGGCCGGCAGGAAGCCCGCGGTGAAGGCGTCACCGGCGCCGGTGCCGTCGACCACGCGTTCCACGGTCCCGGCGGGGACCTTGATCGGGTCGGGGCGGTTGTTGCCGTACCAGAGCGCGCCCTCGTCGCGGAGCTTGACGACCACCTGCGGGAACCAGGCGGTGAGGACCTTGGCGGCGGCGGCGGGATCGTCGCGGCCGGTGAGGACCTTCGCCTGGTCGGTGTTGGCGAACAGCAGCTTGGCGCTCTGCGTCCACTCCAGGAAGGGCTCGGCGCCGGTGCGCTCCAGGGGAGCGGAGGAGGAGCAGTCGACCGAGACGGACATCCCGGAGCGACGAGCCATCTCCAGCGCCGCCATACCGGCGTCGCGGGAACCCTCGTTGATCAGCGTGTAGCCGGACAGGTGCAGGTGCCCGCCCTGGGAGAACAGGTCGCGGGGCAGATCCTCGGGGGACAGGGCCGCGTTCGCGCCGGGGTCGGACAGCATGGTGCGCTCGCCCTTGTGGGTGACGAGCACCACGCAGGTGCCGGTCGGTCGCTCGGGATCCATGACGAGGCGGGCGTCGACGCCGTAGCCCATCAGCTCCATGTCGCGGTTACGGCCGGTGATGTCGGCGCCGCGCCGCCCGATGAAGGCGACCTCCGTGCCCTCGACGGCGAGCCAGGAGGCGATGTTGGCCCCTGAACCACCGCCGTGCATGGTGACGACCGCCGGTGTGTCGCTGGCCCTCGCCAACGGGTAGCGAGCTCTCGCGACCGCGTCGGTCATGAGATCGCCCACCACGACCACCCGCGTCATGATGTCACCACCTTGCTGCCTTCGATGCCGACGTGCCTCTGGCCGTGCTTCAAGCCGTACCTCTAGCCGCGAAAAACTTAACAGCTTCCGGCCAGGGTATGGGGTCTTGACCAGACACCGGACCATAGTCGATGCACAAGCGTTGCGTGAATTCGTGCCGCTGGTCCGTCTTGTGAGATTCGCGTCTACTCTCGGGGCTGTGGAGGTTGCTCAGTACCCTGCTCACTGGGAGGCGGACGTCGTCCTGTCGGACGGCGGAACCGCCCACGTGCGCCCGATTCGGCCCGCCGACGCCGACCGGTTGCGTTCCTTCTACAGCCGGCTGTCCGCCGAGTCGATCTACTTCCGCTTCTTCGGCCCCCGGCCGCGGCTGTCGGATCGGGAGATCACCTGGTTCACCAACGTCGACTACGTGGACCGCGTGGCGTTGATCGCCACGATCGGCACTGAGATGGTGGGGGTCATCCGCTATGACCGGATCGAACCCGGCGAGGCGGAGGTCGCCTTCCTGGTCGAGGACGCCCACCAGGGCCGGGGGGTCGCCTCGGTGCTCCTCGAACACCTGGCCGCCACCGCCAGGGAGCGGGGGATCGCCCGCTTCGTCGCCGATGTGCTGCCCGCCAACCAGAAGATGATGGCGGTCCTCAAGCAGGTCGGCTACACCGCGCAGAGCAGTTTCGCCGACGGCGTGGTCCGGATGACCCTCGATCTCACCCCGACCGAGACCGCTCAGGAGGTGACCGCCTCCCGCGAGCACCGCGCCGAGTCCCGCTCGATCGAGCGCCTGCTCTCGCCGGGCTCGGTGGCGGTCGTCGGAGCGGGCCGCGAGCCGGGCGGCGTCGGTCAGACCGTGCTGCGCAACCTGCTCGGCGCCGACTTCACCGGTCCGGTCTACCCCGTGCACCGCGAGGCGCGGGCCGTGGCGGGGGTGCGGGCCTACCCGAGTGTGACGGACATCGACGGGGAGGTGGACCTCGCCGTTCTCGCCGTACCCGCCGACGGGGTGATCGACGTGGTCAAGGAGTGTGCGGAGAAGGGGGTGCGCGGGCTGATCGTGGTCTCCTCCGGATTCGGCGAGACCGGCCCCGAGGGGCGGGCCAGGCAGGACGAGATGGTGCGCATCGCCCGCGCGTACGGCCTGCGGGTCGTCGGCCCCAACTGCCTCGGCGTCGCCAACACCGACCCATCGGTACGCCTGAACGCCACGCTCGCCGCCACCCTCCCCGAGCGCGGCAGGGTCGGCTTCTTCAGCCAGTCCGGAGCCCTGGGCACCGCGCTGCTGCAGCGGGTGGCCCAGCGGGGCATGGGCATCTCCTCGTTCGTCTCCGCGGGTAACCGCGCCGACGTGTCGGGCAACGACCTGCTCCAGTACTGGGAGGAGGATCCGCAGACCGACGTGATCCTGCTCTATCTGGAGTCGCTGGGAAACCCCCGCAAGTTCGCCCGCCTCGCGCGGCGTATCTCGCGCCGCAAGCCGATCGTGGTCGTCAAGAGCGGCGGCACCACCCAGGGCGTGCCCACCGGTCACGCCGCGCCCGTGCTCGGCCTGCCGGACACCGCGCTCAGCGCGCTGTTCGAGCAGGCGGGAGTGATCAGGGTGGACGACCTGATCCAGCAGTTCGACGTGGCGCAGCTACTGGCCTACCAGCCGTTGCCCGCCGGGCCCAGGGTCGGCCTGGTCGGCAACTCCGACGCGATGGCGCTGCTGGCGGCCGACGCCTGCGTGCGGGTCGGCCTGGCGCCCAGACCGCCGGTCAACCTTGGCGCCCGGGCGGGCGCCGCCGAGTTCGGCGCGGCCCTGGCCTCGGTGCTCCCGGACGTGGACGCGGTGGTCGCGATCTACATGCCGCCCATCCCGGGCAACGCCGAAGAGGTCGGCGCCGAGCTGCTGCGAGCCTCCAGGGACTGCGGCAAACCGGTGCTGGCCATCTTTGAGGGCAAGATCGGCATGCTCGGGGAACTGCGGGTCGGCGCCACCCCCGAGCGGGGCTCCATCCCCTCGTACACGGCGCCGGAGGAGGCGGTCCGCGCGCTCGCCCATGTGGTGCGGCACGCGCGCTGGCTGGAGCAGCCCGCGGGGGTGCCCGAGGAGATCGAAAGCGTCGACACCGGTGCGGCACGGAGCCTCGTGCTCGCCGCTCTTGGCGACGCCCCGGCCGAGATCGACGCCTCGCAGCTGCTCGCCTGCTACGGGGTGGAGGTCTGGCCGTCGGAGACGGTGACCTCGCCCCAGGAGGCGGTCGACGCCGCGACCAGGCTCGGCTGGCCGGTGGTGCTGAAGGCCGCCGGAGCCGAGGCGGCCAAGCGCGCCGGGACCGTGCGCCTGGGACTGTCGGGACCCGACGGGGTGCGTGACGCCTACGCCGACCTGACGCGCCAACTCGAACCCGAGGCCGTGCTCACGGTGCAGCGGATGGCTCCGCAGCCCGCGGTGCCGACCGTGGCCGGTGTGATGGAGGACCCCGCCTTCGGCGCGGTCGTCTCCTTCGGGCTCGGTGAGATCACCGCACGGCTGCTGCGCGACGAGGCGTACCGGCTGGCGCCGCTGACCCGCGAGGACGCGGCGGCACTGGTGAGGTCGCCGCGCGCCGCCCCCCTGCTCCTCGGCGAGTACGGCTACCCGCCGGTCGCGGTCGAGGCGCTGGAGGACCTGCTGATCCGGCTCGGGCGGCTGGCGGACGACCTCCCCGAGGTGGCGCGGCTCACCCTCGACCCGGTGCTGGTGGGGGAGTCAGGGGTGACCGTGCTGGGCGCCCGGGCCGTGCTCCGCAGCCACCGGGGACCGCGTCCCGACGGCGGCCCTCGGCGCCTCGGCTAGCGTGCTCTCCCGCAGGGCCCACGGCGGGAGAGCACGGCGCACCCCGGCCTCGGTCAGGTCGCGGGCGTCGCGGGGACGATCTGGACCGTGCTGGCGACGGTGGCGGTCGCAGGGCGGGTCCCGGTGGGGACGGCCACGGCCTCGACCGCCCTGCCGGAGGCGGTCAGCGTGCCGGTGGCGTCCCTCGCCACGGTCACGCCGACCGTGATCCGGGGAAGCTGGAAGCCGGGGGAGGCCAGGTCACGCGTTTCGCAGCCGACGCTGCCGGCCGTGATCCGGCATCTCCAGCCCGAGCCGGAGGCCCGTACCGGGGTCAGGCCCGCGGGGAAGTAGTAGGTGACCTCGGTCGGGTACCCGATCCCGCCGGAGGCGGGGTCGGCGGTGACGTCTATGGAGAACGTGCCGGTGCCACCCGCCTCGAACGGGCCGTCGTGGACCGTGGTGAGGATCAGGTCGCCGGGGAACCTCGCCCCCAGGGCGGGCGGCGCGCCCGCGACGGCCGCCGCGACGGTCAGCACGAGACCGATTCGTCGCATCGGCCCGCGTCCCGCAGGATCTGGACGTTCATCGGTCATATTTCCTCATCCCCCGATTCCACTGGGAATCCACCGCCTCCAATTCCGATGCGGTGAAAACATGCTCGGATTTGCAAAACATTCGCCGAATGCGGTGAACCGCCTGTCGCCGCGGCTCGGGACGGCAGGCGTGCCACCGCCACTGCTCCCGGTAGCCCCGAAAGGATCACGCCAAACCGATCGAAGGGAAAAGTCGAGGGCCGGTGAGGACGTCCGGCGGCGCCCACGCGGCCGGGAAGGGGCCGTGGTGGGGCGGATCACGATTTGCACCACCTGCCAAAGGTCGCGCGCTCCCGGTGAAAGCGTTGCCCCGGACAGGGCAGGATGGACCCATGAGGGAAACCCGACTCTCGTCCGCCGGCCTGCGCGACGCCATCGACCGCAGTGGCTACTATCCCGATCTGGTCGCCGACGCGGTCGAGTCCGCGCTCGGCAAGGAGCAGGTGGGCGCCTACGTCGTGCACCACGAGGCCACCTTCGACCCGGCCATGGAGGTGCGCAGGCACGTCACGGTGCTGGTGCTCTCACCCACCCGGCTACTCGTCTGCCACACCGACGAGCACCCGCCCGTGGAGGGGGTGTCGGCGTCACACGCCTCCACGACCACCGAAGCCGTGCGTCTCAGCCGGATCCAGTCGGTCGCGGTCACCAGGGTCGTCCCCGACCCCGCCTCCTACGTGCCGGGCGTGCCGCCCACGGAGGTCACGCTCACGATCGGCTGGGGTGCCATCTCCCACGTCGACCTGGAGCCGGCCACCTGCGGTGACGAGAACTGCGAGGCCGACCACGGGTACACCGGTGCGATCACGGCCGACGACCTCTCCCTGCGGGTGAGCGAGGCGGCCGACGGGCCGGAGGCCGTCTCCCACGTGCTGGCCTTCGCCAAGGCGCTGTCGGAGGCGACGGCCCGCACGGCCGCCTCGTGAGGGCCCAGATCCCCGCGTACGGCACGGCCACTCTCGCGGACCTCTCCTCCTCACTGCTGGCCGCGATCGGGATGGACGGCGACAACCCCCTGGGCCTCGCCCCGGCCGAGCGGGTTCTGCTGTTCCTCGTCGACGGCATGGGCGCCGAACTGCTCCGCGCCCACCCGGAGACCGCGCCGTTCATGTCCGCCATGCTCGACAGGGTGCTCACCGCGGGCTTCCCCGCCACGACCGTGACCAGCCTGGCCACGCTCGGCACCGGCCTGCCGCCGGGCGAGCACGGCATGCTCGGCTACCAGCTCGCTGTGCCCGGCACCGGCTACATGCTCAACTGCCTGCGCTGGACCGCCCAGGGCCCCCTCGTCGAACCCGGCGACTGGCAGCCCGCTCCGACCGTGTACGAGCGTGCGGCGGCGGCCGACATCCCGGTCAGCTACATCGGCCCGGCCAAGTTCGAGACCACCGGTTTCAACAGGGCCGTCTACCGGGGTGTGCGCTTCGTCGGTGCCGACGAGGTCGACGACCGGATCGCCGGGGTCCGCCACGCGCTGACCGAGCCCCGCGCCCACGTCTCGGTCTACTACGGAGACCTCGACTCCATCGGCCACCGGACCGGCTGGGGCTCCCCGGCCTGGCTCGACCAGCTCGCCCGGGTCGACCGGATGGCCGAGCGACTGGCCGAGACGCTCCCGCCCGGTTCGGCGATGTACGTCACCGCCGACCACGGCATGGTCAACGTCACCGAGCGCGTCGATGTCGACACGCTCGGCGTGCTGCGCGAGGGCGTCGCACTGCTCGGCGGGGAGGCCAGGGCCCGTCACGTCTACACCGTCCCCGGCGCCGCGGAGGCGGTCCTCGACACCTGGCGCGACATCCTCGCCGGAAAGGCATGGGTGGCATCCCGCCAGGAGGCGGTCGAATCCGGCTGGTTCGGCCCCAGGGTCCGCCCCGAATGGCTGCCCAGGATCGGCGACGTCCTCGCCGTTCCGTACACCGACTGCGCCATCGTCGCCTCGGTCGCCGAGCCGCAGGAGGCGGCCTTCGTCGGCTGTCACGGTTCGCTGACACCCGCCGAGCAGCACGTTCCCCTCCTGGAGGTGAGCACCAGATAGACCCGCGCTACGCCGGATCGTGGGCCGGTCGAGTGACCGATTCCCCGGGGCCTGACGCCACCGGCTGATCCCCGCACCCGAAGCAGACGAAGCCCGCCACCCCGGTCTTCCCGCTCGCGGTGGCCAGTGCCCGTGCGGGCGGGGCGCCGGCGGCCAGCGACCCGTGGAAGGCGGTCATCAGAGCCAGCGTCTCCTCGTCGCGCACCGGCACCAGGCTGGCCACCACGCACCGCGTCCCCAGCGACAGGAACGTGCCCGCCAGCCCCAGCGGCGCCCCGTCGGCCGGGGCGTGCGCCATCCCCGCGTCACACGCCGACAACACCACCAGGCTCGGCGGGGTGCGCAGCCGGAGCAGGTCGTACGCCATCAGCGGGCCGTCGTCGAGATCGATGCTCGACAGCAGCGGGCTGCGCGAGGAGAACATTCCGTGCGCGGCCAGATGCGCCACGTCCGCCCGCTCCAGCGCCGTCATCACCTCCGCCCGCCGAGCCGCCACCCGCTCGGTCCCCGGATGGCACTCGCCGACCATGCGGGCCTCGGCCTCCGAGCACCGCAGCCCCGGCCCCGCCACCGTCACGACACGCCCGTCCCGCACGACCGGCACCTGCCTGCCGGCCAGCCAGGCGGCGGCGCTGGCCGCCACGCTCACCGGCCGGTCCGCGTTCATCGGCAGTAGCGGCCAGGGCAGGATGTGCAGCGTTCCCGTCGGCACGATCACCAGCGGCCGGTCGCCCAGCCGGTCACGCAGCGGGCGGAAGAGCAGCCGTTCCAGCTCCGCGGCCTCCGCGCCGGACTCCGGAGCCCTTCCATCGAGCAGGTGTGTCCTGCGCAGCCCGTACCGGAGGCGGACGGTGGCCTCGGCGACGGTCGCGAACGGGCCGAGGCGGCGCAGCGTCACACGCTCCCCGGTGACCACGACGGCGGCCAGTTCCGCCTCGTGGCGGACGAACTCCACCAGGACCGACTCCCCGAGCGCCGCTCGCAGCGCGGCCAGGCCGGGCGCGAGCGGCCGGCCCGCGCCCCCGGTGACCGCCCGCCACCGCTCGGCCCACGCCAGGACCGTGCGGCCTCGCCCGGTCCGCATGGCGAGGGCCAGCCCGAACTCGGCCAGCGGCTCACCCTCCCTGGCGGCGTGCGCGCGCATCACCGGGTCCTCGAACGCCTTCGTTCCGGCCCCCACCTCCGCGAGGCCCGCCAGCACCGCCGCGAACGCCCCCCGCCGGTCGCCGGCCAGGAACCGCCGCAGTGCCGTCGCCTGGCGGGCGACCACTCCGCGACCCGAGCGGGCGAGGAGGGCCAGCTGGCCCTCGGCGGACGGCCGGTCACCCAGCCGGAGCGCGATCTCGGCGGCGCTGAGCCTGAGCGCCGCCGAGGCATCCCGGTGCCCGGCGGCATCGAGCGCCTCGGCGCACGAGAGCATCTCCGGCACCGTCGCCGGTAACTCGGCGGAGGACGGGTCCAGCGCGAGCCGGGCCCGCAGCAGGATCTCTTCGGCGAGCGGCGTCAGGACCGTCCGCCCCTGCGCGGCCAGCTCGCGGGCGGCCAGCTCCGCGCTCTCCCGGGCACGGCGCGGATCTCCGGTGCGCAGCTCGACCCTGGCGAGCAGGAGGCGGGCCTCGGCCAGGGTCACCCCGGCGCCCGCCGCCGCCAGCTCGGGAACCGCCATGTCCAGCAGCGCCCGAGCCTCGCCGGGCAGGTGGGCGGTGACCAGTGCCTCGGCCAGGTCGCAGCGGACCGTCGCCAGCCGCTCCGGGTAGTCGAGCAGGACGTCCTGGGCGCGCCGGTAGGCGGTGAAGGCGGCGGGCAGGTCGCCGCGCCGCGCGGCCAGGAACGGCAGGTTGCCCTCGGCGAGCGCGAGCACATGTTCCAGGCCCGCGTCCCTCGCCAGCTCCGCGCACCGGCCCAGGTCGGCCTCCGCCGCCTCGAACTCCCCGAGGAACACCCGGGCGAGCCCGCGGTTCAGCATCGCCCCGGCCACGAACCTGACGTCGTCGCCGAGGACGGTCATGGCCCGGTCGCAGTGCTCGACGGCCTCGCGGTAGCGGCCGAGCCTCGCCAGGGCCATCGCGCGATGCACGCCGAGCTTGCCCAGCTCGGCCGGGGCCAGACCGGGTTCGGCGTCCGTGGCGATGGCCAGTGCCTGCTCCGGGTGGCCCAGCTCGGTGCGGATGTGGACCAGCGACAGGCGCGCCTGGGCGGCCCGGTGCGGCAGCCCGGCCCGCAGTGAGATCTCCACCGCCCGGTGCAACCGCTCCTCGGCGAACGGCAGGTCGCCGAGCTCACGTGCCGCCACCGCCAGCGCCCGGTGCGCCACCGCCTCCGCCTCGCAGTGCCGGCAGCCCGAGACCCGCTCCGACACCGCGCCGCCACCGTCCGGATCACCCGTCTGGCCGGTCGTTCCCCGGCAGGACGCGGGGAGCGAGGCGAGCACGGTACGGGCGAGAGCGAGGGCTCGGGCCGGGTCGCTGCCCGAGAGGTCGACCGCGCGCTCGGCGGCGGCGAGCGCCTCGTCGAAGGTCAACTACGGGCGGATCCGGGTCCAGCTGGTGACCACCGGGAAGCTCTCCGGCCGGTGACACACCACGCTGAACCAGCCCGGCGGCAGGCCGGTGACGGCGAACTGGCCCGTCGGGGACAGGGGGCGCGACTCGGTGAGGTGTAGCGTGCGGATCTCGACCAGCGTGCCCGCCTCGGGACAGGGGGAGATCTGGCCTGCCAGGTCGACCAGCCCGTCCAGGGAGGTGACCTCCAGCTCCACCGTGAGCTCGGCGGCGACGAACCTCAGCAGCCGGGGCTCCTCGGTGGACCGGACGCCCTGCGGTGCTGGGGTGACCACGGGGCGGGCCGTGTCGGCACCGGGCAGCCGCAGACCGAAGACCGCGCGGGCGGCGGTCGTCACCTGGGCCGGCACCGGGTCGCTCCCGGAGGCCAGGCGCAGCGCGGCTATCAGGGACTCGTCGTCGATCGTCGTCGGATGTCGCGTCACGGTGTCGCCTCCCGAGTGGTGAGCATGGTGCGTAGTCGGTTCAGGCAGCGACCCCGGGTGGGGCCGTAACTGCCGCTGGGCATGCCCAGACGCCCGGCCAGCTGGTGGACGCCCGCGTCGGGGGCCGTGGCCATCAGCCGGAACAGCGAGCGGCACGGCTCGGGCATCTGGTCGACGGCCTGCCACAGACGACGGCTCTCGTCGGCGGTCAGCACGGCCAGCGCCGGATCGGCATGGACGTGCCCGGCGTCGGCCGGCTCGGTGTCCACGCACGCGCGTTCCGCGTCCACCGGGTCGGCGACCAGCCGCTCGCCCCGGTGCCGTCGGCGGAGCAGGGACGCCTCGCGCTTGGCCGTGGTGAACAGCCAGGGACCGATCCGGTCCGGGTCACGGATGGTGTGCAGGCTCTCGAGCAGCCGTAGCCACGTGCCCTGCACCGCGTCGGCGGCGTCCGCCGGGCTCAGGTCGTAGGCGCGCACCGCCGACCACAGCGCGCCCGTGAAGCGGGTGACCAGCGCGTCCCAGGCCGCCTGGTCGCCGGCCAGGACGGCCTCGATCGTGGGCTGGTCGCTCACCGGCACCTCCGGGCCCCATAGGGCACTCTGAGTATTCGAGCGAATACTTTGGGTGAGACTTTAGCCGGGTGTGGGCACGACGACTCCCAAATCGGGGATCCGCCTGGCCCCCACCGGATCGAGGACGTGTTTCGCGGCCTCCCGCGAGGGCCGGTCCGCCGACGCCGCGGCGATCGCCCCGCTCACCAGGGCGGCGGCGAAGGAGGTCCCGCTCCAGCGCGCGTAGCCGCGGAACGCGCCGTGTTCGAGGAAGGTGCTGGACAGCCACTCGCCACGGGCACACGCGTCGACCCACGGGCCGTATGCCGAGAACGGGGCCCTGGCCTGCTCCGCCGCGTCCAGTGCTCCGACGGCGATCACCCCGGGCGAGGCGGCGGGCCAGAAGGGGCGGTCCGAGGCGGTGTTGCCCGCGCAGGCCACCGTGACCGTGCCGGCCAGTTCCGCCAGGGCGGCCTCCACCAGCGGGGAGGGGCCGTCGTCGAAGGTGTGCCCGCCGAAGGACAGGTTGAGCACCCGGGGTGGTTCGGCCCTGAGCCGGCCCAGGACGCGCAGCAGTCCGGCCTCGTCCCCGATGCCGTGGCTGTTCAGCATCCGGATCGGCCGTGGCCTCGCCGCCGGGGCCGACCGCAGGACCAGCCCGGTGATGAACGTGCCGTGCCCCGCCTGGGGGTCCAGTTCGCCGTCGCCGTCCGAATCGGGCACCTCCGCGGACTCCTGTCCCCGTTCCAGAAACCACGGGCTCATCCGCCACCACGGGTGCGACGCCAGGCCCGTGTCGGCCAGTGCCACCGTCACGGCGGTCGTGGCGGGCCCGTCCGCGGCGGGCTCGGGCATCGGGAGGGCGAGGGTGGGAAAGGGGCGGGAGGCCGGACCTCCGAAATAGAGCGGCTGGCCCGTCAGCACATGGTTGGGGGAGGCGGGAAGCCCCCGCTCCCGTAACGACGCCACCAGGTCGCAGACGTCCACGCCCGATGAGAGCCGCACCCGGTAGATCCCTTGGGCCTCGGTGACGGCGTCGGCCCAGCGGACGGTGGCGGCCATGCCCGAGGCGTCGGTCAGCAACTGACCTTTTCTGATCAGAGCGGGCGATCCAGGGATGGGTTCCACCCGTTCTATATCGGTATCCATCTGGTCCTCCGGGGGTGCTCACCAGCTTGCGGGGGTTCTCTTCGCTCCCGAGGATGCCCTGGCCAAGCGTCCGCGTCGCAACATCTTGGTATGACCCCCCTCTGGTGCGACGTCACAACCGACGGTAGTCTCTCCTTCAGTCACTTGTGATCATCCTGGGACGAGGCCGTTGGGGAAGGCGCACCTCGTACCGAAACGGGAGGTCCGGTGTCTGCTCGTGGCGTGCTTTACGTCCACTCAGCTCAGCCTGCGCTGTGCCCTCATATTGAATGGGCGGTCGCAGGCGTTCTTGGCGTACCCGTAGACCTGACCTGGACGCCACAGCCCGCCGCGCCCGGTCACGTGCGCGCACAGGCCGAGTGGGAGGCCCGGGTGGGGACCGCGGCGGCCATCACCTCATCCCTGATGGGCTGGCAGCGGATCCGCTTCGAGATCACCGAGGACGCCTCACCGGGTGTCGACGGGTCCCGGCACGCCTATACCCCGTCTCTCGGTGCCTTCACGGCCGTTGTCGGGGCCACGGGCGACATCCTGATCCCGGAGGACCGGCTGCGCTCCGCCATGCTGATGGCACGCCAGGGCCGCGTGGTGCTGGAGGAGGAGATCGATCGCCTGCTGGGCAAGCAGTGGGATGCCGAGCTTGAGTCGTTCCGCTACGCGGGGGAGGGCGCACCGGTCCGCTGGCTGCACGCCGCCGTCTGACCTCGCGATCCGACCCCGCCGGTCTCGCGCGCTCCCGTCGAGGTGAACGGCCCGTACCCGCCCTGACGACCCCCTGCCGGGTCAGCGGATGATCATGCGCACGTCGCGCCGGGAGACACGGCTGAGTTTCTTGCCGGATGCCGCAACTTTTGCTGCCTTCACAGCGACATAAGGGGTATCGGAATCTGGATCGTCGGGAGTGGGCGTGTCACTGCGTGTCGGAGACCCTCAGCGGATCGGTGGCTACTGGCTCGCTGGGCGTCTGGGTGAGGGCGGGCAGGGAGTCGTCTACGACGCCTACGACGAGACGGGCGGCAGAGTCGCGATCAAGGTTCTGCTTGCCGACGGTAGGGCGGATCCGCAACTGCGGGGACGCTTCGCCAAGGAGGTCGCCGCCACCCAGAAGGTCTCCTCCTTCTGCACCGCGAGGGTCATCGAGGCCCACCCCGAGGCGTCCCCGCCCTACATCGTCAGCGAGTTCGTCCATGGCCCGACGCTGAAGCAGGCGGTCACGACCGCCGGGCCCTACCACAGTGACGGGCTCCACCGCCTGGCCACCGCCATCGCCACCGCCCTCGCCTCCATCCACCAGGCAGGGGTGATCCACCGGGATCTGAAGCCGGAGAACGTGCTGCTCGGCCCGGACGGTCCACGAGTGATCGACTTCGGTATCGCGCGAACGGAGGAGGCGTCACTGACCACCGATGGCCTCGCCGCCGGCACGCCGCCGTACATGGCGCCCGAGGTGCTGTCAGGGCAGCACGCGCAGGCGTCCGCCGACGTGTTCGCCTGGGGAGCGGTGATCCTTTTCGCGGCGACCGGCCACCACGCCTTCGCCGGTGAGACCACCGCCGCGATCCTGCACCGTGTCCTGACCTTTCACCCCGACCTGAGCGTCCTGGACGGCTCGCTCCGCATCCTGGTCGGACGGGCACTGGAGAAGGATCCGGAGCTGCGCCCGTCGGCACAGGAGTTGCTGATGGGCCTGATCGGGAACCCCGGCGACACCGGCGCTCTTCTCCGGGACGGCGTACGGGCAGCCGAGCGGGTACGCCCGCCCGCGCAGCTGAACGCCGCCGATCCCGCCCTCGGCACGCACGCCGAGACCATCTACCTCAGCCTGCCGCCCGCCGCGCAGCGGCTGATGCCGGAGATCTTCCTGCGGATGGTCGGCGTCGACGAGGACAGCCAGGACACGCTCAGGCGGGCTCCGCGTGCCGAGTTCGCCGACGGCAGGTCCGAGGAGAAGGCCGCCCTCGTGGCGCAGGTGCTCGCGGCCTACGGCTCCGCCGGTCTCATCGTCACCGACCCGGACACCGACACCGTGACCATCGCCCACCTCGCGCTGTTGCGGGCCTGGCCCCGCCTGCACGAATGGGTCGACGCCGAACGCGGCGGCCTGCCGGTTCACTGGCGGCTCAACGCCGCGGCCCGGCGTTGGAAGACGGGCGGGATCAAGGACGGGGACCTCTACCAGGGAAGCGCGCTGGAGACCGCGCTCCAGTGGGCGGCCACCGGCCGCCACCACCTGAACCTCACCGGCTCGGAGAGCAGCTTCCTCACCGCCAGCACCGTGCTGGTCCGCCGGCGGGGCAGACGACGCCGGTTGGTCACCCTCAGCCTGGCCGTGTCGCTGGCCCTCGCGGTCGCCGCGGGTGGCCTCGCGGAACAGCAGCGCCGCACGGTGGCCGAGCAACTGGACCGGGCGCAGGCCCAGGCGATAGCGGGCAGAGCGGACGCGCTGCGGGCCACCGACCCGCGGGCGGCGATGCTGCTGAGCGTGGCCGCGTGGCAGACCACTCCCGTCGCCGAGGCCCGGTCGAGCCTCTACAGTTCGCTGGCCCAGCCACAGCAGGACCTGTTCGCCGATCCGGACGGCACCGCCACGACGGTCCACGCCCTGAGCCCCGACGGCCGGATGCGTGCCGACGTGAACGAGAACGAGGTTCAAGTCTGGGAGGTCGGCACGCGCGAGCGACTCCACACCTTCACCACGGCCGGCAAGCCGGCCTTCGCCGCATCCCTGAGCCCGGACGGCACCAGGCTCGCCACGGCCGCCGGTGACGGGTTGCGACTCTGGGACCTCGCCTCGGGAAAGCAGATCGGCGCCGAGTTCGGCGACACGTCCTTCCTTGAGTACGCGGAGAAACTGGAGTTCGGCCCCAGCGGACGCCTGCTCGTGGTCAGCAAGGGCGGCGAGCTGCCGCAGGGCCAGCTGTGGGACGTGGACAGCCGGCGGCGGATCCTGCCGCCGACGACGCTGACCTACCTCGACGTGACTGCCCTGTCCGTCGACGACAGGGCAGTCATATCGGGTATCCCGTCAGGTGGCGTCAGCGACACGGGGCCGGCGACCGAGCTGTGGGACCTCCGTACCCGGACGCGGGTGCCGGCACCGTGGCTCTCCCGGGGCGGCTTTCTCCCCGTGGCGATCAGCCCCGACGGCAGGACGATCGTGAACGCGGCGTTCGACCAGGCGCGGACGGAGTGGAGGGCGGAACTGTGGGATGTCGCCTCCGGCACGCGGTCGGCCGGAAAGTTCACGCCGACGCGGTCGATTCCGCGGTTCGCGTTCAGCGCCGACGGCCGCTTCCTCGCCTACTCCGACGCCGAGGGCGCCAGGGTGACGCTCTGGCGGGTGAGTGATCGTCGTGAGCTGGCCCGCTACCCGCTTCCCGGCCTGGGGAGCGTGACGCCCCGCTTCGGTCCTGAGGATCGCACGCTCCGCCTGCTCGGAGACTGGGGTTCGGTGCTGACCCTCGACATCGATGCCTACACCCATCCGCTGCTCAGCGGCGCCGGCGGCCACGACGCGGTGTTCAGCCCCGACGGGCGCGTCATGGCGGTGGAGGGCAGGGGAGAGGTCCGGCTGTGGGACACGGCGCTGCGCAGGCCGCTGGGCGATCCCCTCCGGGTGCCGGGAGACGACCTCACGAACGATCACCTGGCGCGGGCCGCCGCGACCTTCAGCAAGGACGGGAAGACCCTCGTCGTCGGCTACGGCACGATGGTGAGCGTATGGCAGGTCTCCACCCGGCGCATGCTCGCCTCCTTCCCCTACAGCGAGCAGAAGCCGCGAACCGACGCGGTGGTCGGCCCGTACCAGTACGACGGCATCGAGGAACTCGCGCTCAGCCCGGACGGCAGGACCCTCGCCGCCACGTTCTACCTCACCTGCGGGGAGTGCGCCGAGCCGTTGGGGGCCCTCGCGCTCTGGGACCTGCCGAGCGGGCGCCCGATCCGGCTCATCGAGCAGCAGAACGTCGTGCGCAGCGGCATGCCCGCCCTGTTCGGCCGCGCGGGCCTGGCGTTCCTTCCAGACGGGCGCACCTTGGCGGTGGGCAGCCTGGGCGCCGTCGGCCTCATGGACGTCGCCTCGGGCAAGCTGGTCAACAGGCCGAGCGGGGCGGCCGACTCCAACAGCGTGGTGGCGGTGAGCCCTGACGGCGCCACCGTCGCCACCGGTGAGGAGAACGGCCAGATCAAACTCTGGAACGCCCGGACCTGGCAGCGCCTCGGCCCCGTCCTGGTCGGTCACACCGGTGCCGTCACGGATCTGGTCTTCGACCAGGGCCTGCTCGCCAGTGCCGGGCGGGACGGCACGGTAAGGCTCTGGAATCCCGCCACCGGCCGGCAGATCGGCTCCGCCATCACCGGGCACACGGACGAGGTCGCGGCGATCTCGCTCGGCCCCGACGGCACCAGCCTGTATCACGCCGCGCGCGACGGCGGCTTCCAGGAGTTTCCCCTGGATTCCCCACGGGTCGTCGCGGCGGTGTGCGGGCGGGCGGGCGGGAACCTCTCCACCCAGGAGTGGGCGCGTTACCTGCCCGACCTGCCCTACCGGGAGGTCTGCCCCGAGACCGGTACGAGCGGGGGCGCGTGAGGCCACGGGTCCACAACGGGAAGCCCCCGCCCGGGGGCCTCCTGTCTGGAGTCAGCCAGACCGGGAACCACCAGCTGCCGCACACCCTCGCCACCCCACAGCACCGGACCAGGTCCCCATCCCATGGTCGATAGACCGTGACGGCGAACAGGCCCGCCGAGATGTGCTCCACAGCGGCCAAAGCCACCCTGCTGGTCACAAGAGGGATGGGCATCCATCCCCGCCGCGCCGGCTGGAATGGCGCAGGCGAGGTGCCGCCAGGGGCGGTATGTCCCTACGATGCTGTACGGTCGCCGCGACGAGCCGCGATGAGACGGGCACGGCAGGCCTAGGGAGAACTCAGTGAGGCGATGGAGACGGGCGGTCCTCGTGCTACAGGCCGTCGCGCTCCTGGTGTACCTCGTCATGCCCGACCCGTTCACCTCCTCCGCGAGCGCGGCCGCTTCCCCGGCCGTCGGCGCCCAGGCGGGGCAAGCGTTCCTGTCCCATCTCTCGCGCGATGACCCCGCCCGGCCGATGACCACCTCTGACGAGGTGGCCATGGTGCCGCGAGACACACCCGGTGCCCACCCTTCGGCCGCCGGCCGAGACGCCCTTTGCCTGGCGAGCACCGCCCTGCCCGATCCCGACAGGGCCAGGCCGCCCGGGGAGTGGGCGCCAAGGGGCAGCGCCCTGGCCGCGTTGCGGCCCTCGCTGTCTGCCTTGCAGGTCCTTCGCTGCTGACAGGCCGCTCGTGGTGGGGCCGGGCCGCGACGGGGGGGGGGGGCCACGCCGTGTGCCCCACCGAATTAAAAAAAAAAAAGATTTATAATATTATAACACACAACATTAAGCTACCA
>NZ_JBSFWD010000100.1:0-15914 GCF_053592655.1 Streptosporangium sp. NPDC002607
GTCGGCGTCGGACCGAAGGGGTGGGTCATGCGGCGGCTGAGAAGTGAGCGGCGAAGGCCCGGTGCGCCGCGGCGGGGAAAGCACGGATCATGGCGGCGTCGGTCCGTGCACAGGAACGTTCATGTCGAGCGCGGTGCCCTCGGTCCAGGGTTCGGGCTGGGTCAGGAACACCGAGTCGCCGTTGGTGCCCTCCTGCATCTGCAACCACCGCCGCATAGCGGCCTGGGTGGTCGGTGATGACATGCTCATCAATGTGGCGGTGGCCTCTTGGGTAAGACTGGCCCGGGCCGAGGTGGAATGGGCGTCGTTGAAGATCCGCTTCTGCAGGGCCACAGCCTTCCGCGGCCGCCTGGCGTAGCGCTCCGCCATCCGCTGGACCGTGTCCAGCAGCTCCTCGGCCGGCACCACCCGGTTCACCAAACCCAGCTCCAGAGCCTCCTGCGGTGCGTAGAAACGCGCTTCGAGCATCATCTCCAAAGCTCGGGACGGCCCGACGAGCTGGACGAGTCGCTGCCCGCCCAGGGCGGTGTTCAACCCCACCGACAGTTCGGGCAGGCCGAAGCCGGCATCACGGTCAGCCGATACGCGCATGTCAAAGAAGACCGACATCTCCAGGCCACCGCCGCCGCACGGCCCGTTCACCGCGGCGATCCACACCGCCGGGGAATACATCAGCCGCAGCGCCATGTCATGGAACTGGGTTACCGCGAGCAGTCCTTTGATCGGGGAACGGGCGACCAGACGTTCACCCGCCCAGCCCGTCATCGCCCGCACACTCCGGTACAGGTTCTGAGCGACCGCACGGGAGATCTCTGGCGTGCCATCCGCCTGCGAGGACATGTGGGCGATGTCGAAGTGCGTGATGAACCGGCCGGGCCGCGCGCCGGTGACGACGACCGCGCCGACCGAAACGTCGTGCTCCACCGCCTCGACGAGCCGGATGAAGTCCCGTTGCATCGGCAAGGTCATGTAGTTGAACGGTGGGGCGTCCACCCACGCCGTCAGCACCCGACCCGACTGCTCGAGCCGCAACGTGGACAGTTCGAGACCCGCTGCGCCGCCATCCTCCGGCCGGCGGTCCGTCTGTTCCTCACCGGACTCTTCACCGGGCTCTTTACTGGGCAGAGCTGCACGATCCATTGGTCTGACAAACCCTCCTGCCGCACGTATCGCGCCATCCGGCGAGTTCCCGAGCGATCTCTTCGTTCACTGCCTGCCGATGCCCGGTTCCGCGATACTCATGGGCCCTCGGTCCCTTCGCTGTGCCGATGACGCTGGACACAGTGAACCGCAGAAGCGACTCGCACAATTACTAGTGGCTACCAGTGTCATACGCCGGAAATTCGTCGCCGAGCATCCACTGACTGCTGCGCGCAGACCTGGACACGCCCGCAGGCAACGCCACACGCTGGGGAATCAACGACAAAGTCGCTGCGCCGACCTGGTGAACCGACCGCTGACCGCGATGACGGCCGACCTGGCGTTTCAGGCAACTCACGCTCGTGATCGTTTCAGGTCCGGCTGATCTTCCCGGTAGGTTTCGCGACGGTCAGTGTGCCAGTCGGAACCAGCCGTCGATCAGGCGGGCCGTGTCCGCTGCCTTCTCGGCGAGCATCGAAAAGTGGTTCGCCTCGATCGTCCGTACGGCATGCGACGGGTCGAACGGCGTCGCCCGCCAGTAATCCGATTCAGGCTCGACGTCAGAGAACGGCTCCGCGCACTGCACGAACAGCACGGGCGCATTCACGTCTGTCAGTTTGATGTCGGACATAATTGCCGACCAGTACCCCATAGCGGACAATCGCGCGCTGTTGAACTCGCCGAAAACCGTCTCCATCTGCAGGATGTACTGCAGCACCTGCTCGGACAGCATCTGCGAATCGCCACCTGCGCCGGGATGGAAGGAGTCCATCATCACCACCGCCTCCGGGGAGATCCCCGACTTCTCCAGTACACCGGCTGCGCCGTAAGCGAGAATGCCGCCGGCCGAATGACCGACGAGCACGAACGGCTCCCCCTCACTGGCCTGCACGATGCCTTCCGCGATGCTTTCGAGGGCGATGTCGATCGTGGCGGGCAGGCCCTCACCGAGAGCGTAGCCGAGCAAGGGAAGCGCCAAGACGTGTCTTTCCCCGCGGAAGTGCGCGGCGAACCGCGCATATTGATGAACGCCACCGGTCACCGTGGACGAACTCACGCAGATCAAGCGAGAGCGAGCCGCGCCACTGGCCAGCGTCACCGGTCGAGGGATTTCTCGCGGATCGACAGGTGCGTCGTACATGGGCCGGGTCCTCGCCACGGCATACAGCAATCCGAACGCCTCCTGCGCCTTCCCGGAACGGAAAGCGCCGCGGAACAACCCTGCCAGGGTGTCGTCCACCTGGGCCGCCGAGGCCGCAGTCGCCTGGCCGGCATTCATCCGGGTGACGAGCTCATGCCGCAGCCAACGGGCGAGACCGGTGGAGTTCTTGTTCTCGAACACCGCCATCAGCGGGAATTCCCAACCAACCGCCCTGGCAAGGGAGTTACGCAATTCGGTCGCGGTGAACGAGTCGAAGCCCAGCTCGAAGAAATCACGTTCGAAATCGACGGCCGAGAAGTCGCCGTGGCCGAGAACGGCAGCCGCATGACGCTGCACCAGTTCCTGTAGCACCTCGTACTGCTGTGCTTCTCCAAGCCCGCGCAACCGCTCCCGCGCCGTGTCGGCCTCGGGTATCGACACGGCCAGATCCACCGCGGCAGCCGGCAGCGGGTGACCCGCCGCGGCCAATCCCGCCGCCGCGTCCCCCGTACGGGAACCGGTCGCCTCGGGCCAGAAGCGTCGGTGCTCGAAAGCGTACGTCGGCAACTTGACCTGGCGCCCGGCTGGAAGCACCGCTCGCCAATCCACCGGCACCCCGCGCACGTGCAGTTCGGCCAACGCCGTCATCGCCGCAGTCTGTTCATCACGGTCCTTGCGCAGTACCGGCACCAGCACCACGTCCGACTCTGCCACGAGGGTGTCTCCCGCCATGGCGGTGAGCACGCCGTCGGGGCCCAGCTCCAGGTAGGCCCGTACGCCCTGACGATGCAGCGTGCGCACCCCGTCGGCGAAACGGACCACACCGCGGACCTGGTCCACCCAGTAGTCCGGCGAGCACAACTGCTCCGCCGAGGCCGCCTCCCCGGTCACCGTCGACACCAGCGGAATCCGTGGCGGGCTGTAGGTGAGCGTCCGGGCCAGGGCGCGGAAGTCCGCCAGCATCGGATCCATCAACGGCGAATGGAACGCATGCGACACCCGTAACCGCTTGGTCCGCACCCCGCGCCCTTCGAGGACCGCGGCGAGCGCGAGCACCGCCTCCCCCACCCCGGAGATCACCACCGAGGCCGGGCCGTTCACCGCCGCGACCGACACCTCACCCTCGCGTCCCACCAGCAGCTCGGCGACCTCCTTCTCGGCAGCCTGCACCGCCACCATCGCCCCACCCTGCGGCAGCGCCTGCATCAACCGCGCCCGCGCCGCCACCAGCGCACACGCGTCGGCCAGCGACAGCACCCCGGCCACATGCGCCGCGGTGATCTCCCCGATCGAATGACCGGCCAGAACAGCCGGCCGCACCCCCCACGAGGACACCAACCGGAACAACGCCGTCTCCACCGCGAACAACGCCGGCTGCGCCCACCCGGTCCGATCCAGCAACCCCGCCGTCTCACTGCCCTGCTCGGCGAACAGCACCTCCCGCAACGAACAACCCCGATAACGTCCCGCCCCTCCGGCCGGCTCCCGGTCGAACCTCCTCAGCAGCGGCTCGAGCTCCGCGATCACCTCGTCCAACGCCGTCGCGAACACCGGGAACCGCCCATACAGCTCCCGGCCCACCCCCGCCCGCTGACTCCCCTGACCGGTGAACAACACGGTAAGCTTCGGCTCCGCCCGTGCCACGCCGCGCACCACACCCGCACCCGGCAGGTCCTCGGCAACGGCCCGCAGGCCGGCCAGCACACCATCACGATCGCCGGCCAGCACCGTCGCCCGATGCTCGAAAGCCGACCGAGTCGTGACCAGCGAGAAACCCACATCCACCTGCTCCAGCTCACGGTGCGCACTGACATGCGCCGCCAGCCGTCGCGCCTGCTCACGCAGCGCCCCGCCACTTCTGGCGGACACCACCCACGGCACCAAACCCGCCGCCGACGCCGGGTCCTGCGCACCTGGCTCGGCCTGTGGCACCTCCGGTCCCTGTTCGATGATCACGTGCGCGTTGGTGCCACTGATTCCGAACGACGACACACCCGCCCGGCGCGGACGGCCGGTCTGCGGCCACTCGGTCGGCTCGGTCAGCAGTTCCACCGCGCCCGAGGCCCAGTCCACGTGCGACGACGGGGCGTCGATGTGCAGTGTCCTGGGCAGCACTCCGTGCCGCATCGCCATGACCATCTTGATCACACCGGCAACGCCCGCCGCCGCCTGGGTATGCCCGAGGTTCGACTTGATCGAGCCCAGCAGCAGCGGCCGGTCGGCTTCACGGTTCTGGCCGTAGGCGGCCAGCAGTGCCTGAGCCTCGATCGGGTCACCCAGCCTGGTACCGGTGCCGTGCGCCTCGACCGCGTCCACCTCGGTGGGAGTCAGCCCGGCACTGGCCAGCGCCTGGCGGATCACCCGCTGCTGCGACGGGCCGTTCGGCGCGGTCAGACCGTTGGACGCACCATCCTGGTTGATCGCCGATCCGCGCACGATCGCCAGCACCTCATGGCCGTTGCGGCGGGCATCCGACAGCCGTTCCAGTACCAGTATGCCCATGCCCTCGGACCAGCTGGTGCCGTCCGCGGTGTCGGAGAACGCCTTGCACCGGCCATCGGGCGCCATTCCGCTCTCCACGCCGAAGCCGAGGAAGCTGAGCGGGGTGGCCATCACCGTGACACCGCCTGCCAGCGCCAGGCCGCACTCGCCCGAGCGCAGCGCCTGCGCCGCCAGGTGCATGGCGACCAAGGACGACGAGCACGCGGTGTCGACTGTCATCGTCGGGCCCTCCAGGCCCAGGGTGTAGGACAGGCGGCCCGACAGCACGCTGGCCGCTGCACCGGTGAGGAAATAGTTCGTTACATCTGTCCCGGTTTCCAGGCACAGATTCATGTAGTCCTGGCCGTTGGTGCCCATGAACACCCCGGTGTGACTACCTCTCAGCGAGACCGGGTCGATCCCGGCCCGCTCGATCGCCTCCCACACCCCCTCCAGCAGCAACCGCTGCTGCGGATCCATCGCCAGCGCCTCACGCGGCGAGATCCCGAAGAACCCTGGATCGAACCCCGCCACCTCGGACAAGAACCCGCCCTGACACTCCATGCCTATCGCCGACATCGTCTCCGCGTCCCAGCCCCGATCGACCGGGAACGAAGAGATCACGTCCTGTCCCTCGGACAGCAACCGCCACAGATCCTCAGGAGAGTCGACCCCGCCCGGAAAGCGGCATGACATCGACACGATGGCGATCGGCTCGTGCCTGCCCGACTCCACCTCTTCGAGCCGTCGACGGGTCTCGTGCAGATCGGCGGTGACCCACTTCAGATACTCGACGAGCTTCCGGTCTTCGGACATGAGAGTGGCCCTTCACATTGTTCAGACGCGGGCTCGAATCACAGATCTTTCGAGCGGCCCAGTTCGTTGTCGATGAAGCTGAGGATCTCCTCGGTACTCGCCGATTCGAGCATGCCGGCGACAGCGACTTCACTGGTTTCCGTGCCGCTCTCGCTCACCCTCGCCAGCAGGTGCCGCAGCCGGGTCGCGATGCCGTTCCGGGTGAGATCGTCGAGCGTGTTGCCGGAAAGCACGGTCTCGAACCGGTCGAGATCGGCCAGCAATGACAGCTCCACCGCGGTGTTCGCTCCGGGCGCGATTTCCTCCAGAAGGTGTTCGGCGAGGCTGGCGGGGGTGGGGTAGTCGAAGATGATGGTCGCCGACAGCGGCAGCCCGGTGACGGCGTTGAGCCGGTTGCGCAGTTCCACGGTGGTCAGGGAGTCGAAGCCCAGCTCACGGAACTCCCGTCCCGGCTGGATCGCGTCCACCGAGTCGTGTCCCAGCACCACCGCCGCCTGAGCGCGCACCAGCTCCAGCATCAGCCGCACCTGCTCGGCCTGCTCCAGCCCCGCCAGCCGCCGCACCAGCTCCCCATCCCCGCCCACGGGGACGGAGACCGCCGACCGGCGCCCCACACGCACCAGGCCCCGCATCAAAGGCGGCACCTCGCCCATGGCCCGCAGCACCGACAGCTCCAGCCGCACCGGCACCACCATCGCCCGACCCGACACCTCGGCCGCCTCGAACGCCGCGAGCCCCTGCTCGGCCGACAGCGCCGGCATACCCGTCCGACTGATCCGCCGCATCTCGGCCCCACTCAGCGTGCCGGTCATCCCCGCGTCCTGTGCCCAGGCACTCCACGCCAGCGACAACCCCGCCAGCCCCCGCGCCCGGCGCGCCTCCGCCAGCGCGTCCAAGAACACGTTCGCCGCCGCGTAGTTACCCTGCCCAGGCGCTCCCACGACACCCGCGAGCGAGGAGAACAGCACGAACGCCGCGAGATTCGCGTCCTGAGTGAGCTCGTGCAGATACCAGGCCGCGTCGACCTTCGGCCGCAACACCGCATCCAGCCCCTCCGCCGACAGCGACGGAATCGTGCCGTCGGCCAGCACACCCGCGGTGTGGATCACCGCGGTCAGCGGATGCTCGGCGTCGATCCCGGCCAGCAGCACCGCCACCTGATCCCGGTCGGCCATGTCGCACGCCGCGATCGTGACCTCGACACCGTGCGCGATCAGCTCGGCCTGCAACTCCACCGCACCCGGAGCCTCCAGACCCCGGCGACTGGTCAGCAGCAGATGCCGCACACCCCGCTCGGCCACCACATGCCGCGCGAACAGCGCGCCCAGACCACCGGTACCACCGGTGATCAGCACCGTCCCCTCCGGGTTCCAGACCCGACTCGCCTCCCCGTCCAGGTCAGAGCCGGGCGCCACCCGCGCCAGGCGCGGCGCCCGTACCTCACCATCGCGCACCACGGTTTGCGGCTCACCTGAGGAAAACGCCTCGGCCAGCACCCCTGGCAGTCCTGACAGCGGGAATTCCCGGTCCACATCGATCAGCAGGAACCGGCCCGGGTTCTCCGACTGGGCACTGCGGACCAACCCCCACACCCCGGAAGCCGGCAGATCGGTGACCACCTCGCCGCCTGCCGTGACCGCGCCCCGGGTGAGGAACACCAGCCGCGAATCGGCGAACCGGTCATCGGCCAGCCAGCCCTGCAGCAGGTCCAGAACGCGAGCGGTCAGCGCATGCGCCGACTCCACCACCCCGCCCACCGGATCCGAGACCGCCTCCACCATCACGACGGCCGGCACCGTACCCGCCTCAGCCAGCGACGACAGCTCCGCATGCACCGGCACCGGAAGGCCGCCCGGCTCCCCGGCCGCCCGCAACGCGGGAGCAACACCCAACGCGTCCGGACCAAGCACCGCCACCGGAATCGACGGCACCTGACCGGCCTCCGGCACACCGCTCACGGACGTCCACTCCACCCCGAACAACGACTCCCAGCCCGCGCCGACACCATCGGAGACCGCCAACTGCTCGGCCGAGACCGGCCGCAACACCACCGACCGCGCCGACACCACCAGCTCCCCGGCCGCGTCCACCGCGCTCAGCGACACCGCATCCGGACCCGTCCTGACCAGCCGCACCCGCAACACCGACGCCCCGCCCGCGTGCAGGCACACCCCACCCCAGGAGAACGGCAACAAACCGCCCTCGGAATCGTCCAGTCCGGCGAACGGCACCCCGTGCAGCGCCGCGTCCAGCAACGCCGGATGCACCCCGAACGCATCCGCCTCCGACACCACCTGCTCAGGCAGCGCGACCTCGGCGAACACCTCACCATCGGCACCCCGCCAAGCCCCCCGCAACCCCTGGAACGCCGGGCCATAGACGAAGCCGTCCTCGGCCAGTTCCTCGTACAACCCCTCCAGCTCGATCGCGGTCGCCCCGGCCGGCGGCCACATCGCCACATCGAACGGCACGACATCCGGAACACCGGTCGCGAGCGTTCCGGTCACGTACCGCACCCACGGCACCTCATCGGCCGCCTCCGCCGAACGGGCATACACGCTCACGCTCCGACGGCCCGACTCCTCCTTGGCCCCCACCCACACCTGCACCACGACCGCATCGTCCTCGCCCAGCACCAGCGGAGCGGCCAGCGTCAACTCCTCGACCAGGTCACAGCCGACCTGGTCACCGGCCCGCACCGCCAGCTCCACGAACGCCGAACCCGGCACCAGCACCGAGCCCGCCACCACGTGATCGGCCAGCCACGGCTGCGCACTCACCGACACGCGGCCGGTCAGCACCACCCCGTCGGAGTCGGCCCGCGGCATCGCGGCACCCAGCAGCGGATGATCCGTCGCGGCCAGTCCCGCCGCCGCCACGTTCCCTATATCGGAGCCGGTGCTCTCGGGCCAGAACCGCTGGTGCTCGAAGGCATAGGTGGGCAGGTCGACCCGGCGCCCGCTCGGCAACACCGCCCGCCAGTCGACCGGCACCCCGTGCACATGCAGCTGGGCCAGCGCCGTCATCACCGCCATGTGCTCGTCCCGATCCTTACGCAGCACCGGCACCAGCACCGTGTGCGACTCGTGCACATGTGCCTCCGGCTCGGTCGCGATGGTGTCCTGGGCCATGGCGGTCAGCACACCGTCGGGGCCGAGCTCCAGATACGCTCGCACGCCCTGCGCGCGCAGGGTGCGGATGCCGTCGGCGAAGCGGACCGCGCCGCGGACCTGGTCCACCCAGTAGTCCGGCGAGCACAGCTGCTCGGCCGTGGCCGCCTGCCCGGTCAGGGTGGACACGATCGGAATCCTCGGCGCGCCGTAGGTGAGCCTGCTCGCCAGCGTGCGGAAGTCCTCCAGCATCGGCTCCATCAACGGCGAGTGGAACGCATGCGACACCCGCAACCGCTTCGTCCGCACCCCGCGCTCCTCCAACGCGGCGGCGATATCGAGGACTCCCTTTTCCACGCCCGCGATCACCACCGAACCTGGACCGTTGATCGCGGCGACCGACACCTCGCCCTCGCGCTCGGCGAGCAACGGCTCGATCTCCTCCTCGTAGGCCTGCACCGCCACCATCGCCCCACCCGGCGGCAACGCCTGCATCAACCGCGCCCGGCCCGCCACCAACGCACACGCATCACTCAGGGACAACACCCCGGCCACATGCGCCGCGGTGATCTCCCCGATCGAATGACCGGCCAGCACATCCGGCCGCACCCCCCACGAGGACACCAGCCGGAACAGCGCCGTCTCCACCGCGAACAGGGCCGGCTGCGCCCACCCGGTCTGATCCAGCAGCCCCGCCTCGGCCGACCCCGGCTCGGCGAACAGCACCTCGCGCAACGACCCGTCCAGCAACGGGTCCAGCTCGCCGATCACCTCGTCCAACGCCGCCGCGAACACCGCGAACCGGTCATACAACTCCCGGCCCACCCCCGCCCGCTGGCTGCCCTGACCGGTGAACAACACCGCCAGCCGCGGCTCCGCCCCGGCCATCCCCTCTACCACACCGGCACCCGGACGGTCCTCGGCCAGCGCACCCAGCCCGG
The DNA here is from genome assembly GCF_053592655.1 of Streptosporangium sp. NPDC002607. Classification (NCBI taxonomy): domain Bacteria; kingdom Bacillati; phylum Actinomycetota; class Actinomycetes; order Streptosporangiales; family Streptosporangiaceae; genus Streptosporangium; species Streptosporangium sp. NPDC002607. The sequence goes on from NZ_JBSFWD010000100.1 coordinate 9,630, forward strand.
CCAGGACCCCATCACGATCGCCGGCCAGCACCACCGCCCGATGCTCGAACGCCGACCGCGTCGTGGCCAGCGAGAACGCGGCATCGGCCAGCCCCAGATCAGACTCACCGTCCAGGAACGACACCAGCCGCCCGGCCTGCGCCCGCAACGCCTGACCCGTCTTAGCCGACACCAGCACCGGCACCACACCCGCAGCCGACACCCGGTCCTGCGGAGCCTCTTCTCCTACCGGCGCTTCCGGTCCTTGTTCGAGAATGATGTGCGCGTTGGTGCCACTGATCCCGAACGACGACACACCAGCCCGGCGCGGGCGACCGGTCTCCGGCCATTCCGCTGACTCGGTCAGCAGCTTCACCTCACCGGCTGACCAGTCCACGTGCGAGGACGGAGTATCGACATGTAGCGTCTTGGGCAGCATGCCGTGCCGCATCGCCAACACCATCTTGATCACACCGGCCACGCCCGCGGCGGCCTGGGTGTGACCGATGTTCGACTTGATCGCCCCCAGCAGCAGCGGCCGATCCTCCGGCCGGTCCTGCCCATAGGTCGACAGCAGCGCCTGCGCCTCGATCGGGTCACCCAGGATCGTGCCGGTCCCGTGCGCCTCGACCGCGTCCACCTCGGACGGCGACAACCCGGCACTGACCAGCGCCTGGCGGATCACCCGCTGCTGCGACGGACCGTTCGGCGCGGTCAACCCGTTGGACGCACCGTCCTGGTTCACCGCCGAACCCCGCACCACCGCCAGCACCTGATGACCGTTGCGGCGGGCGTCCGACAGCCGCTCCAGCACCAGCACGCCCACCCCCTCTCCCCAGCTGGTACCGTCCGCGGCGTCGGAGAACGCCTTGCACCGCCCGTCGAGTGCCATCCCGCCCTGCGCGCCGAACCCGGCGAACACCAACGGCAACGTCATCACCGTGATACCGCCGGCCAGCGCCAGCGAGCACTCCCCAGACCGCAGCGCCTGCGCCGCAAGGTGCAACGTCACCAGCGACGACGAGCAGGCGGTGTCCACCGTCACCGCCGGACCCTCCAGACCCAGCGTGTAGGACAGGCGGCCCGACAACACGCTGGCCGCCGTACTGGTGACACCATGACCCTGTGTATCCATATGATTACTCAGGATCAGATTCATGTAGTCCTGGCCGTTGGTGCCCATGAACACCCCGGTGTGGCTACCTTTCAGCAAGGCCGGGTCGATCCCGGCCCGCTCGACCGCCTCCCAGGACGTCTCCAGCAGCAACCGCTGCTGCGGATCCATCGCCAGCGCCTCACGCGGCGAGATCCCGAAGAACCCAGGGTCGAACCCCGCCACATCCGCCAGAAACCCGCCCTGACACTCAACACCCATCGCCGACATCGTCTCCGCGTCCCAGCCCCGATCGACCGGGAACGAAGAGATCGCGTCCTGTCCCTCGGACAGCAACCGCCACAGATCCTCAGGAGAGCCGACCCCGCCCGGAAAGCGGCATGACATCGACACGATGGCGATCGGCTCGTGCCTGCCCGACTCCACCTCTTCGAGCCGCCGGCGGGTCTCGTGCAGATCGGCGGTGACCCACTTCAGATACTCGACGAGCTTCCGGTCTTCGGACATGAGAGTGGCCCTTCACATTGTTCAGACGCGGGCTCGAATCACAGATCTTTCGAGCGGCCCAGTTCGTTGTCGATGAAGCTGAGGATTTCCTCGGTACTCGCCGATTCGAGCATGCCGGCGACAGCGATTTCACTAGTTTCCGTGCCGCTCTCGCTCACCTTCACCAGCAGGTGCCGCAGCCGGGTCGCGATGCCGTTCCGGGCGAGCTCGTCGAGCGCGGTATCGGAAAGCACGGTCTCGAACCGGTCGAGATCGGCCAGCAATGACAGCTCCACCACGGTGTTCGCTCCGGGCGCGATTTCCTCCAGAAGGTGTTCGGCGAGGCTGGCGGGGGTGGGGTAGTCGAAGATGATGGTCGCCGACAGCCGCAGCCCGGTGACGGCGTTGAGCCGGTTGCGCAGCTCCACGGTGGTCAGGGAGTCGAAGCCCAGCTCACGGAACTCCCGTCCCGGCTGGATCGCGTCCACCGACTCGTGTCCCAGCACCACCGCCGCCTGAGCGCGCACCAGCTCCACCGCCAGCCGCACCTGCTCGGCCTGCTCCAGCCCCGCCAGCCGCCGCACCAGCTCCCCATCCCCGCCCACGGGGACGGAGACCGCCGACCGGCGCCCCACACGCACCAGGCCCCGCATCAAAGGCGGCACCTCAGGCAACGTGCGCAGCACCGACAGATCCAGCCGCACCCCCACCACCGCCGCCCGACCCGACACCTCAGCCGCCTCGAACACCGCCAGCCCCTGCTCCACCGACAGCGCCGGCATCCCCGCCCGTGTCATCCTGCGCAGGTCGACTGCGCCCAGCGTGCCGGTCATCCCGGTCTCCTGCACCCACAAGCCCCAGGCCAGCGACAACCCCGGCAGTCCCGCAGCCCGACGCGCCTGGACCAATGCGTCCACGAACGCGTTCGCCGCCGCGTAGTTGCCCTGCCCGGCGTTGCCCATCACCCCCGCAAGCGAAGAGAACACTACGAACCCGGTCAGGTCCAGGCCCTGGGTCAGCTCGTGCAGATGCCAGGCCGCGTCCGCTTTCGGCCGCAGCACGGTGTCCAGCCGTTCGGGGGTCAGTGACGGGATCGTCCCGTCGGCCAGCACACCGGCAGTGTGGATCACCGCGGTCAGCGGATGCTCGGCGTCGATCCCGGCCAGCAGCGCCGCCACCTGATCCCGGTCGGCCATGTCGCACGCCGCGATCGTGACCTCTACCCCGTGCGCGATCAGCTCGGCCTGCAACTCCACCGCACCCGGAGCCTCCAGGCCCCGGCGACTGGTCAGCAGCAGATGCCGCACACCCCGCTCGGCCACCACATGCCGCGCGAATTGGGCACCCAGACCACCGGTACCACCAGTGATCAACACCGTGCCCTCCGGGTCCCAGACCCGGCCCGCCGCGTCGCCGACATCAGATCCTGGCGCCACCCGCGCCATCCGCGGAACCCGCAGCTCACCCTCGCGTACCGCCGCCTGCGGCTCACCCGAGGCCGGCACCCCGAGCAGGGCCGGCAGCGAGGACTCCTGATCATCCACGTCGACCAGCACGAACCGGCCCGGGTTCTCCGACTGGGCACTGCGGACAAGGCCCCACGCCCCAGCGGCTGGAAGATCAGCCACCACCTCACCATCATCGGTCGCGACCGCGCCCCGGGTGACGAACACCAAGCGCGAATCGGCGTACCGCTCATCCGCCAGCCACCGCTGCAGCAGATCCAGCACGTGGGCGGTCAGCGCATGCGCCGACTCCACCACCTCGGCCGCCGGATCGGAGACCACCTCCGTCACCACCACTGCCGGGACCGGACCTGCCTCGACCAATGACGACAAATCCACATGCACCGGCACCAAGTGCCCGCCAGGCTCCGCGGCCAGATCGCCGGCTACCCGCAACGCGGGGGCAAGACCCAGCGCGTCCAAGCCGAGCACCGCCACCGGTATCGACACCGGCACCTGGTCGGCCTGCGGCAGGCCGCCCGCGGCAGGCCACTCCACCCGGAACAGCGCGTCCCACCCGGCCCCACGAGGGCCGGAGCCGGCCAAGTGCTCGGCGGCCATCGGCCGCAGCACCACCGACCGGGCCGACACCACCGGCTCCCCGGCCGCATCCACCGCGCTCAGCGACAACGCATCGCCGCCCGTCCTGGCCAGCCGCACCCGCAGCACCGACGCCCCGCCCGCGTGCAGGCACACCCCACCCCAGGACAGTGGCAACCGGCCGCCCTCGGAATCGTCCAGCCCGGCGAATGGCACCACGTGCAGCGCCGCGTCCAGCAGCGCCGGGTGCAACCCGAACAAAGCCGCATCACCGGCCTGCTCCGGCAAACTCAGCTCGGCGAACACCTCGTCATCACGCCGCCAGGCCGCCCGCAACCCCTGGAACGCCGGGCCGTACCCCAAGCCCTCCTCCGCCAGCTCCTCATACAGCCCGTCCAGCTCGATCGCAGCCGCGCCGGTCGGCGGCCACACCGCCACATCGAACGGCTCGGCAGGCGAAGCACCCGTGGTGAGAGCGCCGGTCGCGTACCGCACCCACGGCGCGTCATCGGCCGCATCCGCCGAACGCGAGTACACATTCACCGTCCGGCGGTCCGACTCCTGAGAGGCGCCCCCCACCCACACCTGCACAGCGGCCGCCTCGCCCTCACTCAGCAGCAGCGGCACATCCAGTGTCAGATCCTCCACCAGGTCACAGCCGACCTGGTCACCTGCCCGCACGGCCAGCTCCACGAACGCGGTGCCCGGCACCACCACAGAGCCCGCCACCACGTGATCGGCCAGCCACGGCTGCGCACTCACCGACAAGCGACCCGTCAGCACCACCCCGTCAGAGTCGGCCCGCGGCATCGCCGCGCCCAGCAGCGGATGCCCCGTCGCGGTCAGGCCCAGAACGCGGGCATCACCGCTCTGCCTGGCGTTCGGCCAGAACCACTGGTGCTGGAAAGCGTAGGTCGGCAGATCGACCCGGCGCCCGCCCGGCAGCACCGCCAGCCAGTCGACCGACACTCCGTGCACATGCAGCTCGGCCAGCGCCGTCATGGATGCCGTCTGCTCGTCGCGGTCCTTACGCAATATCGGCACCAGCATCGCGTCCGACTCGTGCACATCCGCATCGGCGGCCATGGCGGTCAGCACACCATCGGGGCCCAGCTCCAGATACGCCCGCACGCCCCGCGCGTGCAGCGTGCGGATGCCGTCAGCGAAGCGGACCGCGCCGCGGACCTGCTCCACCCAGTAGTCCGGCGAGCACAGCTGCTCGGCCGTGGCCGCCTGCCCGGTAAGGGTGGACACAATCGGAACCCGCGGCGCACCGTAGGTCAACGTCCGGGCCAGGGCGCGGAAGTCCTCCAGCATCGGGTCCATCAGCGGCGAGTGGAACGCGTGCGACACCCGCAACCGCCGGGTCTTGACCCCACGCTCCTCCAGCGCGGCGGCCACCTCCAGCACCGCCTCCTCGGTGCCTGAGATCACCACCGAGGCCGGACCGTTGACCGCCGCGACCGACACCTCCTTCTCACGCCCGGCCAGCAGAGCGGCGATCTCCTCTTCCGAGGCCTGCACCGCCACCATCGCCCCGCCTACAGGGAGCGCCTGCATCAACCGCGCCCGCGCCGCCACCAACGCACACGCGTCGGCCAGCGACAGCACCCCGGCCACATGCGCCGCGGTGATCTCCCCGATCGAGTGCCCGGCCAGCGCATTCGGCCGCACTCCCCACGAGGAGACCAGCCGGAACAGCGCGGTCTCCACCGCGAACAGGGCCGGCTGCGCCCACCCGGTCTGATCCAGCAACCCGGCCCGCTCGCTGCCCGGCTCGGCGAACAGCACCTCGCGCAACGACCCGTCCAGCAGCGGGTCCAGCTCCGCGATCACCTCGTCCAACGCCGCCGCGAACACCGCGAACCGCTCGTACAACTCCCGGCCCATCCCCGCCCGCTGGCTGCCCTGACCCGTGAACAGGAAAGCGAGCTGCGGCGGCGTCGCGGCCACCCCGCGCACCACACCGGCACTCGGCATGTCCTCGGCCAGCGCATCCAGCCCGGCCAGCACACCGTCACGGTCGCCGGCCAGCACCACCGCCCGATGCTCGAACGCCGGACGGGTCGTGACCAGCGAGAACGCCGTATCGGCCAACGCCGCCTCACCGCGGCCCTCCACGTGCGAGGCCAGCCGCCCGGCCTGCGCCCGCAACGCCTCCGCCGTACGACCCGACACCAGCATCGGAACCACACCGCTCACCGCATCGGCGGCCGGTATCCGGTCCTGCGAAGCGTCTTCTCCTACCGGTGCTTCCGGCCCTTGTTCGAGGATCACGTGCGCGTTGGTTCCGCTGATCCCGAACGACGACACACCCGCCCGGCGCGGGTGGCCGGTGTGCGGCCACTCGGTCGGCTCGGTCAGCAACTCCACCGCACCCGAGGACCAGTCCACATGCGAGGACGGCGCGTCCACATGCAACGTCCTGGGCAGCACCCCGTGCCGCATCGCCATGACCATCTTGATCACACCCGCCACGCCTGCGGCGGCCTGGGTGTGACCGAGGTTCGACTTGATCGAACCCAGCAACAGCGGACGGTCCTCGTCCCGGTCCTGCCCGTACGTCGCCAGCAGCGCCTGCGCCTCGATCGGGTCACCCAGCGTGGTACCGGTGCCGTGACCCTCGACCGCGTCCACCTCAGTAGGGGACAAGCCCGCCAC
>NZ_JBSFWD010000101.1:0-15436 GCF_053592655.1 Streptosporangium sp. NPDC002607
TGCCGCCGGAGCCGTGGCGGCCCGGCGGCACAACCGTTTCCGGACCCCGGTGGACGCACCCCTCGACGGCTGTGAGCAGGCGCTCCCGCGAGGCGATTGGAGAACGACACAACGGATCGGGGCCGGTTCGTCGTGGAGGCCGAAGAAGCGTCGCCTGGGTGGGCTTAACGTTCGGACATGCCTCGCCTCTCCCTCAGCGACCTGTATCACATCGCGATACCGGCGGACCCCCGGCTGCATCCCGGGGGGAGCACCGTGGCCTACGTGGTCACCACCGCCGATCGGGAATCCGACGAGAACCGGTCCGAACTCTGGCTGGCCGCACCCGGCGCCGAGCCGCGCCGTCTGACGGGTGGCCCACGCGACTCCTCCCCGCGCTGGTCGCCCGACGGAAGCTCGCTGGCCTTCCTCCGCCCCGTGGAGGGAAAACCACAGCTTCATCTGCTGCCGATGAACGGCGGAGAGCCCCGCGTCCTCACCACCGCGGCACTGGGCGCGGGCCCGGCGGTCTGGTCCCCCGACGGCACCAGGATCGCGTACGGCGCGCCGCACGGCGACCTCGACCGGAACGCCCCGGTCGTGGCCGACAGCCTGGAGTACAAGGCCGATGGCGCGGGCCTGCTGCGCGGCCTCACCACGCACCTCTTCGTGGTGGACGTGGCGACGGGTGAGACCGGGCAGCTCACCGCGGGCGACTTCCACGCGGGTGAGCCGTCCTGGTCGCCGGACGGCCGGCGGCTCGCCTTCACCGCGAGCATGGAGCCCGACCGCGACCTGGTCGTCAGCAGCGAGGTCTACTCGGTGGACGCCTCCGGCGGCGAACCCGAGCGGCTCACCGGCCCCGGTGTGATCTGCACGGGGGTCTGGTGGCTGGGCGGACGGCTGCTGGTCACCGGATACGCCGGTGACCCCGTCGGGCACGTCCGCCTGTTCGAGCTCGGAACGGACGGGCTCGTGGAGGTCAAAACCGGACTCGACCGCAACGTCATGCTCGGCGCGCCGGGCTATCCCGGCGCGACGCCTCAGCTGGCGGGGGACGACCTGATCTTCTGCGCCCGTGACGGTGGCTTCACCCACCTCTACCGGGCCCCCGGCGAGAAGATCGTCGGTGGGGACCGGGTGGTGTCCGGGGTCAGCGCCGTGGGGGGCAGGATCGCCTACGTCGCCGCGACGCCGGACAGCGCGGGAGAGGTCTATCTCGCGGACCTCACCGCGGACCTGGCCGGTGCCCCGTCAGGCGATGTCCCGGCCGTACCCGGAGTGACGGCGCCGGAGACGACAAGGCTCTCCGCCTACGCGCTCCCCGGCGTCGAGCTGTTCACCCCGCGAAGCCGTACCTTCACCGCCCCCGACGGGACACCGGTCGAGGGTTTCGTGCTGCGGGATGAGACGCTCACCGAGCCCGGACCGCTCCTGCTGGACGCGCACGGCGGCCCCCACAACACCTGGGCGCCGGTCTTCGACGGCGTGCACCTCTACCATCAGGTGCTCGCCGCACGGGGCTGGACCGTGCTCACCCTCAACCCCCGGGGCAGCGACGGGTACGGCGAGGCGTTCTACACCGCCGCGCTCGGCGCCTGGGGCCTCGCCGACACCGGTGACTTCCTGAGCCCGATCGACCAACTGGTCGCCGAAGGCGTCGCCGACCCCGACCGGCTCGCGGTGACCGGCTACAGCTACGGCGGCTACATCTCCTGCTGGCTGCCCACCCAGACCGGCCGGTTCAAGGCCGCCATCCCGGGCGGGTGCGTCAGCGACCTGGTCAGCATGGCCGGCACCTCCGACGCGGGACACCTCCTGAAGACGTACGAGTGCCGCGGCGACATCGCGGCCCAGTCCCCGATGAGCCACGTGGCTCAGGTGACCACGCCCACCCTGATCCTGCACGGTGAGAACGACGACCGGTGCCCCGTCGGCCAGGCCGAGCAGTGGTTCGCCGCGCTGCGCGAGCGGAACGTGCCGGTACGGCTGGTTCGCTACCCGGGTGGCTCTCACCTTTTCATCCTCAACGGCCGTCCGTCCCATCGGGTGGACTACAACGAAAGGATCGTCGAATGGCTGGAGCAGTGGATCCCGGTCGCTGGCACGCCCGTCTCGCCGAGCTGATCACCGAGTACGAGGTTCCCGGCGCGAGCCTGGCCTTCCTGCACGAGGGGGAGGTGCACGAGTTCGCCGCGGGCGTGCTCAACGTGGAGACCGGGGTGGAGACGACCACCGACTCGCTCTTCCAGATCGGCTCGGTCACCAAGGTCTGGACCGCCACCCAGATCATGCTCCTCGTCGAGCGGGGCGAGCTGACGCTCGACACCCCGGTCGCCGAGGTCCTGCCGGAGTTCCGGGTCGCCGACCCCGAGGTGACCAAGACCGTCACCATCAGGCACCTGCTCTCGCACACCTCCGGCATCGACGGGGACCTGTTCCTCGACACCGGCCGTGGTGACGACTGCATCGAGAAGTACGTCGAGGCCTGCGCGAACCTCGCGCAGAACCACCCTCTCGGTGCCACCCAGTCGTACTGCAACTCGGGTTTCATCATCGCCGGGCGCATCGTCGAGCGCCTCACCGGCAAGGGGTGGGACGCCGCGCTGCGCGAGCAGATCATCGAGCCGCTCGGCCTGACCCACACCTGGACCCTGCCGGAGGACGTGCTGCGCTTCCGCGCCGCCATGGGCCACGTCGACGGCGCGCCCGCCCCCGTCTGGGGCCTGATGCGCTCCTGCGGCCCGGCGGGGTTGATCTGCGCACGTCCCGCCGACGTCGTGGCCTTCGCCCGCGCGCATCTGGGCACCGGGCTGCTCGCCGACCCGCGGGCGATGTGGGAGCCGCAGGTGGACATCCCCAACCCGCACACCCTCGGGAAGCAGTGGGGTATCGGCTGGATCCTCGATGAATGGGACGGCCACCGGATCATCTCCCACGGTGGCAACACCATCGGCCAGGCGGCCATGCTCTGGGCCGTACCCGACAGCGACACCGTGGTGTGCGTGCTGGCCAACGGCGGTCACACCGGCGCGTTCCAGCACGCCCTGGCGACCGAGCTCTTCGACGAGCTGCTCGGCCTGTCCGTACCGCCTGTGCTGGGTCCTCCGGCCGAGCCGTTCGAGACCGACGTGGAACGGTATACCGGTGTGTACGAGCGGGCGGGTGCCCGGATGACGCTGACCGCCCGTGACGGACGGCTCGCGATCTACGCCGAGGCCACCGGAGCCCTCGCCGGGATGCAGCCCCCCATGGAGTTCGACCTCGTGCCGGTGGACGGCACCACCTTCGTCGGCCGCCCGGAAGGTGAACCTCAGTGGGCGTCGGCCGTCTTCTACGAGCTCGCCGACGGGTCGTCGTATGTTCACCTGGGCGTGCGTGCCACGCCCAAGATCGATTAGGGGCCGGCATGTTCGAGAACCTGCAGGAGCGTTTCGACGAGGCGGCCCGCCGACACGGCGTGCCGGGCGCCGCGCTGGCGGTCTTGGCGGACGGCGAGCTCACCGAGGTCGCCACCGGTGTGCTGAACAGGAACACCGGCGTGGAGACCACGGCTGACAGCGTCTTCCAGGTCGGCTCCACCACCAAGGTGTGGACCGCCGCCCTGGTCATGCAGCTCGCGGAGGAGGGACTGGTCGAGCTGGACCGGCCGGTCCGTGAGTATCTACCGGAGTTCGCCGTCGCCGACGGCTCGGAGAAGGTCATCACCGTCCGGCACCTGCTCACCCACAGCGGCGGCTTCGACGGCGATCTGTTCGAGGACACCGGGCGCGGCGACGACTGCCTGGACAGGTATGTGGGCTACCTGCACGACGCGGGTCACGTACACGCGCCGGGCGCGCTGTTCTCCTACTGCAACGCCGGCTACTGCGTCCTCGGCGCGCTGGTCGAGCGCATGCGGGGCACCACGTGGCACCAGGCGATGCGCGAGCACCTGCTGGGCCCGCTCGGTGCCACGCAGTGGGCGCTCCTCCCCGAGGAGGCCGTCCTGTTCCGCGCCGCAGCCGGGCACGTCGGGCCCGAGGGCACCGTCCATCGCACATGGGCGATGCCGAGATCCAACGATCCCGCGGGCGCGTCCATGTGCCTGGCCCCGCGCGAGCTGGTCCGTTTCGGCCGGATGTTCATCGCCGGAGGCCTGGCCGAGGACGGCACCCGGCTGCTGTCGCAGGAGACGGTCGCCGCCATGCGGACCGCGCAGGTCGCCGTTCCCGGGATCTCCGGGATGCTCGGTGACCGCTGGGGGCTCGGCCTCGAGCTGTTCGACTGGGGCGGCGAGGTCTTCGGGCACGACGGCGGGACGCTCGGGCAGAGCACGTTCTGGCGGGTCGTGCCGGGAGCCGGTTTCACGATCGCGATGAGCGCCAACGGGGCCGGCTTCATGGGGCTGCTCACCGACGTGGCCCTGCCGATGATGGCCGAGGCCACCGGCCTCGGCGTGCCGGACTTCCCGGTCCCGGCCGAGACACCGGAGGTCGTGGAGCTCGCGCCGTACACCGGCAGGTACGAGGGGCCGATGCTGGCCTATGAGGTGACCGAGACGGACGGGGCCCTGGAGATCGTCACGGTCCCCGGCGCGTTGATGGTGGAGGTGGGAGTCCCCGGCACCACCACCCGGTTCGTGCACCACCGGGGTCACTCCTTCGTCGCCGCGGAACCGGAGAACGGCAGGTATGAGACCCTCACCTTCGTTATGGAGGACGGCCGCGCCGCCTACCTTCACAACGGGCGGGCGCTGCGCCGTGCGTGACGCCACGCACGAGGCATCCGGCGGCACGGGTGCCGGGAGATCCGTTGATGTCAATCTACGTTCGCTATCGTGAGCGGATGAGTGATCGGCCGCGTGCCAGCCTGCGACGCATCCTGGAGGATCTGGGAAGCACCGTGCTGGACGTGGCCGTCTCCCCCGGAGAGCTCGACACCGAGGTCACCGGCGTCCACATCTACGACCCTCTCGACGAACTGCTCCTGCCCGAAGGGGGCATCCTGCTCGCCGTCGGGGTCGACCACGCCGAGCAGATCTGCGCCCTGCTCGACGCGGCGGGCCCGGCGGCGGGTGTCGTCGTCAAGCAACCGATGGACGTCGACGACCTCGTCCGCGCGAAGGTCCGCGAGACCGGGGTCGCGGTGCTGGGCCTCACCCGGGCCGCCTCATGGGCACAGGTGGCCGCGCTGCTGCGCTCCCTGCTGGCCGAGGGTGATCTCACCGAACCGGGGGAGACCCCACCCGATGACCTGTTCGCGCTGGCCAACGCCGTGTGCGCGCTGCTGGACGCGCCGATCACCATCGAGGACCGGTCCTCACGGGTGCTGGCCTACTCCGGGCGGCAGGACGAGGCCGATCCGGGGAGGGTGGAGACCGTGCTCGGCCGCCAGGTTCCGGAACGGTACCGGCGGATGCTGGAGCAGCGCGGGTTCTTCCGGCAGCTCTACCAGAGTCGCGAGCCGGTCTACATGGAGCTGGACGACGACATCATCAATCGGGTGGCGGTGGCCGTCCGGTCGGGAGATGAGATCCTCGGCTCCATCTGGGCAGTGGTGCGGGAGCCGCTGAGCGAACAGCGTCAGCAGGCCCTCGTCGACGCAGCGAAGATCGTCTCACTGCAGCTGCTCCGCCAGCGGGCCGGGGCCGACACCCGGCGACGGCTCCGTGCCGACCTGCTGTCCACGGTGCTGGCCGGCGGCGGGGACGCCGCAGAGGCCGCCGGCCGGCTCGGCATCGCCAGCGAGCGCCTCTGCGTACTCGCCGCTCAGCTCAGCGACGGGCCCGATGCCGACGCCTCCCGCGGGGAGAGCGACAGGCAGCGGTTCTGTGACGCGTTCGCCCTGCACGTCGGCGCCATCCATCCCAGAGCCGCCGCCGCGATGGTCGGCTCGGTGGCCTATGCCGTACTGCCCCTGCATGCCGCCGGTGAGGAGGAGACGCGGTCCCTGCGGGCCGCCGAGAGTTTTCTCACCCGCGTCGGTTCCCGGCACGCCGCCAATATCGGGGTCGGACGGATGGCACGCAACCTGACGGAGGTGGCCAGGTCCCGGGCAGACGCCGACCGGGCGCTGCGGGTGCTGCGCGCCCGCGGGGCCTCCGGCGTGGTCGCCGGTTACACCGGCGTGCACTTCGAGTCGTTGCTGCTTCAGCTCTCGGACCTGGTCCAGGCCGAGGAGCAGACACCCAGCGGCCCCTACCGGCGGCTCCTGGACCATGACACCGAGCACGGCAGCGAGCTGGCCGCCACCCTGCGGGCGTATCTGGACGCGTTCGGCGATGTCAACGCCGCATCGGCCAGGGTGCACGTGCACGCCAACACCTTCCGCTACCGGTTGAAGCGGCTCACTGAGATCAGCGGCCTGGATCTGGCCGATCCCGAGGCCCGGCTGGCCGTGATGCTCCAGATGCGGATCTTTGGGCCATAGGACGATAGGCCGCCCGCTTTTTGTGAGCGGGGACGAAGAAGGATCGCCGGGAACCGGCAAATGTGGGGCATCACCCCAGCTTCCTGGAGTCCTCATGAGAAACACGGGAGCGGCGGCCGCGCTCGGCGCCCTCAGCCTGTTCGCAGCCGCGTGCGGCGGCCCGGCGGGCACCCAGCCGGGAAAACCCGCCGACGGCGGCACCTTCACCCTCGCGATCAACAGCGATCCCGGTGTACTCGATCCGGCCACCACCGTGTTGTCGGTCACCAACACCTTGCTGTCGTTCGCTTACGACACGCTTGTCCACAACGGGCCCGACGGGAAGATCCTCCCCGGGCTCGCCGAGAAATGGGACGTCAAGCCCGACTCGGTGACCTTCACCCTCCGCAAGGACGTCACCTGCTCCGACGGCTCCAAGCTCACTCCCGCCGACGTGGCCGCGAACGTCGACCACATCACCGACCCCGCCACCAAGTCATCCATCTACGGCGTGATCGTCCCCACGGGGATGAAGGCGGAGGCGGACGACGCGGCCGGAACAGTGCGGCTGTCCACTCCGAAACCGTTCAGCTTCATTCTGGAGAGCACCCCGCTGATGTTCATCGTCTGCGGCAAGGGGATCAAGGACCGTTCCGTGCTGGCCCGGGGTACCTCGGGCTCCGGTCCCTACCAACTCGAGGAGGCGGTGCCCAGCGATCACTACACCTTCAAGCTGCGCGAGGACTACGTGTGGGGACCCGGCGGCGCCACCACGAAGGAGCCCGGCCAACCGGCCAGGGTCGTGCTGAAGGTCGTGCCGAACCAGCAGACGGCGGCCAACATGCTGATCTCCGGCGACCTCAACGGCGCGGTCATATACGGCGCCGACCGCACGCGGTTGGAGGCCCTCCCGGGGATCGGCAAGGCCGTCCAGTCGGCGGGCAACGGGCAGTTCTTCTACCACCAGGGCGACGGCCGCCCCGCGAAGGATCCGGCGGTGCGCAAGGCGCTCACCCAGGCGGTCAACGTCAAGGAGCTCGCCAAGATCGCCTCCAGCGGCACCGGCCGTCCCATCACCGGACTGGTCAATGAGCCGCGGCCCTGCCAGGGTGACACGGTCACCGGCCATGTCCCGGCCTTCGACGAGGCCGCCGCGGCCGCCGCGCTGGACGCCGCCGGGTGGAAGGCCGGTTCCGACGGTGTCCGCGCCAAGGACGGCCGGAAGCTGACCCTGCGCCTGCTCTACACCACCGCCATGGGGGCGGGAGTGCAGGCCGCGGTCGAATACCTCGCCGCGGCGTGGAAGAAGGTGGGCGCCGAGGTCACGCTCAACGGCGTCATCGAAACCAAGCTGTCGGAGTCGCTCACCGTCACCCAGAACTGGGACGTCGTCTGGCTGCCGATCAACGTCACGTTGCCCTCGCAGCTCATCGGGTTCCTGTCCGGCCCGACCGCGCCGAAGGGTGGCAACTTCGCTCACCTGGCCAACACCCGCTACGAGAAACTGGTCACCGAGGCCGGGCTCAAGCCGGGTGAGGAGAGCTGCGGGCTCTGGCGGGAATCGGAGTCCGCGCTGTTCGAAAACGCCGACTTGGTACCGGTCGTGGACACCACCGCCCTGATCGTCGCCAAGAACGCGACGTTCGACATGCGGGCCGGCGTGTTCTGGCCGACCTCGATCCGGATGACCGAGGCAGACTGAATGGCCGACTCCCCGCGCCCGCCCGTCTCCGGCCCGTCCGATGCCCGCCCGCCCGCCGCGGGCCGGAGGGCCGGCGGGCGGATGCTCACCGGCCGAGCACGTGGCGCGTTCGTGCTCCGGCACGTCGTCCGGTTCGCCGTCTCGATGGCCGCGCTGCTCGTCGCGTCCTTCGCGATGATCCGCCTGATCCCAGGTGACCCTGTGCGCGCCTCGCTCGGCCCGGCCGCTCCGGTCGAGCTGATCGCCGCCAGGCGTGAGGCGCTCGGGCTGGACCAGCCGATCCTGTCCCAGCTGCTGTCCTACATCCGCGACGTGCTGAAAGGGGAGTTCGGCACATCCTTCCTCAGCGGGGAGCCGGTCGGCGAGATCATCGCCGCCCGGCTCCCCAACACCCTCTCGATCGCCCTGCTCGCGACCGCCGTCGCCCTGCTCGTAGCGGTGCCGCTCGGCATGTGGGCCGCGATCCGCACCGAGAACGGCCGCAACCGGGGCACCGAGGCGACTTTCACCTCGGTGACCGGTACGGCCATCGCCGTCCCCGAATTCCTCTACTCGATCGCCTTGGTGACCGTGTTCGCGATCGGACTCGGCTGGTTCCCACCCGCGGGCCAGGCAGGGCCTCTCTCCTACGTTCTGCCGATCATCGCCCTGGCCCTCGCGCCCACGGCGATGATCGCCCGCATCTCCCGGGTGGAGACGCTGCGTGAACTGGGCGCCGACTACGTCCGGCTGGCACGGGCCAAGCGACTGCCCGCCGCACGGCTGTACGTCCGGCACGTCCTGCCCAACACGCTCACCGCGACCCTGACCGTGGGCGGACTGCTGCTCGCCGGCCTGATCGCCGGGAGCGTGCTCGTCGAGTACGTCTTCGCCTGGCCGGGCCTGGGACTCCGGATCGTGGAGTCCATCACGCAGAAGGACTATCCGGTCGCCCAAGGCGTGATTCTCGTCTACGGCGCGATCGTGCTGGTGGTGAACCTCGGCGTCGACCTGCTGCTCGGCGTGCTCGATCCCACCTCCGCCCTGAAGGAGAGTTGATGCGGCACCTGCTGCGTACCCCCGCCGGGCTTGCCGGGACCGTCCTGGTCACGCTCATGGTGGTTCTGGCGATCGTCGGGCCCCCGCTGTGGGGCGCCGAGGCGGAGTACATCGACTCCGGGGCCATCCTCCAGGGGTCCTCGGCCGCGCACCCGCTCGGTACCGACAACCTGGGCCGTGACATCCTCGCCCGGGTGCTGGTCGCCGGGCGGATCTCCCTCGGTCTCGCCCTGCTGGCCACGCTCATCGGCGCGACCGCCGGGATCATCCTCGGCGCATTGCCCGCGGTGCTGCCCCACCGCGCCGCGCGGCTGGTCACCGGTACGGTCAACGCGCTGGTCGCTTTTCCCGGCCTGCTGCTCGCGATGTTCACCGCGGTGATCGCGGGGCTCGGCGCGCGAGGGGCGGTACTGGGCATCGGTGCGGCCATCGCGCCCGGGTTCGCCCGGCTTACCCAGACACTCGCCGCTTCGGTGGCCGGAGCCGACTACGTCTCGGCGGCTCGCATGCTCGGCGTCTCCCGGCGGCGCGTCATGACGAGCCACATCCTGCCCAACATCGCCGAACCGCTGATCCTCAATCTCGCCCAGGTGCTGGGCGGCGCGCTTCTCGGGCTCGCCGGGATGTCCTTCCTCGGCCTGGGTGTGCAACCGCCGTCATTCGACTGGGGACGGCTGCTCTTCGAGGGGTTCGGCCGGATCTATGCCACCCCGGCCGTCGCTCTCGGTCCCGCCGTCGCGGTGGCGCTCGCGGGCATCGGGTTCAACCTGCTGGGGGACGCCCTGGCACGTGCCGCGTCGCGCACCGCCGTACCGGCGGGGAAGGCCCGTCCGCAGGCCGTCTCCGAGCCCGGCGAGCCCGACCCGGAGGCGATACTGGAGGTGCGCGACCTCACCGTCACCTTCCCCGGCGGTGTGACGCCGGTGCGCGAGCTGTCGCTGACCGTCGCGCCCGGCGAGATCGTCGGCCTGGTGGGGGAGTCGGGCAGCGGCAAGAGCCTGACCGCGTCGGCGATCGGCGGGCTGGTTCCCTACCCGGGCGAGGTGAGCGCGGCGCGGCTGCGGCTGTGTGGCGCCGACCTCGGCGAGCTGCCGGAACAGGAGCGCCGCAAGCTGCTCGGCACGTCGCTGGCGATGGTCTTCCAGGACCCGATGGCCTCGCTCAACCCGGCGCTCAGGGTCGGCGGGCAGCTCGCGGAGGTGGCGACCGTGCACCAGGGCGCGAGCCGTGCCGAGGCCCGGACCAGGGCCGTGGACCGGCTCGGGCACGTGCGGATTCCGGAGCCGGGCAGGCGGGCCCGGCAGCACCCGCACGAGCTGTCCGGCGGTATGAGGCAGCGTGCGGTGATCGCGATGGGCCTGATGGGCACACCGCGACTGATCATCGCCGACGAGCCGACCACCGCTCTCGACGTGACCGTGCAGCGGCAGATCCTGCGCCTGCTGCGCGAGGTGACCGGCGAGGCCGGCGCGGCGACCCTGTTCATCTCCCATGACATCGCCGTGGTCGGCGAGCTGTGCCATCGGGTCGTGGTGATGTACGCGGGCCGGGTGGTCGAGGAACTGCCGGTCGAGAAGCTGGCCTTCGGCGCCGCGCACCCCTACACCCGCGCGCTGGTCGCCTCGCTGCCCGACATGGACACCGACAGGTCCCTGCCGCTGGCCAGCATCCCCGGCCATCAGCCCGCACCCGTCGAGGTCGGCGGGGGGTGCGCCTTCGCGGCCCGCTGCGAGCTGGCGACCGACCGCTGTGCCGAGCGTCCGCCCCTGATCCCGTACGGCAAGGCGCATCAGGTCGCCTGCTGGGAGGCTTCATGATCATTAAGAATCTGACGGTGCGGTTCGGCGCGTTCACCGCCGTCGACGACGTCACGCTGGAGATCCCGGCCGGGGCGATCGTCGGTCTGGTGGGGGAGTCCGGGTCGGGTAAGTCCACGCTGGCCAGGGCGGTGACCGGGCTGGTGCCGTACACCGGTGAGATCGTCGGCGGTGATCCGCGGCGGATCCAAATGATCTTCCAGGATCCCTACGCCTCGCTCGACCCGCGGATGACCGTGGGCGCGTCGGTGGCCGAGGGGCTCCGCGTGCCCCGCGCCGCCTGCCAGGCGGAGGTGGAGCGGTTACTGTCGCTGGTGTCGCTGCCCGTCTCGCTGGCGGGGCGCTATCCGCGTGAGCTGTCCGGTGGTCAGCGCCAGCGGGTGGCGGTCGCCCGGGCGCTGGGCGCGCGCCCCGAGCTGCTGGTCGCCGACGAAATCACCTCCGCCCTGGACGTCTCCGTCCAGGGCTCGGTGCTCAACCTGGTCCGCTCGCTGCGCGCGGAACTCGGGCTGTCGATGCTGTTCATCTCGCACAACCTCGCCGTGGTCCGGTACGTCTCCGATGTCGTCGCGGTGATGCACCGGGGCAGGCTGGTCGAGATGGGGGCGACCGAAGACGTGGTGGGGTCGCCCCAGGACGACTACACCCGCTCCCTGCTTGAGGCGGTGCCCCGCCTCAGGCGCAGCTGAGAGACGGCCGGTCTCCCGCTTCTCTCCCGTCCGGAACGGGGGAAGCCGAAGACCGGCCGCGGCGTGCGCCACGACCGGCTCCTCTTCCCACTGAGGCGGGAAACGCCCGCTAGATGGTGATCCATTCGGTGGAGACGGTGACCTCCTCCAGGATGTCGTGGACGGGGTCGACGCCGATGCCGGGGCCGGTGGGCACGCCGATGTGGCCGTCGTGCAGCTCGAAGGGCGGCGTGACGTCGGTGGCGTAGTAGCGGCGGGAGGCGGAGGTGTCACCGGGCAGGGTGAAGCCGGGCAGGGCGGCCAGGGCCAGGTTGGCGGCGCGGCCGATGCCGGTCTCCAGCATGCCGCCGCACCACAGGGCGACGCCGTGGGCGCGGGCCAGGTCGTGGATGCGGCAGGCTTCGAGGTAGCCGCCGATCCGACCGGGTTTGACGTTGATGATCGAGCAGGCGCCCAGGGTGATGGCGGCGGCGGCGTGTTCGGCTGATTCGATGGATTCGTCCAGGCAGATGGGGGTGGTCAGCCGGGTGGCGAGCCGGGCGTGCTGAAGCATGTCGTCGTTGGCGAGGGGCTGTTCGATGAGCAGCAGGCCGAAGTCGTCGAGTTTGGCCAGGTGGGTGCTGTCGGCGAGGGTATAGGCGGCGTTGGCGTCGACCTGTAGCAGGAGATCTTCGCCGAAGCGTTCGCGGACGGCGCGGACGGGGGCGAGGTCCCAGCCGGGTTCGATCTTCAGTTTGATCCGGGCGTAGCCCTCGTCGAGGTAGCCGGTGACGGCGTCGAGGAGTTGGGGGATGGAGTCCATGATGCCGACCGACACTCCGCAGGGCACGCGGTCGGTGTCCGCGCCGAGGAAGGAGGCCAGGGACTGGCCGCCGGTGCGGAGCTGAGCGTCCAGGACGGCGGTTTCCAGGGCGGCCTTGGCCATGCGGTGACCTTTGAAAGGCCGCAGGGCGCGGCCGGCGGTGTGGGCGTCGGTGTGGGCGGGCAGGGCGGGGATGAGGAAGCGGCGCAGGACCTCGGCGGCGCCGTCGACGTATTCGGGGGAGTAGAGCGGCTGGGACATGGCGACGCATTCGCCCCAGCCCTCGGCGTCGGGGGTGACGACGCGCAGGAGCAGTACGTCGCGTTCGGTCTCGGTGCCGAACGAGGTGCGGAAGGGGGCGACCAGCGGCATCCTGATCCGCCGCAGTTCGATTCCAGTGATCTTCATGATGGTGTGCGGCCTCCGCCGCGTCTCCCTCCGATAGCGTCGCCGGTCAGGCGACCCCGTTACAGGATGTCGCGCGGCTCGCGCCGCGTCCTTCTCTGAGTGCCCCGCCGACCGGCTCCCGGTGGTCTCCCGGCCCGTGCCGGCCTTCCGCCGCAGGCCTTGCCGGTCAGGGCGGTCAGACGGTCCGTTCCACGAGGTAGTGGCCCTCGCCGGTGAACCCGGTCACCCGGGCACCTTCCCCCATCAGCGTGCCCAGCACGTCGCGCACGGCGTGGCGCCATGCCTTGGCCGCGCCGGGGTCGATGCGGCGCAGCGCCTCGATGTCGGGCGGGACCGCGACCAGCAGCGTCCGGGCGTCGGTCCGTCCGGCGACCGGGCGGCCGTCGCACTCGGCCAGGGCGGTCACCGCGTCCGGCGGGATCTTCGGCCGGTGCGGCTCGCCTCGTACGGCGGCCAGTACCCGAGGCTCGGTCAGCCGCCAGACGGCGAGCATCCGGTCGGACTCGTCGCCGGTGTTGATCGCGTCCTCCATGACGCCGTAGAAGGACGGCAGGTACTTCTCGGGACGGGCGCCGAGTTTGACCAGGTTGAAGTGGGCGTTGCGGCGTATCAGCGGGTCGTAGGTCCAGGTGATGCGATCCAGGCCCCGGTCGAGTGCCCAGCCGCGCTGGTGCAGCTTGAGCGCGAATCCGATCCCGCGCCCGATGGCGGCGCCGGTGATGTGCGAGTGCAGCACCTGCCCGGCCGGGGCCGCGAGGAAGCCGACCGAGGCGCCCACCAGGCGGTCGCCCTGGTAGGCGCCGGTCACGTAGTTGCCCGCGTGTGACAGCGCCCGCATGAGCTCGACGGTGATGGGCTCGCTGCCGGGATCGGGGTGCCAGATGCCGTCGAACAGCCGGAAGACCTCCTCCAGCTCCTCGATGGAGCGGAGTTCGCGCAGCACCACGCCGTTCACCCGAGCATCGCCCGGACCAGGCCGGTCAGCAGCGCCGTACGGCCGGGCATCTCGGCCACGACCACATGCTCACTGTCGGCGTGGGCACCGCCGCCCACCGCGCCCAGCCCGTCGAGGGTGGGGCAGCCGGCTCCGGCGGTGTAGTTGCCGTCGGAGGCCCCGCCCACTCCGACACCGGAGAGCGGGGCGAGTCCGAGGCCGGCGGCGATCCGCCGGGCGACGGCGAACAGCCCGGCCGATGAGGCCTCCTCCAGGGGAGGACGGTTCGGGCCGCCGATCACCTCCAGCCGGGTTCCGGCGAGCCGGGGGGACAGTGCCCTCATCAGTTCGTCCACCCGCTCCTGCGCGGCGAGGGTGGGCACCCGCACGTCCACCGACACGCGGGCCAGCGCGGGCACGGTGTTGACCGTGGTCCCCGCCGACAGCACCGTGGGCGTGACGGTGGTCGGGCCCAGGCCTGCGGGGTCGCCGGGGGCCGTCGCGCCGAACGGCGTCCCCGGTGCCGCGGAGCCCGGCCGCCGACCCGGAAGGAGAGGCAGCCCGCGTGTCGCGGCGGGTGACGTCTCCGCCGTCGTCATGGCAGAAGGACCACCGTTCACCTGATCGGCGATCCCGGTGACGGCGAGGATCTGGTGGGCCAGCTCGATCCCCGCGTTGGCCCCCTTCTCGGGCTCCAGACCGGCGTGTGCGGCCGTTCCGCGCACCACGAGCTCGTAGACCGACGTACCCTTGCGCGCCGTCTTGAGCGCTCCGCCGTCGGCGCTCGCCTCCAGCACGAACGCGGCCGCGCGGCCGCGTGCCGACTCCTCGATCAGCGCGCGTGAGGACGGTGAACCGACCTCCTCGTCGCCGGTGACCAGCACGCACACCCCATCCGGTGACGGCAGCGCGGCCAGCGCGTGGAACGCCTGCACCAGCCCGGCCTTCATGTCGAACACCCCCGGCCCCCGGGCGATCCCGCCGGCCACCGACCAGGGGCGCTCGGCCAGCGTCCCGAGCGGCCAGACAGTGTCGTGGTGGCCGACCAGCAGGACCCGGGGCGTGCCGAAGGTCCACCGCAGGTGGGTGACCCCGCCGATCACGATCGTCTCGGGGCGTGCGCCGAGCCTCCTGAACCCTTGGTCGGCGACCACCCGGGCGCTACGGGCCACCGCCTCGTGGTCGGCGGAGAACGACTCGCACGCGACGAGTTCCTCCAGGTCCTCAAGCATGACGTCCAGGTTCACCGTGGTCGTCCCAGCTCCGCGCGGAACAGCCGCAGGACGTTGCCGCCGAGGATCTTCACGATCTCCTCGTCGGCGAAGCCGTGCTTGAGCAGGGCGTCGGTGACCAGGGGCAGGCCGCTCGGGCCGGCCAGCCCGGGCAGGACGGCCAGGGGGTCGATCTCGCCGTATCCGAGATCCTCGCAGCACGGAGGTGTGACGTCGGTCAGCACCTCGCGGATGAAGTCCGGGCCGAGGCCGACGTGGTCGATGCCACCGACCTGTGCGATGTGCTCGATGTGGTCCACCAGACGGTCCACGGTGAACTCCGCGGGGTCCGCGGCAAGGAAGCTCGGCACGAAGTTGACGCAGACCACGCCGCCGGTGGCGGCGACGGCGCGGATCTGGTCGTCGGTCAGGTTGCGGTGGTGGTCGCGGAGCGCGCGGGCCGAGG
>NZ_JBSFWD010000102.1:0-15194 GCF_053592655.1 Streptosporangium sp. NPDC002607
CTGGTCCGGGTGCCGCAGCAGGGCCAGGGTGCCCAGGCCGAGCATGTTCGAGGTCGTCTCGTGCCCGGCCAGCAGCAGCAGTCCCGCGATGCCGACCAGCTCGTCGGTACTGAGATCGTGGCCGTGCTCGCGCACCAGCATGCCCAGCATGTCCTCGCCAGGATCCGCCTGCGCGCGGGCCACCAGGTCGGCCATGTAGGCGCGGTCCTCCCGCTGTGCCGCGACGCGCTGGTCCATCGGCAAGGAGGTGTCCAGCAGGCGCACGGCACGCTCGTGGAAGGCGGCGCGGTCGGTGTACGGCACGCCCAGCAGCTCGCAGATCACCAGCGACGGCACCGGCAGCGCGAAGTGCGCCACCAGATCGGCCGGCTTACCGGCCCGCTCCAGATCGTCCAGAGCCGCCTGGACGATCTCGGTGATCCGCGGCTCGAGCCTGCGCATCCGCCGTACCGTGAACTCCGGGGTGAGCATCCGGCGCAACCGCGTGTGCTCGGGCGGGTCGAACCCGATCAGCTGGCCGGCCCGCATCGTGGCCGGCTCGTCGGCGTTCATCTGCCCAGATCCTGGGAACGGCGTCAGGGCGCTGCTGAACCGGGCCGGATCCGCCAGCACCCGGCGAACATCCTCCTGGCGGCAGACCAGATACGCGGGCGCGCCGAACGGCGTCTCCACCCGCACCACACCCTCGCCATCGCGAGCCCGGGCCAGCTCCTCGACCGGGTTGAGCCCGTTCCGCCGCATGTGCAGCGGCAATTCCAGCGCTTTCGTCATCTTCTGCCCTTTCATCCGGTGATCGTGTGAGACCGTCTGCGCTACCGGGTAAGTCTGTAAAGGCGACTAAACGTTGAGCGTCGTGTGTGGTGCCACCGGCCTGCGGCGATACCTGTTCATCGCGGGTGGGGGGCGCCGGCGAAACCCTTTGACCTCGGGCAAGGCGCGCTCGAAACCAAGCGTGTCCGTGCTAGCTAAGATCATCTTCCGTCGCTCGGGCGCCACGTGCTGTTCCTGAGTCGCCGAGTGCTGCGGCCCCACCGGTCCACGGCCGGAGCTTGTCGGGGTTGCGTACCGCCCAGATGTGCTTGATCCGGTCGCCTGCGATGTCGAACGCGTACACCGACACGGTGACGCCATCGTGCTGAGCGATCAGGCCGGGCTGGCCGTTGACCGTACGCTCCAGGATCGTCAGGTTGCGTAGCCTGCCGGCGAGATTGAGCAGTGAGCGCACGATCTGCTCGGCGCCTTCGATCGGGCGGAGTACGGCACCGACGACGCCGCCGCCGTCGGCGGTCGCCGTGGCGTCGGGGTCGAGGAGGCCGATGAGGGCGTTGATGTCCTTGGCTTCCCATGCCTGTTTGAAGTCCCTGACGACGCCGGCCTGCTGGGATGCCGGAGCCGCGGGAGCCCGCGACGCGTGAATGCGACGGCGGGCCGAGGAGGCCAGCTGGCGGCAGGCCGCGGGGGTGCGGCCGACGATCTCGGCCACTTCGGCGAAGGGGTAGCGGAAGACGTCGTGCAGGATGAACGCGACGCGCTCGGCCGGGGTCATCGAGTCGAGCACGACGAGGAAGGCCATGTTGATCGACTCATCCAGGGTGACCCGGTCGGCCGGGTCGACGCTGATGCCGTCCGGGCGCCCGGTGATCCACTCCCTGGGTTCGGGCAGCGGCTCGGGGATCCACTCGCCCACGTAGGTCTCTCGCCGGGCCCGTGCCGAGGAGAGCACGTTGAGGCAGAGGCGGCCGGCGACCTTGGTCAGCCAGGCGCCGGGGGATGCGATGGCGTCCTGCTGTTGCCGGGACATGGCGTACCAGCGGGCGTAGGTCTCCTGGACGACATCCTCGGCATCGGCCAGGGAGCCGAGGAGCCGGTATGCGAGATTGATCAGCTGGCGCCGTTCGTTCATGAGCGCGCTCAGGCCCGGATCCGGCCGGCCGTGTCCTGGCTCGGATGGGGTGGTCATGGTGTCCTGGCCATCGTGTCACTGACTCCCTTGGTCGGGTCTGCCCTCACCAGTTCGACAAGACAGCGCGGTGAACTGTGAGGTTGGCGCGTCGCCTCACATGCCGCCTCACATTCCGAGGTCTTGTGTTGTCGGACTGGTGAGACACCATCCAGCACGCGGGTAGCCGCCCCCGGCGGGTATGCGGATCGCCGTCGAGAACCCCGTGTCGGCCACTTCGTGTTGAAGGACCACCCCCATCGGGTCGCAAGCCTCACATCCTCGCTGAGATCGAGAAGGGAAACGTTGTCATGTCCATGCCCGAACACCACACACCCCACAAGGTCGTCGTCATCGGTGGCGGTTACGCCGGAACACTCGCGGCCAACCATCTGCGGATGCGCGCCGACGTCGACATCACGCTGGTCAATCCCCGCCCGGAGTTCGTCGACCGAATCCGGCTGCACCAGTTCGTGGCCGGCACCGGCGAGGCCACGGTGGACTACGGCACGCTGCTGGGCGAGGACATCCAGTTGGTGGTCGGCAGCGCCACGCGCATCGACACCGCCGCCCGCACGGTGCGGCTGGCGTCGGGCTGCGCGCTGGACTACGACTACGTCATCTACGCGGTCGGCAGCACCGCGGCGATACCGTTGTCGGTGCCCGGCGCGGCCGAATTCGCTGTCTCCATCGCCGAATTCGAGTCTGCGCAGCGGCTGCGCACCAAGCTTGACGAGTTGCCTCCCGATGCTCCGGTCACCGTGGTCGGCGCCGGGTTGACCGGCATCGAGACGGCCGCCGAACTGGCCGAACAAGGACGCACGGTCACGCTGGTGTGTGGCGGAATCCTGGCGCCCTCAGTGAGTGCGCCGGGTCGCCGATACGTCGCCAAGTGGCTGTCCCGGCACGGTGTCGCCGTGCTCGAGGCCAATGAGGTGACCGAGGTCCGGCCGGACGCGGTCGTCTTCGCCGACGGTGCGGTGCGTGCGAGCGCACTGACCATCTGGGCGGCAGGTTTCGGCGTGCCGGAGTTGGCGGCCGTGAGCGGGTTGCGCACCGACGAGCTCGGCCGGCTGCTCACCGACGAGACGCTGACCAGCGTCGACGACGACCGCATCGTCGCGGCCGGCGACGCCGCCGCCCCGTCGGGCCAGCCGCTGCGGATGAGCTGCCAGGCCGCCGCGCCGCTGGGGGCGCAGGCCGCCAACACGGTGCTGAGCCGCGTTGCGGGGACCGAACCGGCGGTGATCAACCTGGCCCTCACGGGGTCGTGCGTCAGCCTCGGCCGGCGCGCCGCCATGCGACAGCTCGCCCGCAAAGACGACACCTCGGTGAACGTCTACGTCGGCGGCCGCATTAGCGCGGCATACAAGGAGCTAACTTGCAAGCTCGGGGTGTGGAAGATCCGCCGCGAGGCCCGCAAGCCGGGCTCCCTGCTCTGGCCCAAGGGCGGCCCGCGTCCTGAGCAGCCGGCCGCCGCCACACGGGTGGTCACGTCCCCGTGACTACCGACGAGCATGCCGAGCGGTTCACCCTGTTGCGTTTGCTGTCGTTCACGATCGTCTACGAAATAGTCGAAGGACGTCGGCCAGGAGGACCCGGATCGTGAACGCGCGATCGGAGGGTAGCGGTCCGCTCAGGGAAGCAGCGTCAGAGCGGCGGCTTCGTCGGTGGTCAGCCTGGTGGCCCGGGCGAAGTCGCCGATGTCGAGGTCGAGCAGGAGCCGACGACTGATGAGCGTGGAGGTGCCGCGGGCGCATCCGGTCAGCCGGGCGAGTTGAAGGGGAGTGATGCATAACCGGTAGGACAGTCTGAGGAGGTATCCGGCCAGGGACTCGTCCGATAGCCTGATCATTCCCTACCTGGTTTCAACTAGCGTGATCCGGCTCGCTCCTTGAGGGGCTCCACCCCGAGGAGGGCTGCCGTCTTGGTGTAGAGGATGCGGGCGAGGGTGTCGTCCAGTGCGAGGCGCGAAGGGGCGTCCGGCTGGGATTTGCTGAAGAAGCCGCCGCTGGGGTGCGGGGCGGGCGAGGCGGTGGCGAGCCAGACGGGGGTCTGCACACCTTCGTCCGGGGTGATGGCGAACGGACGGAACAGTGGGGCGGTCAGCCGCATCAGGCCGCCTGCGTTGCTGTTGATCGCGGTTCCCTTCACCATGCCGGGATTGGCGTTGTAGATGCTCATACCGTCGGGCAGGCGGTGTGCGAGCTCTCGAGTGGCCAGGAGGCTGACGAGCTTGCTCGTCGCGTAGACGTTGATCTGGTTGTAGAAGCGGCTGTTCCACGCTCTCCCCGCGACATCCGGATCCTTGACGTCGAGCTTGCCGCGCTTTTCCACGAACGTGGACATGTTGATGATCCGCGCTTCGGGGGTGAGCGCTCCTGCGGCCAGGAGGGCGTGGGTAAGCAGGAACGGGGCGTGGTGATTGATCGCGTAGGTGCGTTCGACGCCGTCCGCCGTCTGCTCGTACCGGGGGAAGGCCGCCCCTGCGTTGTTGATGAGGACGTCCACCGGGACGGTGTCGGCAGCCAATTTCGATGCGAGGGCGCGTACCTGCGACCACTGTTCCAGGTCGGCGATATACGTCCTCGGCGGGGCCGCGTCACTGCCCGCAGGGGCCGGGCCGCGCAAGCTGTCGGCGGCGGCCTTGGTGCGCGCCGCGTCCCGGCCGACGAGGACGACGGTCTGCCCGGCCTTGATCAGGTGGCGTGCCGTCACCAGGCCCAGGCCGGAGCCTCCGCCGGTGATGACTGCGGTCTTGCTGCTCATTGCTGTTCCTTTTCGTGGTTGTCCTTGACGGTGGCGGGCTCACCTGTCGACTGAGTGCCGTCGATCACCTCGCGGAGAAGCGCGTGCAGGCGCAGCCTGCTCTCGCGGTCGAGGCGGGCGAAGGGTGAGTGCTCAGTGGTGTGCTGGATGACGCGATCACGCAGCGTGCACCCCTCGGGAGTGAGCTGGATGACTTTCGCGCGGCGATCGGTGGGGTGGGGCACGCGGCGGACCAAGCCGCGCTTCTCGAGCCGGTCGATCATCGACGTGGCGGTCGAGGCGTCGCACTGCAAGCGGTCGGCTAGGCGGCGCGCGGTCATCTCCTGCTCGCGGCTCAGCCTCCACAGCACATCGGTCTGGGTGTCGGTCAGCCCCGCTTCGCGGGCCAGTTCCTTGAGCTCGGCGTGCACCTGGGTACGGATCGCAAACAGGCAGTCGATGAGCTCTTCGTTCAGCCGCAGGTCATCCATAACCGCCACAGTACATGGAGATTCCAATTATTGGAATTTCCATGTACTTGCGTCGCAGCAGCCCCAGGCAACGCGGAGACCCTGAGCAGGCCAGGACCCGCCCGGCCTGCTCGGCCTGCTGCTGGTGACGGCGACTGGCGTCATCGGCGCCGTCACCAGCACCGCCGTGTGGTGGAACCGCGCCGACCACACACGCTGGCCGTGCCCGCAGCGCTTATCGGCTGCCGCGCTGGTCACTCCGGCGGACCCGCGGCGGCGGTTTCCAGCTGCGATAGCCCCGGGAGGCCGCCGTGGGCACGATCCACCCGGCAGGTCCGCGGCGGCGCCAGGGCGCCCGGGTTTCAGGGCGAGGCAAACGGTGGAGGAAGTGGTTGAGTAACCGTTCCACCGATGCGGCCGGCCCCAGGCTCGCGCGAGCCCCCACGTGCGGAAAGGTGTCCACCCATGCAGGAACACCCCTCCAGTACTTCCCCGGACACCTCCAGCGGACCCGCGAACCCCGAAACCGCACCCGAGCTCGGGCGGGACTTCAACCGGTTCTGGATCGGGAGCCTGTCCAGCAACATCGCCGACGGCATGATGATCATCGCCCTGCCCCTGGTGGCGGCGCTGCTCACCAACGACCCGCTCATGGTGTCCGGGCTGTTCGCGGCCCGCTTCCTGCCCTGGCTGCTGTTCGGCCTGGTCTCCGGGGTGATCGCCGACCGTGTCGATCGAGGTCGGCTCATGGTGGCGGCCAACCTGGTCCGCGCGGGCGCCCTGATCGCTCTGGCCGCGCTCATCGCCACCGGCCACGCGGGCATCTGGGTGCTGTACGCGGTCATGTTCACCGTCATGACCTGTGAAGTGTTCTACGACATCGCCGGACGGGCGATGCTCCCCGACATCGCACCTGCCGGGACCATCGACCGCGCCAACGGACGGCTGGAAGGCGGCAAGACCGTCACCCAGGACTTCGCCGGCGGCCCCCTGGCTGGGTTCCTATTCGTCGTGGCGGCCGTCCTGCCCCTGGCGGTCAACAGCGCCGCCTACCTGCTGGGCGCCCTGGTGCTGCTGGGACTGCCCATGGCCGTGCGCAGGCCCAAGAACACCATCGGCGAGGACACGGAGACGGGTGTTCGCCCCTCACCCCTGGCCGACCTGCGCGACGGCGTCTCCTTCGTCTTTCGCGGCAGTTCCCTGGGGCCCATCCTGCTCTTCAGCGTCGCGCTGAACGCCTCCTTCATGGGGTTGAGCGCGGTCATGGTGCTGTTGGCCCGGGACCACTTCGGCGTGCCGCCCTCCCTGTACGGGGTGTTCGTCGGCTCGTCGGCCGCCGGTGCCCTCCTCGGTGCCGCCGCCGCGGGACGGATGGTTGCCCGGCTCGGCCGCTTCCGCCTGGAAGTGGTGCTGTTCACCGTCACGGGGTTGTGCTTCCTCGGCTTCGGCCTGGCGCCCAACGCCTACATCGCCGTCGCGGCCTGGGTGGTCCTGGGCTTCGCGATCACCGCGTCCAACATCGTCATGCTCGGGGCCATTCAGCTGATCGTGCCGGGCCACCAGATGGGCCGGGTGATGTCGATGGTCGCGGTGTCGGCGACGGGTTTCGGGCCGGTGGCCGCACTCCTGGCCGGGCTGCTGGGTCGTGTGGAGCTGTACTACGTTCCGATCGCCTCCGGTGTGCTTCTGCTGGTCTCCCTGGTGTTGGCGAGCCCCGCCCTGCGCAGCGTGGTCACCGATGCCGACCGGATCGAAGCGGCGCAGATCGCCGGGCAGGAGCACAACCGGTCGCACTGCGCCACGGGGTAGGAGGACTCGTCCTTCCTCCGGAGGTTCCGGAGTATCAGGCCACGATCGCAGCGCATCAGAGGTGGCCAACATGCCTGAAGACCCCCGCATACTGTTAAGGCGAGTACGTGCTCACGTTACTTGCCTTACATGGCCGACTACTGAGAGCCACCCAAGATAACGACCGGATCCCCTCCCCCTACCGATGTCTTAGCACGGGGTGCGAGGCGCCAGGAGTCGGTACGGCGTGGCCCCGGGTTCCGCGACATATGAGACACCCCTACGCGCGTGCGCGTGACGTCCTGGCGGAACTGGCAGTTCCCCGAGAGTTCGTGAATTCTGAAGGGGGAGTCGTGCGGAACTCAAGGTGAGATACCTCTGATAGTGGCATGTCAGGCCTTGGGCTTGCGAACAGGAGCCGTTCCTTTACGCGAGCCCGGCCATCGCCCGAGATCGTCACGGCCTTGTCCGTTCCTCGAACGCGTGTCCAGGAAGTGTTTCGGCCGTTATCTGGGGTGGGAAGCAGGCGTCTGCAACGCAGCTTGAGACGGGGTGCCGCCAATGAGCGTGTTACCAGCCCCAAACGAGCAAGAAGCCACAGGTCAACGACGTTCCCTGGAGATCGTGACGGCTCTGGCCGCTCGTCCTCTCTGGGAGAACCATCGCCTGGCCTGGGTGATTAACCCGGTTGGCGGCTGGTGGCACGCTCATTGGCGACACCCCAAGTCCGCCGGGCACCTGGCGGGAATGGCTGACCGGCATCACCGGCGAGGAACGCGAGCAGCTGCGCCGCCAACTCGACGACGAGTTCTGACCGCCACCCGCGCCCGCTGTCGGCACTCTCACTCCGCGTCGAGGCGGACCAGCAGCGTGGCCGTGGCCCGCGCGGCCGCCTTGCTCGCCTCGCTCCCTTGGCCGCGCATCGGCGTGCCGGTGGCGAGCAGGCGGGTGTCGGCGGCCGCGGTGAAGGCCGGTGCGTGCGACGGGCTGGCCGACTCCACTGTCCAGGTGACGGGGCTTGAGGAACATTCGTTCCGGATCGTGCGCTGGCTCGTTACCGCAGATAACGGGGTCGATTCGCGCGGACGCCGCTGGGCGGGACCGTAGCCCGCCATGACTGCCACCACAGATATTGGGCTGTTGTCCGTGGTAGGCCGTCACGGAGCGTACAAGCGCCAGTTTCCGGCCCGATGTTCCTCACCCCCCTTTCCTGCCCGCGTTTCAGGGGGCGCGGTCGAAGCCCGCGGGGGCGTCGGCGCCGACCGGGGTGGTGGCGGTGGGGCGGTTGGACTGACAGCGCTGCTTCTCGGAGCCGGTCATCGGACCGGTGCGCTGGTAGAGGCGGTCGGACAGCTCGGTGGCGGGGTAGTCCAGGACGGTGTGCAGGCGCCACTCGGTGTGGGGGTCGGCGGGAGCCGGGCTGGTGGTGAACCAGCCCTCGGTACGGCGGCGCCCGGCTTGGGTCTCCACCCATGAGGCCTCGGCGGGCTGGACGACCTCGGTGACGTTGTGGGTGATGGAGGTGGCCCAGCTGGGAGCCGTTCCGGACCCGGCGGCGAACTGCTGGGCCATGGAGCTGGCCGCGCCCGCGCTGCCCGGTAGTCCGGCCTTGGCGGGCAGGTCGCCGTAGGAGCGTCCCGCGACGGTGACGGGACGGTTGCGGGTCAGGGCGTTGCGGGTGCAGTTGATGTAGGTGTCGCCGTTGGCCTTCGCGGGCTCGTAGTAGGTGTAGGAGTAGTCCTCCTGCGGGGTGAAGGAGCAGGTGCCGGGCGCGCTCGCGCAGTGGTTGACGGCGTCGGCGACCGGCCTGCGGTCGTTGCCGTAGAAGGCCTGGGAGGCCGGCAGCGCGGTCTTCGGGATGGTCTTGTCCACCGGCGGCGGGATCTGGGCCGCCCGCACATTGGCGATCAGGGGACCGCAGTCCCCTCTGGCGTTGTCGGTGGCGGGCACTTGGGAGGTGAAGGTGAGCAGTGGCTCGTGCTCGCCGGCGGTGAAGGTGTAGGTCTGGCCGGTGCGCCAGACACCGGTGCCGAGGGTTCTGGGTTTCTTGTTCGGGTCCGGGGCGGTGGTCTGGGTGCTGGCCTGGCCGCCGTCGCCCTCGACGGTGTAGGTCTGGCCTTGGGCGAGAGCCTCCGGGGTACAGACGGCGGCCACGCTGGGGCTGTCGTCGAAGGTGACGGTGACCTGGGCGCCCGCGCGCACACCGCGCAGCCGCTGCTTGAAGGAGTGGGTGGCGGCGTTCGGCAGGCGAAGCATGACGGCCGTCTTGCCGTCGGGATGGCCCGAGACGGTGTCGGCGTAGCGGGCGACGCCGGAGGATGTGCCGGATCCGTTGGTCGAGCCGACGGACCAGCCCTGGACAGCCGCCCAGTTCGGGCCGGTGCCGGTGAAGGCGGGCAGGGCGAAGTCGCCGTTGATGACGGCGACCGGCTTGGTATCGGGCCCTGCGGTCTGCGCGGATGCTGTGGCAGGGGCGGGCTGGGTGGCGTGTGCGGGCTGTGCCGCCAGGCCCAGGCCCAGCAGTAGTGCGCCGGCGACGGCGGCCCTGGCGGGAGTGTGCGGTGACGTCATGATGATCTCCACGAAAAAAAAGGGGTGCTCGGGCGGGGCGGTCAGGAACGCTCGGCGGCGAGCACGGTGCGTTGCCTCAGCCGCGCGCCTGCCGGCAGCGCGGGAAGGATCGTCGAGCGATCAGCCCTGCGGAATCCGCGGTTGACGGTGTCTTCCACGGCGGTCTTGCTCGCGGGCCGCAACCGGTCGCAGGTGTCGCCCGGCACGGTGAAGGTGTCGGCGACGAAGGTGCTGGTGTTCACGGTCGAGGGGCCGTCGACCGTGACGTTGCGCACCTGCAGGGCGCCGATGGTGATCTTTCCCGCGACCCGCTGCATGGCGGAGCTGGCCCCAAAAACCAGGGCGTCGCCCGAGCGGACGGTGGTGGTGTAGGAGGTTGTCTCGGTGTTCTCAGTGGTCCAGCTGCGCTGGTAGTGGAGCTTGAAGGCGCCCTGGAAGGCGCCCTTGGCGCCGAGCGAGCCCGCCAGTTTGCCGCTGCCGTTCGCCCCTCCTTTGGCATTGAACGCGGCGTATGGTCCTTGCTGGGTGTTGGGGGTGGTGAAGGTTCCGCTGCCTTCTCCCGACACCCCTGCGGAGGCCTCGCCGGAGGCGTTGACCTGTCCCTCGATCGAGATGTTGCCGGTTATCTCACCGCCGAGGTTGTCGGTGCTGCCGGTACGCAAGGTGACCTGGCGTGCCACGCTGATCGGGTCCTTGGTGCAGTTGATGACCGCGTTGCCCAGGGACTTGACGGCGCTGTAGTACTCGCGGGAGGCCTGCGGGTCGATGCGGAAGCGGCAGGCGCCGGGGTTTTCCGCGCACCGCCTGACCGCCTCGTCCACCGACGGCAGCGGCTTGTCGCCGTCGAAGGCCCGGGCGACAGGAACGTCGGGCACGTCGGGCACGCCGGGCATGGGGGTGGCCAAGGCGGTCGCCGGAACGAGCGCGACCAGGACGGCGGCGAAAACCAGCGGTGTCCAACGAAGAGGAGAGTTCACGGCGGTCATGGGTTCATCAGCTCGCAGACACCGGTCAGCTGGGAGAAGTCAGGGGAGTTACGCAGTGCGGCGGGCAGGCCCGCGGCGAACTCGTCACACGTTTCGGCGATGGCGGATGCGGCGTTGTCTGAGGGTGCGGGCCGGAAGTTGGCCAGTGCCTGCCGGGTGTCGTCGAGGTCCTTGCGCTGCTGACCACCGTCGCCGATGAGGTTCTCCATGCACTGCTTCGAGGTCGGAGGGCATTCCTCCACCTTCTTTTTGGCCTCGGCGATGTCCTCCTTGGCCTTGGCCGTGTCCTTCTTGGTCTCTTCTCGGTCGGCGTCGACGCCGCCGCGTTCCTCCTGGGCGCCGCACGGTTTCGGCTGCCCGTTGGGGCAGGTTTCCTCCTCGGGAGGGTCAGCGTGGAGTGTGGTGTGGGAGGTGGCGGCCATGGCCGCGGGGACAGGGGCGCAGGCGATCGCCAATGCCGAGGTGAGCATGACGAAGAAGCCAGATACGCGGATGGGATGCATGGTCCTCTTCCGACGGGACGAGTGAGTCAGGTTCCGCTCATCAACAAGACGCATGCATAAAGTAGCGATTCAAGTGCGCAAAGTAAGATCACTGTGCCTGGCGTGTCTCTGATTCAAGGGGGTCGCGCACCGTGCTGGGCTCCGTGCGCGACGTCGACCGCTGGGGCCACAACGCCACGAACGGTGCCGGCCGTGGCAGCCGCCAGGGCTCTCAGGCGCCGGGCCCGCCACTCACCGCGATATGGGGTGCCGCCAAGTGGAAGCCACGGCGGCCGGGGCGCTGGTCTGGTCCGGCCTGACCTCCGTGCGCGACAACTACAGCCACAACGTCGCTTCTTCCTCTGCCCGTTCGCCGACGTCTACGGACCCGGCCGCGCGGGCGACCGCGAGGTGATGGGCCTGATCCCCGAGCCCAGCACCGCGGAGAACGGTGAGGACCCCAGTGCTCGCGGCAGGACCTACGCCGAGCTGCACCACCCCGACCACGCCGACGACCGGGCCTGCCGGGCCCCCGCCAGGTCCTTGTCGTCCAAGCCGCGTACCCCGTCGAAGTGCTCCAGCACCCACGCCGCCCCCGGACCGAGCACCTACGTCAGCCCCGCGACCAGGACCACGCCCAGTACCGCGAGCACGAACGGGAAAAACCTGGCCACCACCTCATACCTCCAGGCTGATCGGTCCGCGCGGCCTGCAGGGCGTACTGGCCGTCAGCGATGGCCAATCGTGACCGGGCGCTCGGGTGACCCCTCGGCCGGCCGTGTCAGGTGCGGGGCGGGTCACCGAGCTGAACGTGGGCGACGGCGGGCGAACCCGCCCTGGTGCGCTGGATCCGTGAGAAGTATCGACGACTGAAACCGGTCAGGAAGGCTCGACGCGCCTACAAAAGCGCTGTCCGCGCCTACCTCGCCATGTTCCGGCATTGGCGGTGGACACCGCACGCCTGGCGAACAGGATGACAAGAGCCCGGTGACGGGAGACTGTCACGCCGGGATTCTGTGGGAGCCCGAGGCTGAGACGCCTCGGGCCACCCGACTGGCTGACCAGCGGTGATGGCCGTTTCGGTTGGTCAGGTGTTCGCCTGATCGGCTGCGAACGTGGTGTGGGCCTGTTCGATCGTGTCCGGGTGCCGCTGGCGCTTGTCGTGCTCGGCGAGTGCTCGGTAGATGCTGGCCAGGCTCGGGTTTTGTCCCTTGCGTTTGCCGGTGGGGATGATCAGGTCGCCTCGGATGTCCTGCACCGACTCGCCGTCGGCACGACGTCGGAGCACGATGTGCAGCATGTCGTCGGTGATGACTGGTGGGCGTCCGCCGTGGTTGCCCTTGCGGGCGGCGGCATTCAAGCCTTCGAGGGTGGCTTCGCGGATGTTCTCGCGTTCGGTTTCGGCCATCGCGGCGAAGAACGCGAACAGGATGCGGCCGGTTCCGCTGGGGTCGTAGATGCCGGGCAGCGGTCCGGCGAGCATTTCCAGGGCGATGCCGTGGGCGGTGAGGTGGTCGGCGAGCGCGGTCAGCTCGGCGGAGTCGCGGCCCAGCCGCTTCATCTCGTAGACGGTGAGGATGACGCGGCAGTGTGGTGCGTGGGCCTTGATCTGGCGGCACATCTCCAGCGCGGCCTCGAACTTTGGCCGCACCCGGACGCGGGTGGAGACCTTCTCGGCGAAGATCTTGTCGCGGCTGATGCCGTGCGCTTCCAGGGCGTCGAGCTGAGACTGGAGTTCCTGGGTCAGGTGCGAGCAGCGGGCGTAGCCGACCCTGATGTCGGTGGCCGGGGTGTCCGTAGGAATCGGCGCCGGCGGCGGGCTGCCCGGGCGCCACAGCTGCCCCGGTCCCCGATCGGCCGGCGTCGGCACCCGCAGCCGCTTCGCCAGCCGGGGCACCTTCATGAACCGGCCGGTGTGGTAGGTCCCGGCGACCGTGCCGGAGCGCGACCGGCATGGAGAGCCCGGCTCGGCCCGGCACCGCAGGCATAGGTGGCGCTCGACTTCGTCGGCATCGGCGGTGGCTGAGTCCGGTTCGCTGCTCACCCTCGGAATCCTCTCACAAACCTCTCCCATAACTCACCCTGTTCTTGTTTACGTGAGAACGAGTTCTGAGAAGAAATCCGACCCTGGTAGCGGCCTGCCGGGGGGGTTCAGGGGTGACCCGATGGCCGGGAGTGAGTGTGCGGTGAGAGCATGTCGGCGCCAAGACTTGATCGTCTCCGCGCTGGCGGAGTCACTGTGTCGTCGGCGAGACCGAGTGTTGTAATCCTGGGGGTATCCGGGGTCGGTAGCTGACGTGCGGGATGCGCATGGCCGACGGTCTCGGTGGCCATCCACCCCAGCGGGACACCTTCGTGCTGGGGCGGGCCGACGTAGGAGCGTTACTGCGGGGACACCTCATCCATCGCGGCGACCATCTCAAGCCGCTGCATGTTGCGGTCGGCCGATCGGGAGTGCGCGGGGCGGGCTCGAACGTCGTCGTGACCGCGCGACATCGAAGCTCGCCCGAGCGGGGTGTCAGAAGAGCATGTCGCGTACGCGCAGTGGCCGGTAGCCGGTGGGGCCGAGCCGGGCGAGTTCCCCTTCGATGTCGACGTCGATGGCGCCGAAGAAGTTGACGTTCTCGCTGTGCGCCGGGGAGATGCGGGCCAGGACTTCGTCGTCGATGCGCCGCCCGGCCGCGCGCATCGACTCGACGGCCAGCCCGTAGTACTCGGTCGTCCAAGTGATCACGGCGTTGGTGACCAGTGTCAGGCACCACGCCTGTTCGGTCTGCTGCTCGAGGTGGCGAGCGCGCACCGTGCCTTCGTGGGCGTAGAGCAGGTCCCGCTTGAGTGCGTGCAGCGACTCGCCCTTGTTGAGCTGGTGGGAGATCTTGCGGCGATACGCTGGGTCCGACAGATACCGGGCGGCATAGATTGTTCTCCGCAGCGCCGATCGTTATCTGGGGTTGTCAAGTGAACTAGCTGGTCAGCGGCTTGAAGGTTGTTAAGGCACGTTAGGCAAGCAAGCAGCCCGCGGATGCCGCGCCTGTGGAGCGGTCAGGCCGAGCCCAGCCGGCCCTACCCTGCTGATCTGGCCTCAACGTCGGATCGGGTGAAGTAGGCGGCGCTTTCGGCGTCCGTCGGGTAGTACGACTCGACCGCGACCTCGTCCAGAGTGATGTCCATCGGCGTGCCGAACGTGGTGGTGGTCGAGAACAGTCGTATTTCCCGTCCGCCGAAGCGAAAGATCATCGGGATCGCGACCTCGGACTCGATCGGGTGGCTCGTGTCGTCGAAGCCGGGCGCCAGCAGTTCCTCATAGAACGCGGTGAGCTCGGGGTCGGGAGCCGTGGCAAGCTGCCGCGTGATCCGGGTACGCAGCAGCGAACGCACCTCGGCCAGGTTGACGATCCGGGGAGCGAGCCCGCGCGGGTCCAGCCCCAGCCGCACCATGTTGATCGGCGGCCGGAGCAGGCCGGGGGCCACGTCTGCGAGGAACGGTTCGATGGCGCGATTGGTCATCACGATGTTCCAGCGACGATCGATGACCAGCGCCGGAAACGGCTCGTGGGCCCGCAGCACCCTTGCGATCGCGCCCCAGGCCGCCGATAGCGCGTCCCCGTCAAGCGGCGGCTGCCCGGCGCCGAGCCCGGAATCGTGGTAGTCGATATCTGGCGGTTGCACGATGGGCTGATCGCCGAAGCGTGGGAGATCATCGAGCCGGTGGCCCAGGCGGCCGCCAATTTGACGTGGTGGGAACCCGCTGATCGCTGATCCGGCCACAAGCTTGAGGCCACAGTCGTGAACACCTGGGGCGTCGGGAACGGCCCGATGCCCCACCGCCCGGCCCGGCCCGGCAGCCGGGCAATCACCGTCGCCATCCAAGACGCCACCCCCGGCACCGGCCTGCCGCCGTCATGGGGCTGGTGCTCG
Organism: Streptosporangium sp. NPDC002607; assembly: GCF_053592655.1. Classification (NCBI taxonomy): domain Bacteria; kingdom Bacillati; phylum Actinomycetota; class Actinomycetes; order Streptosporangiales; family Streptosporangiaceae; genus Streptosporangium; species Streptosporangium sp. NPDC002607. Next base: position 14,903 of record NZ_JBSFWD010000102.1, read on the forward strand.
GGTCGCCGTCACCAGAGCCTGATGACGATCTCCGTGAGTGCTTGGGCAAGGGTGCGTTCGAGGGTGGTCAAGGTGGGCTCCTGACCGGTGGACCGTGCGATCTTGGGTGCCTTCGCCGAGGTCGTAAATGCGGGTGGGGACGGCCAGGTCGCGGACCTGGGGTGTGGGCCTGGCCATATCACCGCTTATCTGGACGGGCTGGGGCTGGCGGTGGTCGGTGTCGATGCCTCTCCTGCGATGATCGAGTTGGCTCGACAGGCCTATCCGGGCCTGCGGTTCGACGTGGGCTCGA
>NZ_JBSFWD010000103.1:0-15008 GCF_053592655.1 Streptosporangium sp. NPDC002607
AGGCGATCGCCGCTTCCGGGCTGCACCGGATCGAATACCCACACAAGCACCCCGGCATGATCGCCACCGTCGCCGCCGGACTGCCCGCTGCCTTGCCCTTGCTCGCGGTGGCGAGCCATACAGTCTCCACTCGTGCGTCGCCCCAGTTCTGACGTGGGTTTCAGGGCCACATCAGCACTATTTCAGCCCTGCGTGTGACGATATCGACAGCGCGATGGAACGGGACAGTACGCCCCCACACGCGACAACAACTCACATACACTTCTAGGAAATGGAGCCAATTCATGATCCGAGCAAGGAAACTGACAGGCAGGATCGCCCGCATCGTCAGCACGGTTTCCGCCGCTGCGAGTATCGCGGTAATCTTCAACCTCACCGCCGTATCGGCGCACGCGACACCTTCAGGAACAGTCAGCGTGGCGACATCCGCACCTATCGACATCCGCGGGGGTGACATTACGGTGCGGGAGGTTATCGCCATCGCCGAACGGCAGGTCGGTGAACCCCTGGAGTCACTGAAAAGCGCTACGGGGGCCATCGCTCGTAAAGGAACGATGACGGCCGACGACTTCTACCGGCTGGTCGCCGAAGGCAACTTCGAGCGATTCGACTGGCAGCGAACCATCGAGCCTCCACCGTTGGAAGGCACCTTCAGCGACGTCGTCCCGCTGACAATAGGGACCACCCCAGAATTCATAGTCGGAATATTAAATGCGCGCATATATAACGTTGTCGTTACTTGTGTCACCAACGACGAAGGAAAGTCCTGGCAGTGCGACATCGACGTCCGACCGGCCTAGCTCTTCGGTTGTAGGCGGGGCGCCGTTAACGAATGTGCTATTACTGAGATTGAATCACCAGGGTTAGGACAGCTCGAAGGGCAGACCAGTCTCGTTGAAGAATCCGGTGATGAGATCAGGTCGATATTGCATGCGTTTCAGCCAGGTCTTGATGATCACGTTGCCCCACATCGGCACGAGCGGCGCGCCAACCTGCTGGTGGGCGGCCTCCAGCAGGTTGGCGTAGCCACGTTTGGGAAGCTGCGCCGCTCGCCTTTGCGCCCCGGTGCTCGGATCCGGTAGATCAACCGGCTCCGAGCACCGGGCTTGTTGTCACTGCGGATCCGTCGAGAGCGCCGTTGTTGTCGGGAACGTCTTGAGTCGGTGGGTCGGCCGCTTTTCGGGGTGGGTTTGCTGGTGGGGGTTTGGGGCGTTTGGTGTGGTGGCGTTTGTCGCGGACGTAGACGATCGCGGGTTTTCCATCGCTGGGGATGCGGCGATTCAGCTCGAACAGGGCTGTCGCGGCCATCAGATCGCTGAGCTTGGTGTAGCCGTAATTACGGGAATCGAAGTCCGGACGTTGCTTGGTAATGATGTGGCCGACGTAGCCCAGATGGGCCCATCCGTCGTCGTCGGAGGAGGTTTCCACGGCGGTGCGGAGCTGGTTGACCAGCGCGGTGTCTTTCTTCAACGTCGAGGCCAAGGTGCGTGGAGCCGGTTCGGGTGCTGAGCCGGAAGAGATGGCGGAGTTTTGGAGGCGGATGAGGTTTTCGATGTGGATGAACTTGTCGCACGCTGCGACGAAGGGCTGGGGGGTTTTGCGTTCGCCGAATCCGTACACGGTGAGGCCGGATTCTCGGATCCGGGCGGCCAAGCGGGTGAAGTCGCTGTCGCTGGAGACGAGGCAGAATCCGTCGAAGCGTCCTGAGTACAGTAGGTCCATCGCATCGATGATCAGCGCCGCATCGGTGGCGTTCTTACCTGTGGTGTAGGCGAACTGCTGGATCGGCTGGATCGACTGGGCAAGCAACCGCTCTTTCCAGCCTCCCAGGCTCGCGCCTGTCCAGTCGCCGTAGGCGCGTTTGACGTGCGCGGTGCCGTAGGTGGCGATCTCGGCCAGCAACGCCTCGACGATCGCGGGTTGGGTGTTGTCGGCATCGATGAGCACCGCGAGCTTGGCAGCGTTCTCACTGACCATGAGGCTCCCTTCGCTTTCAGCATGCGGGGGAAGCCGTCGCGGTTCAAGAGTCCGCATGGCCCTGTCGTCGTGGCACGCATCCGTACGCCCCCTAAGCTCGCCTGCGGACCCCCGATGCTCTCAACTCACCACGATCGCCCCCACCCGAACAACCAACACTCTGTGCCACCGATCCGTAACTCACTCCCTACCCCTCGAGACCCACCTCTCGCCGTGCAACGACACCGATCCCCTTTCAAGCTCATCCTGACTCGCCCGTCACCAGGTGCAGACCCGGGCCCAACTCTGCTCGCATGACCACCGCGGTGGCGTATGAGGCATCCGGGCAGCTCCCGCTGCTACGTCAAAGAAGCGACAATCTGCTCACCCGGTGGAAACACACTTATCCATTCTCTGCTTTCCCGAACACCGCGAATGCGGGCTCATCTGTCGGTGGTGCGTGTTTATATCTCCCATAAGCCGCTACACGGCGAAACACCACCACCATTTTCAGGGAGCAGTCATGTCGCGAGGCAGGTATTATCGGCGTGGGCATTGGGTCAATAGACCGAAACCGAAAAGCGCGAAAGGATCCGGCTGGGTCCTCCTGGCCGCCATCGCCGCCATCGCATGGTTTTGGAACCAGAGCGGCACGGAGCAGCCCGCCCCCGCCCAACCGCCGTCCTCGGTGTCAGAGCCCGCACCCCCGGCACAGGTCCTGGCCCCCGAGCAGGTTGCCGACGCCGGCCAGGAGCCGCCGCCCGAGCCGACCGGGGCGCCGTGAAACGCCTCACATGCGCACTGCGGCGGCGCCTTCCCCGGCTACGAATGCCCGCCGGACCGGTGGAATGGTGCGCCGCCGCCGTCATAACACTCATTGCCGGATCTTTCGCGATTCAAATCATCGGCGTCGTTGTCGACGCGATTTTCGGCACCTGGTACATCGGGGTTTCCGTGGGAGTGTGCGCTGTTCTGGCGATTATTGGATGGTCTCAACTCAAAGCCGTTGCCGCCCGGCACCGTTCTGAGCGGCTGCGCCATCTGCAGCTGACGCTGCCGCAACTGGATGCGATGAATCCCACTGATTTCGAGCGGGCCGTGTGCGACCTCATGATTCGAGACGGCATCGCGGCCCGGCACGTGGGACAGCGCGGAGACAAGGCGGCCGACGTCATCGGCCGCGAGCGCAGTGGCTACGTCATCGTCGTGCAGTGCAAGCACACCACCACCGCCGCCAAGGTCGGCTCCCGGGTCATCTACGAGGTCAACGGCACGGCCGCCGCCGCGCACGGCGGCGACGTCGCCGTGGTGGTCACCAATGGCTCCTTCACCCGCGATGCCCGCCAAACGGCCGACGACTTCCGGATTCACCTGCTGGGCCGCGACGAGCTCGGCCGCTGGGCCGCCGGCGAGACGTCCCTGCAGCATCTGCTGAGACTGACCACCCCGCTGCGCCGCTGGCAGCGTCTGCGCCACACCTCTTCCCGGCTCATCCGCCACCCCGCCCCGCACCACGACACCCTTCAACCCTGAAACGAAGGTGCGCCGAACGGGTACGGTGTCGCGGACCGTAATTTCTGCTTGCGTTGCGTGACAAACTCCAGTCCCCTGGGCTTTCGTCGCTGTCCGAGGAGATGTTCGAGAGGGCTGGCGCTATCGCTGTCCATCGGCCCAAGGTCCTGGCTTCCGTGGGCCTCCCGCTGGCGGCTTCGCTGTTTTCCTGGTCAGGCGGGGAACCATCCTTCACTATTTTCGTGGACGCAACCGTCGACCGCCGACAAGGATTGATCGTGGACGAGACAGAGTTTCCGCCCTCCCTGGGTAAGGTTGCGCCACGTGGACTGGCGGCCAACGGGATAACCGGTTACGAACAGTTGGCCGCCCGGTCCGAACGCGAACTCCTGGACATCCATGGAGTCGGACCGAAGGCCATACGAATCCTCCGTGAGGAGTTGGCATCTCGCGGTCTGAGTTTCCGCGATGACTGATGCTTGACGTGCTGGGATGTGCTGCTGCCGAGACGGCCGACATCCTGGGCACGTCGGTCGGTTCGGTGACGAGCGCACTTCAACGTGCGCGGGTGACCCTCGCAACGAAACAGGCGCCGTCGGTCCCGCTGGATCCGTCGTCTGAGGTGCTGCTCGCGCGGTACTGCGAAGCGTTCGAGAACGATGACGTCGACGCCCTGGCCGGGCTTCTGCGCGAGGACGGCAGGACATCGATGCCTCCATTCCCCTGGTGGCTGCGCGGTCGCGCAGACATGGAAGCCACATTGCGAGTAGCGGGCAGCCCTTGCGCCGGCTCGCGCGTTGTGCCGGTTCATGCGAACGGGACAACCGCGGTCGCACTGTACTCGCCAGACGAGATCGGGCACCTGCGCCCGTTCGGGCTCACGGTCATCGAGTGGCTCGACGGCCAGATGATCGCCGGGACCACGTTCCTTGAACAGCCATCGCGGATGTTCGAGATGTTTGGTCTGCCCGATGAGTTTCGGGAGGCTGCCTCGTATACCTTGGCATGAGCAACTACATACGCCTTGGCGAGGTCGATCTCTGGTACGACGAGAAGGGCGCTGGGGAGCCTGTCGTCCTGATGCACGGCAACTTCAGCGACTCTCGGGACTTCGCAGGGAACCTTGACACACTCTCCTCGCACTCGCGGCTGTTGCTGCCCGAACGCCGGGGCCACGGGCACACGGCGGATGTCGCCGGTCCCATCACCATCGACAACATGGCGGCGGACATGATCGCGTTCGCTGAGCGGATAGTCGGCGGCCCGTCCTCGCTTGTCGGATACAGTGCGGGCGCCAGCGTCGCCCTGTGGGTCGCGACCCAGCGCCCCGGCCTCGTGTCGCAGCTCGTGCTGATCAGCTGCGCGTTCGACCCGGCCGGCCTGATCGTGCGACCCGATGCCGGCGGAGAGTGGCCGCCCCAAGTGATCGAGGCATATGGCGAGGTCTCGCCCGATGGCGAGGCCCACTTCCCCGTCATCGCACGCAAGATCGCAGCATCCGTCGATGACGGTGCGCCACTCACTTCCGAGGCCCTGGCACAGGTGAAGTGCCCCACGCTCGTGATCGCCGCGGACGACGACATCGTGACCCTTGAGCACACTCTGGAGCTGTATCGGGCTCTCCCCGACGGATACCTCGCGATCGTCCCCGGATCGAGTCACCTGCTGCTGTTCGAACACCCGGAACTATGCACGCGGCTCGTCGGCGATTTCCTCGCGGGACGACGCGGACCACGGTGGATGCCTGTCTCCCGTGCCGGAGAGTGAGCTAGGCCGTGTCTCACAACCTCCAAAGTGAGACGACTCGTCAGGGCAGCCTGCGGCCGGAAGAGGCCCTGCTCGGCGCAGTTATGGGACGTTGAGAAAGGCGTGCAGAGTCAGCGTAGCCCCAGCTCGGCGAGATGGTCTGACACCAGCAGGCCGCCCGGACGCCCTGCGCGGAGGGATACCTTCACGGCGACCTCCTGGCCCTCTGTCGTCGTGGCTCGCAGGACCGAGGCATCGGTGTCCTGCCCGCCGGCGACGGAAGAGGGCACCGAGCAGCGGAAGCCGAAAATCGCTTCGATCTCACCCTGCAGCACTGCGACGTCGACCGCAGGCCTGGCCGGGGCCGAGGAGGCGCTCATCCCGTCACCGTCCCAGCGCCCGCGGGGAGCGAAGAAGCGTGCGCGTGCACCCACCAGGCGAGCGGAAGTGCGATCAGCACCACCGCCTGGATCGCGAGCAACGCCGGAACGATGCCCCAACGGTCTGCCACCAGGCCGGCTCCCAGGGCGACGAGCGCGTAGAGCACGCTGCCGAGCAGCGACGCAAGCGAACCCATCGTCGCGCGTTCCCGGTCGGTGAACTCTCGCTGCAGCAACGTCTGCTGGGCGATTGTCGACATGCCGTAGGCCGGTGACCCAAGCAGCACGGGCGAAAATACCGTCGGCTTGACCAGCGCCACGAAGTTCGCCACGTTGTCGAACAGCTCACCGAACAGCAGAGTGCGGGCCGCGCCCACCCGGCCGATCACCCAACCACTGACGCGGAAGCCGACGAAGGCCACACCATGGCCGAAGGTGCGCCACAGGCCCAGCGCCCAGAGCGGCCACAGCCCTGCCACGAAAACAGGCGACAACTGGGCCGCGCTTTCGCTGCTGTAACGAAGCGCCGACACCAGAGTCATCCGGCGGAGCACCGGATTACGGCGGATGCCGCGCAGGGCCGATCCAAGATGCACCAGCACGTTCGATTCCAGCGGGCCGTGCACCCGCGGTTCCCGGACCCGCAAGGCGACGAGCACGCACAGCACCTGCGGCACGACCGACAGCACGACCACCACACGCAGCGACCACGCGCCGGCGACCACGCCACCTATGGCTGCCGCCAGTGCGAGCGCGATCTGGAACATCGAGTTCACCCGGCCCGAGTGCCGGGGGAACTCCTCCTCCCGGCCGGCTTCGAGCAACGTGTCGTAGAGCAGAGACTCGTTGTTGCCGCTCCACAGTGAGGTCGCCAATCCCTCCAGCACAACAGCTGCCAGGAGGAGGCCGTAGCCCGAAGCGCCGGCGTACCCGAGATGGGCGGCCACCATGACGACGGCACCGGCGATCATCGTGCCGCGTCGGCCGAGGCGGTCGGAGAGCACCCCGGTAGGGACTTCGAACGCTGCCGAAGACAGCATCTTCACCGCCAGGAGGCTGGCGGCAGCGGTGTACGAGCCGGTGACTTGCGCGAAGTAGATGACCATAATCGGCCCGTACATGCGGAAGTCGCCGAAGAAGTTGAACCAGCTCAGCAGGCGGACATTCCGGTTGACAGTCTGATCAGCGGAGTTCGGAGCAGGCGGAGCTGACCTCGACCGTTGAGATTTCCTGCCGAACGGGGCAGCGATCAGGCGTTCGACCAGGACACGTACACGGAGCAGTGAAGAATGACGAGCGGACACAGCAGAACTCCCGGAAAGGCGAACGGAGACGCCAAACAGCGCCAAGGGCCGGTGACACGTGTCACCTCGCCCCGGCGACCGGGATGTGTGCTGACTTTGCTGCTACACGCGCGGCGTTACAAGCCTGCGACTGCGGTCACCAAGGGGCGAACGGGAGCTCCGGTCATCGTTGTAGACATCAGTGCTCCTCAATTCCCCAGGCGGGCGGGATTCCGCAACAGCTTCAACTCTAACGACCGAAGGACCTACGTGTCCGCTGAATCACGGACACAACGGCGGGTAACCGCGCCTCATGGCCGCTTGAGCCAATCCAGGATGGCCGGCGAGGACAACGCCGCCGCGGTAGACAACGGCATGCTTGTCGTAGCGGGTGGCCAGACCGCGCCAGTTCTTCATCCGGTTGAAGAACCGTTCCACGACGTTGCGGTTCTTGTAGTCCTCGCTGTCATGGGAGACGGGCCGGCCACCCCGGGAGCCACGACGCCGGCGGTGCCCCGCCTGGTCTGCCGGCTCAGGAATGACCGTCTTGATGCCACGCGCCCGCAGCATCGCTCGATGGCCACGTGACGAATAGGCCTTGTCCCCCCGCAGCAGTTCAGGCGTGGTGCGGGGCCGGCCGGGGCCTTTGCGGGCCACCCGCAGCTCGGCGAGCAGCTTGGGCAACGCCGGCGAGTCCCCGGCCTGACCAGGGCTGACAAGCACCACGAGCGGGCGGCCTTTGCCGTCGACCAGCGCGTGTGTCTTGGTGGTCAGGCCGCCGCGTGACCGGCCGATGCCATGATCGTCGGGCTCGACAAGCTGATTCGTGTCATTCGGCGGCCTCTACGCACGCCACTATGCGCAGCGTTTCCCCGACGAGGTGGCGGGCTTGGTCCTGGTGGAGCCCGAACACGAGGACTACGACTCCTACATGCCCCAGAAGCTGAACGAGCTGTACCAGGCATGGGACCCCGACGAGGAGTTGCCCGACGAGATCGTCCAGTTCTACCGTGTCGCCCACGCCGGGACGGGCAAGACCTGGCCGGGGACCAGCGGAGAGTATTCCCTCAGCAAGAAGCACCCCGTCATGGCGAAGGTCCTGGCCGGTGTGACGCAGGTAGAGGAGTGGCCGGTCACCGCGTGCGGAGAGGTCGCCGCGATGAACGCGTACCTCAACAGCGCCGGCATCACCGATGTGTCCAAGATCCCCAGGGACACCCTCTACTTCCATGCCCAGACCTGGAACGCCATGGCCGGCAAGTGGCAGGCCCGCTCCGGGTGCGGGAACTGCCGCCAGTGGGTGACGAAGATCGGCGCGGCCTGGATCTGAAACCCGCCCTCGCCGCCTGTTTCGGCCGCCGTTCTATTGTGCACAGTGACGGCCGGCCTTGCCCGGGACGGCGAGCCAAGGGCCGGGGCGCCGATCCCCAGGTCGTCAAGGTGCTGGGCATGGAGGTGTTCCGATCCGACGTACCGGCCACGGCCGGACTGGACCGCAGTGCCTCCGGTGGAGTGGTGCAACAGACGGCGCCACGCCATCTGGGTGGGGAAACTCGTACACCATTTCCGTGGACGCGACCGGGAGGAGTTCAGTGTGTGCTCAAGTCGTGCGGCACAGCGGGTCGGATCGCCCTGTGTACCCACCAGGCGCAGGCGTAAAGGGCGAGCGCGCAGGCCAGCGCGGCGCCACCGCCCTTCGCCGAGTCCGAGAGGATTCCCTCCACTACCTGTTGGACAGTTGCCTGGTTGGCTGCGGCAGGTCCGCCCCGGTAGTCCTCCAGGGTCTGCATGTTGACCACGGCGCCGGTGAGGGCGGCAACGGTCAGCGCTGTTATGACGCTCCAGCGTGCCGCTGCCGGAAACCCGGCCCGGACGGTGGTGTCGGCGGGGACTCGGCTCAGGCGGCGCCACAAGTGCGCCGCGATGGCGACCAGCCCTCCGACCGTGCTGACGTGCTGGACCACCCGCGCTACCGTGAGATCCCCCGTGACGTAGGACCGCAGGACGCTCAGGTGAGTGACCACGTAGCCGTCGGCGTGCGTGAAGGAGTCCCATACCAGGTGGGACAGGATGCCGATCACGACGGACAGCAGCACCCAGCCTGTCCGGCGCAGGCCATCACCGCCGCGCTCGGCTGGCCTGGCCGGGGAGAGCCGGGCGGGCAGCAGGTCGGCGGCCGGGCGGCGCACCAGCCAGTACAGCATCAGGAGAGCCAGCGCATACGGCACCCCCACGGCGATGCCGGACAGGCTGTGGGAGACGGTGGCGTTGAGGAACGGCTCGTACCAGGACTGGGCACTCACGGGTATGCGCGCGCCGGCAAGGAAGTACGGCGCGTCCGGAGCCATGGCTCCGCAGACCAGGGCGGCCGGGGAGAACGGGTGGCGCAACAGCGGCAAGACGGCTGCGGGGTGGGACAGCGTGAACGGCATCGAGGTTCTCCTCCGTGCCGGCGCGGTCCTGCGGGGGCGAGCGCCGGGTGCGGTCGGACATAGGACGGCACACACAGCCCTATGAGCCGAATAGTTGAATAACTCCCCCAAGGATATATGCCGGTTACCTGACTATTCGGAAGGGTGGTCAGCAAACACGAAGCCGCCCCCCGAGTTGAGGAGGGCTGCTGGTGAAGGGCTTTAGCGCCGGCTGGGCCGGCCGCGAAGGCGAAGTGCGTGCACGCCGGCGGCCAGCGCACCGGCCAGCGGCACAACCGCGGCGATCCCCAGGACGGGAAGCGGTTGACCCCAGGCTCCTGTGTAGGCGTAGGCAAGGAACGGCGGGCAGGCTGCGGTCATCACGGCCGTCTCGGTCAGCCCCGGTGACCTTGACCGCCAAGCCAGCGTGAGGCCGGTGGCCGCGAGTACAAGCAGGGGCCACATGCCGTAGTCGGTGCTGATCGGCAGTACGTCCGCGTAGAGAGCGGTCACCGGCAGCCACGCCGCGGCAGCCATCGCGCCGGCTGCGGCACACACCCTGGGCCCCGGCATCAGATCGGGCGGACAGGCCAACACGACCAAGGCGGTGAGCAGCGCCATGGCTGGGGTGACGATCGGGTCGCCGAACGCGGGCCCGCTGACGACAGCCGCGACGGCCGACCCCGCGAGTCCGACGGCGACCGCGACCACACCTCCCCGCCACCGCCCCGTCAGCGCCGTGACCGCCCCGACGACGACCAGCGCCGAAGCGAGCAGCAGCGCGCTCCACGCGTCGGCGAAGAAACGCACCGGGGCCGGTGAGGCGACCACGCCGGCATACCAGCGGCTCAGATGCACACCGCAACCCGCCGCCGCCGCGGCCACCGCGAACGGCGCCGCGCTTGCCAGTAATCGTCCTGCGGCTGTCGCGGAACTCACGCCCAGCCTCATCCGCACCGCGTGACCGGCGATGTCCGCGGCCTCCCGGAACCTGCCCGCAGGGGAGGCTTCCGCCGCGGTCTGCTGATAGACGGCAAGGATTTCCTCACCGCACTCCAGACGATACCGCCGCGGATACAGGCGCAGAACCAGCCCGATCACGCCTGCGTCACCGCCACCCCGGAGGCCCCCAGTCGCCGGCGGGCTTCACGGGCGGTGGCCGCCATCCGCTCCGCCGCGACCGCCAGCCTCTCCCGCCCCAACGGCGCCAAAGCGTAGACCTTGCGGGCCCGGCCGTCGACGACCTCCTCACGATGCACCTCGATCAGCCCTTCCTTCTGCAGCCGATCGAGGGCACCGTAGAGGGTGCCGGTACGCAAGATCACCCGGTTACCGGAGAGTGATTTCACCTCCTGGGCGATGGCGTAACCATGCCGCGGCTCGTCCGCCAGGGCTGTCAGCACCAGAAGAGTCGGCTCCTGCAATACACGCTCGCTCATCCACTCAACATATGTCGCCCAGCGACCTATCGACAATGCTGGGGCGCCGCGGTGTCCGGTGTCGACTGCTGTTCTGGCGGGTCCGGCGCGCTGCGTGGGCCGGGCACCGCCGCCGCCGCCGTGACGGCCAGGTCGAGCCGGTTGTTCATGTCGAGCTCGAACGGCGGTGCTGCGAACCGGCTCCCACAGATTGGCCGATCCCAGGTCGTCGACCGTGCGCCGGATGCGGAGTGCGGCCGTATCCGACTGGGCCGGGACTTCTGCGTTCAAGAGGCCCGCGCTCACATCGCCCGGCTGCAGCATGCCCAGCGGCGACGCCCCCACTGCTTGGAGCACCTGCCCGTAGACGCGACGTACGGGACGAGGCCCGAAGGAGGGTGCCGGTCGTCCCGCCGGTGCGCACAGGGCGTCCAGCAGTTCCGCCGACGGAACCCTCAGGCTGATGCACGCCCTCGTCAGACGACCGGCCATCCTGGTCGGTCGTCCAGCACTGCCAGGGCGTCGACCTCCACGAGTAGTCTCGGCGGAAGCCGCATATAGGCGGTGGTGCGGGCGGGGAAGGGCTCACCGACGGCCGCCGCGTAAGCCTCGTTCATCTCGGCCAGGTGGGCGGGATCGGTGAGGTACACGCGGAGCATCACGACGTCCTCCAAGCCTGCGCCGCCCGCCTTGAGGACGGCGGTGACGTTGCGCAGGGTCTGCGCGGTTTGCTCGGCGACCGTGGTGCCAACGACTTTGCCCGTGTCCGGATCGAGCGGGAGCTGCCCGGAGACCTGCAGGACGGGACCCTTGCGGATGCCTTGGGACAGCGGGGCTGCCAGGGCGAGGGCGTTCTCGGTGGTGATGACGGTTCTGGTCATGCTGTGTCCTTGAAGGGTGCGGACAGACGCGTACGAGGGTCAGCTCCAGGCCTGTCGTTCCTGGCTGCGGGGGTCGTCGACCTGGGACCACTCGGCGTCGATGCGCATCGTGGCCCGGCGCTGGAGGTCTTCCGCAAGGCCTGCCGCCCCCTGGTGCATCCGCTCAATCCCCGCCGCGCCGAGCGCGCCCAGGTCCGCTGTGTTCTCGAACGTGTGGAAGCCATGTCCTTCCACGCGCGAAGCCTCGCACCGAGACCGGAGGTGCACGAGACGCAGCAGCGTGGCCCGCGTCTCAGCGCTTGTCAACAGCTCGGCAGGACCGAACGAGCCAAGGCATCTTGCCCCCGCAGCCTTGTACATCCTGCCCATGCACCCCGACCTGACAGCTGAGAGCAGCCGTGACCTGTGCGCGTACCCCTACCCTGCTGTTCACCGTCGCCTACGAGATGCTCGGCCGATGGGTGGAAGCCCTACCAGACCCCGTTGGTTCCCCCGCCCGGATACGGCCCCCGGCACCCCGAGCGGGGGCATAGTTCACCCCGATGACCAGCGGCGGAGGTCGGCCAGGCCGGGTCGGAGGTCGGGGAGGGACGGGAAGATGAGGCGGTTGCCCGAGAGGGTGGGCAGGGCGAAGGCGACGGCCTTGCCGGGGGTGGCGGCCAGGGTGGTGACGGGGTAGGTCTGGCAGTGGCCGCCGGAGAGCCGGTGGGCCAGGAGCAGGCCGCGGCCGTTCTCAGCGAGCAGGGGCAGGCCGATCTCCGTCACCGAGTGCAGCAGGTTGAGGATGAGGCGGACCTCGTGGGTGTTGGGGGCGCCGTCGGCGACCTCGCACCAGGTGGGGATGCCATCCAGATGGAAGACGCGCAGTTCGTACGGGGGACGGGCGTGTTTCTCGGCGTTGGCGGCGAGTTCGGCGACGATGAGTTCGGCGGTGTCGATGTCGTCGCCGGGCAGGCCCGCGTGCTGGAGTACGTCGCGGACGACGGCGCGAGCGCGGCGGGAGACGGAGCCGGGTCGCAGCACTTTGACCAGCGCATGGATATCACTTCGCCCCGCCACGTCACTGTCTCGTCCCGTCGTCGTCCCGTTGTTCAGCCTGGCCGTGCTGCTTTCCCATGCCGTCGTCCCGCTGTATAGCTCCGTCGCGCTGCTGTCCTGTCCCGTCGTGCCGCTGGCCTTGCCCGGGATTTCGGCGTTTTGTCCCGGCGTCTCGATATTCCGGTCCGTTGTTCCGGTGTCGTACCTCGGCGGGGCGACCGGTCCGGCCGGGGTGAAGGGCTTCCAGTTGCGGGCGGGTGGGGGAGCCGGGCTTTCTGCGGGGTGGTGCGGGGCACCTGGAGGGATGTCGCCGGCTGGTGGCATGGGCGTGCTCCGTTCGCTGTGGGGCTGTGCCCAGCAGGAAACGCCAGCATGGTGACGAGGGTGAACATCGACATCTGATCATTGATCACTGTCCGATGAGACCCGGCCAACGGCGAACGTGGCTGGGTGTCAGCCGGTCGTATCGAGCATTGGTGGGCGAAAATCTGTCGTTTGGCTGGGGGGATGGTGACCGGGGCCTGCGGACATCACAATGGGTGGTGATTCGACTACCGAAGGAGAGTGGCCATGGGGAAGGCGCGCGACGGGAAGGGGCGTCCGGATCTGTTGAGGGCGCGGCTGGAGCGGGGGATGACGCAGGAGGAGGCTGCGGGCGCGGTCGGGGTGGCCGTGGGGACGTGGGGGAGGTGGGAGCGGAGCGAGCAGGGGATCCGGCCGCACAGCCGCAGGAAGATCGCGGCAGTGTTCGAGGCGGAGTCCGCCGAGGTCGAGCAGTGGATAGAAGGGTGGGCCCTCGGGGAGACATCTTCGTGGCCGGTCACGGAGTACGGCGACACATCGACGGCGGCTAGCGTGAAGTCGGCCGCGCTGCTGTGGAGGTATGAGATGGACGAATCCCGCCGCCACCTGCTGACCGCGTTGCCGTTCGTGCCCTCGGTTTTGGCGGGTTGGATAACGGCGTGGAACTACAGCGACCCGCCTCAGGCGGTCGCGCAGCGAGGAAACAGGCGCACGGTGGGCCAGGCCGATATCGACCGGATCAACGAGGCGCGCAAGGTTTTCAGTAACCTGGACGACCAGTTCGGGGCCGGTCTGGTCCGCCCGACGGTGGTTCGGTACCTGGACACCACGGTGACCCCGTTGCTGCGAGGCCGCTACGACGACCAGGTGGGATCGGCGCTGATGTCGGCGGCGGCCGGAATGACTTGGTTGGCGGGCTGGACGGCTTTCGACCTGAACCAGCACGGTCAGGCGCAGCAGCACTTCGGTCAGGCGCTGCGGCTGGCGAAGACGGGGAACGACCCGCTGACCGGTGTCTGGATACTGGTGACGATGACCTCGCAGGCGCTTCATTTGGAGCAGGCCGCCCTGGCGGTGTGGCTGGCCAGAGCCGCGGCCGACACCGCACGCCGCGCACAGGCATCTCCGCATGTCATGGCGCTGATGCTGACCAAGCAGGCATGGGCGACGGCCATGCAGAGTGGGGCGGCCGAGACCCACGACAGGCACGGTGCCAAGCAGGTTGAGCGGCTGCTCGTCGAGGCCGAGCGCGCGTACGCCCAGGGGACCATCGACCGCGACCCGGCGTGGATCGCCAGGTACGACGAGGCGGAGTTCAAAGCACAGATTGGCCGCTGTTGGAGCCTGATCGGCGAGCATAGGCGGGCTGCGGACTGCGCGGAAGCGGCCGTGGCGGAGTTCGGCAACCGTTTCCCGCGATCCGCCCAGCGCAACAGGCTGCACACGGCCGAGGCGTACCTGGGGATGGGCGAGCTGGAACAGTCCCTCGCCGCCGCTCGAGCCGCGATCCCGGCGACGAAGGCACTGACCTCCGCTCGCTCGACCGACCTGATCCGGCAGTTCGCCGACCGGCTTGAGCCGTACAGGGGCAGCATGATGGTCCGCGAGTTCCGCGACCACCTCAACCACGAACTCGCTGCCTGAACATGTGAGAGCCGCGCTCCCAGGCGGTTCCCGGCGGAGCGCCGATGTCCTATGGGACGCGCTCCGCCGCAAGTCCCCGAAACGGTGCGGGACAAGAGCGCGTAGTACCTGATCGACCGGCAGGCTCCGGTAAGCGGCGGTGTCTTCAGGAGGACAACTACCAGGCGACCCTGATGTTCTTTGACAGCTAGGCTTTCCCGGGGTCTGAGGAACATCGGAACCGGATCGTGCGCTAAACCGGTTCCGTTGCAGGTCCACCCCCGCACCGCGCCTATTCGGGGTGCTCGCAAGAATTGTGACAGACGACCCAAACCGGCCCTGGGGGTACCAGCGCCGAGGCGGCGGCGGACGACTTCGATGGGGACGCCGTCATTGATGAGTTCGGTGGCGTGGGCGTGGCGAGCGGGACGTAAGGGAACGCACCCAACACCAAACG
>NZ_JBSFWD010000104.1:0-14725 GCF_053592655.1 Streptosporangium sp. NPDC002607
CGTGTTCCCCGCCAGGCCCGCGGGTACCCCCCCGGGGGGGGCCGGCGGGGTGGTGCGCTGCGCCCGGCGGCCCCCCGGGGGGCCCCCCCCGCCGGGGCGACGGGTTCCGTCAGCGGCGGCGGAGGGCGGGGTCGGTCAGGGCGGGCGGCACGTAGCCGACGTCGTCGGGGCTGATGTTCGTCCCCGGCGGGACCAGCTCGTCGATCGCGTCGAGGATCTCCGGCGAGAGCCGCACCTCGTCCGCGCCGAGCTGGCTGGTGAGCTGCTCGAGCGTGCGCGGGCCGATCACCGCCGAGGTGACGGCCCGGTGCGAGAGCACGAAGCCCAGGGCTAGGTGGATCATCGAGATGCCCGCCTCGTCGGCCAGGACCGCCAGCTTCTCGGTGACGTCGAGCTTGCGGGCGCGGATCTCCTCGACCTTGAAGTCGAAGTGGTCGCCGTTGCTGGAGGCCCGGGAGCCGTCGGGCAGCGGCGCGTCCCGGCGGTACTTGCCGGTCAGCCAGCCACCGTTCAGCGGGCTCCAGACCATCACTCCCAGGTTGTGGCGCTCGGCCACCGGCAGGACCGCGGCCTCGGCGTGCCGGGCGAGGATCGAGTACGAGGGCTGCTCGGTCGAGAACCGCTCGCGCTGCCGGTGGTCGGCGACCCACTGGGCCTCGACGATCTCCTCGGCGGGGAAGGAGGAGGTGCCGATCGCCCGTACCTTGCCTTGGCGCACGAGGTCGGACAGGGCGCCGAGGGTCTCGTCGATGTCGGTCTGCGGATCGGGGCGGTGCACCTGGTAGAGATCGATCCAGTCGGTGTCCAGGCGGCGCAGGCTGTCCTCGACGGCCTGCATGATCCAGCGACGGGAGTTGCCACGCCGGTTGGGAGAGTCGCCCATCTGGTTGTGGAACTTCGTCGCCAGTACGATCTCGTCCCTGCGGCCCTTGATGGCCCTGCCCAGGATCGTCTCGCTCTCGCCGAACGCGTACACGTCGGCGGTGTCTATGAAGTTGATGCCCGCGTCGAGCGCGGTGCCGACGATGCGCTCGCACTCGTCGTAGTCGGTGTTTCCCCAGGCCCCGAGCATCATCGTGCCGAGACAGAGCGGGCTGACCTGGATGCCGGTGCGGCCAAGCGTGCGATGGTTCACGGCACAGATCCTGCCAGCCCAGCCCCGGTCACTTCATGCCGGGTGTCGCCTTTGGTGTGGTTTCGGAGGAGACGTGCGGGGAGGCGTCATCTCTGACGAGCGGGGGCACCGTGCGCGGCCTCCACATGATCGAGGTGTTCGCGAGAACGATCGGCGGGCGCACGGGTCAGGACCGGCTCCGCTGTCCGGTATCGGACAGTGGTTCCACGGGCGTCTGCGTATTTGTACGTGGTCGGCCACACCGACCCTGCCGATCATGTCGGGATCAGTGGTACGCGTGCGATGGGCACCCGAGGGTGGGAGCGTCGATGAGCGAGGTGCGAGGGCGCGTCCCGCTTGGCAACAGGCCGGTCTTCGACACCGCGGACCTCGACGAGGCCCGCGAGCGGGTGGCCGGCGTGTTCTGTCCGCATCGGCTGGAACTCGCCGGTGACGTCTCGCGACTGGCCGCGCGGCTCAACTCGGCACAGCTGGGCGCCGTACGAGTGAACTACCTGGACTACGGGGCGGACGTCCGCATCGAGCCCGGGGAACTGGGATCCTTCTTCCTGGTGCAGATCCCGCTGGCCGGGAGCAGCCTGATCCGGTGCGGCGGGCAGGAGATCGTGTCGACACCCCGCCTGGCCTCCCTGCCGTCACCGTCGGAACACCTCGACATGCGCTGGGCGGC
The DNA here is from genome assembly GCF_053592655.1 of Streptosporangium sp. NPDC002607. NCBI lineage: Bacteria > Bacillati > Actinomycetota > Actinomycetes > Streptosporangiales > Streptosporangiaceae > Streptosporangium > Streptosporangium sp. NPDC002607. Next base: position 1,806 of record NZ_JBSFWD010000104.1, read on the forward strand.
GGGCTGCCCCCAGCTGATCGTCAAATTCGACCGGTCGGAGGTCGAGGGCACCCTGGAACGGATGCTCGGGGAGCGGCTCGACCGGCCGATCGTCTTCGGCCTGGGCATGGACATGACCGCGGGCTGGGCGCGGGCCTGGAGGGCGATGGCCGACCTGATCGTGAGCGAGGCCGAGCACGGTGACGGGCTCGCCGCGCAGCCGCTGGCGGTCGCCCACCTGGAGAACGCCATGCTCTCCTCCCTGCTCACCGGGCAGCCGTCCAACTACCTGGCACGGCTGAACGCGCCCCGGCCTCCCGCGCTGCCCAAGGTGGTGCGCCGGGCCATGGAATACGTCGACGAGCACGCCCACCTGCCGTTGACCACCGACGAGATCGCGAGCGCCGTGGCGGTCAGTGGCCGCTCGCTCCAGGAGGGTTTCCGGCGTCATCTCGGCCTGACCCCGATGACCTATCTCAGAGACGTGCGCCTGGGCCGGGTCCACGACGACCTGGTGGCCGGCGATCCCGCCAGGTGCACGGTGACGGGCGTGGCGGCCCGGTGGGGTTTTCCTCATCAGGGGAGGTTCGCGGCGCTCTATCGCGCGCGCTACGGTCAGGCGCCGTCGCGGACGCTGCGCGGCAGCTGACGGTCCGGGACCGACCGGCGCCGAGTGTCCCCGTCCTGCTACCGCCGTCCTGCCGTCGTGTGGCGGGGCCCGGGGAGGATCCCGCGCCAGGCGGATGGAACCCGCGCTGAACGGATGGCCCGAGTGGCGGCCCCGGCCATACCTTTTCATCAGGTTCCCCCCTCCGTTGAAAAGGAGACATCGTCATGCGCAGAATCCTGGTCGTCGGTGCCGGTCAGGCGGGCCTGCACCTCGCCCTCGGCCTGCTGCGGAACGGCTACGACGTCACCGTCGTCTCCAACCGAACCCCCGATGACATTCGCGGCGGCCGGGTCACGTCGAGCCAGGCCATGTTCGGCATCGCCCTCGGCCACGAGCGTGACCTTGGCCTGGACCTGTGGGCGGATGACTGCCCGCCGATCGACGGGATCCAGTTCGCGGTGGCCGGTCCCGACGGCGAACCGGCCATCCACTGGGCCGCCCGGCTCGACACGCCCGCCCGCTCGGTCGACCAGCGGCTGAAGATGCCCGAGTGGATGGCCGAGGTGGAACGGCTCGGCGGCGAGATCGTCATCCACGACGCGACCGTGGACGACCTGGAGGACTACGCCGCCCGGTACGACCTGGTCCTGGTCGCCGCGGGCAAGGGGCCCATCGCCTCGCTCTTCGAGCGGGACGCGCCGCGCTCGCCGTACCGCGCCCCGCAGCGGGCCCTGGCCCTCACCTACGTCAACGGTCTCGTACCGCGACCGGGGCATTCCGCGGTGTGCTTCAACGTGATTCCCGGGGTCGGCGAGTACTTCGTGTTTCCCGCGCTCACCGTCACCGGTCCCTGCGAGATCATGGTGTTCGAGGGTGTCCCCGGCGGACCGATGGACTGCTGGGCGGACGTTCGCACCCCCGCCGAGCACCTGGCCAGAAGCCGGTGGGTCCTGGAGACCTTCCTGCCGTGGGAGGCGGATCGCTGCGGCGGTGTCGAGCTCACCGACGAGGGCGGCGTCCTGTCGGGACGCTTCACCCCCGTCGTGCGCAGGCCCGTGGCGACGCTGCCGTCCGGCGCCCCGGTCCTGGGCGTGGCCGACGTGGTCGTGCTCAACGACCCGATCACCGGGCAGGGGGCCAACAACGCCGCCAAGTGCGCGGCCTCCTACCTGTCCGACATCCTGGAGCGTGGTGAGCGGCCGTTCGACGCGGCGTGGATGGAGCGGGCCTTCGAGCGCTACTGGCAGGGTGCCCGGCACGTCACCGCGTGGACGAACGCGCTTCTCGCGCCCCCGCCGCCGCACGTGCTGGAGATTCTGGGCGCCGCGGGCCGGCTGCCCGAGGTGGCCTCCCGCTTCGTGAACGGCTTCGACGACCCGTCGGACTACGCGGGCTGGTTCATGGATCCGGCCGGGGCGGCCGGGTATCTGGCGCGGTTCGGGAAGTGAGAAGGGGTCATGAGGTCTCTGCGCGACGCCCTCGGGCAGTTCGCCACCGGGGTGGCGGTGGTCACCGCCGTCACCCGGCGGGGTGACCGGCTGGGTGTGACCGTCAACTCCTTCACCTCGGTCTCGCTCGACCCGCCGCTGGTCCTGTGGTGCCTGGCCCGGCGGGCTCCCAGCGCACCGGCCTTCGCCGGGGCGGAGCGGTTCGCGGTCAACGTCCTGGCCGCCGGACAGGAGCACCTGTCCCGGCGATTCGCCACGCCGCTGCCGGACAAGTTCGCCGGGGTGGAGACCCACCCGGCACCCGGTGGGTCTCCGGTGCTCACCGGAACCCTCGCCCACTTCGCCTGCCGTACGGTGAGCACCTACGACGGGGGCGACCACCTCATCTTCGTCGGAGAGGTCGAGCACTTCCGGCGGACGGAGGGCGAGCCGCTGGTCTTCCACTCGGGGGACTACCGCGTGTTCTCCCCGCCGGACCGGGAGATGGCGTTCGGCGCCGTGGACTGACGCGGTGGCCTCCCTTTTCGGCGAGGCACTGTGGCGCCTGGCGCCTGAAAACGCAGACCGGACATGATCCGCGGGAGCGACCAGTCACGTCAGGCCCCTGGTTCGAGCTCCTGCCGGATGGCCTGCCCCGCCGCGCGGTGCTCGGCGGCGGCAGCCGGGTCCGTCTCGTCGAGCACGGCCGCGATCCCCTCGTGGGCCAGTGCCTCCTGGTGCCGGTAGCCCACCTTCGGGGCCAGCTCGAGTGCCTGACGGTGCAGGCGCAAGGCCTCGTCGGGCAGGCCGGCCAGTCGGCAGGTCTCGCCGTAGCCGTTGAGGAAGTGGATCTTCCAGTGTTCCTCGAACAGCTCATCCAGGAGTGTGAACGCCTGTCGGTGGCTGGCCAGCGCTTCCTCGTAGCGGCCCATCTGGCGCAGGGCGACGCCCAGGCAGTTGAGACACCACGCCTCGTTGTGTTTGTGGCCGTCCTCGCGGGCGAGTTCCAGGGCTTGGTGCAGGTGCTCTGCTGCCTCGTCGGATTGCTCGTGGGCGATGGCCATGCCAAGGGTGATCCGGGCTGTCAGCGCGGCCGGCCAGGTGGGGTCGGCGTGCGCGATGTCCAGCACCTCGCGGGCCAGCCGCGCCGCCGCCTCGCGGTGTCCCAGCTGCAGCATCGCCCAAGCCTCGTATGCGGTCGCATGGGCCGCGCCCATCGGGCAGCCGGCGTCCGCGTACAGTTTCCCCGCCAGCCGGAAGAGGCCGAGTGGCTCCTCGACATAGCCCTCGTCCCACCTCAGGTAGCCACGGCGCATGATCAGATCTGCCTCAGAGCGGGTGTCCCCGGCCTGGGACACCAGCGGTGCCGCCGCCTCGTATGCGGCGCCGGCCTCTGCCATCCGGCCCGCGTTGTAGCGGGCGAAGCCCAGGTCGCTGTGTGCCTCAGCCAGTTGCCACGGATCCCCCAGGCGCTGCGCGGCCGCCAGCGATCGCTCGAAGAGGACGTTGAGGTGCGTCGTGCCGCAGCGCCGCGCGAAGAACGCCCGCATGAAGCGCGGCAGCTCGCACACGTGCGCGTCGGCTCCGGTGACAACCGCCACCTCGAAGGCGCCCATCAGGTTTGTGTACTCCGTGACGAACCAGCCGAGGGCCGCATGCTTGTCGGTGAACCGCGGCAGCTCGGCCGGGGGCCGGCCTGCGGAGGCCGCGCGGCTGCCGGACACGTGCGGCATCGCGGCGTCGGCGGCGGCCGCCGCGTGCACGTAATAGTCGAGCACCCGGCCCAGCGCCTGCTCCCGCTCCACCGGGGAATCCTGCTCCGCGGCGGCTCGGCGCGCGTGCTGGTGCACCAGGTCGTGCAGCGTGTAGCGACCAGCAGACGGCTGCTGGATGAGGTGCGCGTCGAGCAGGTCCTCCAGCATCGCCCGTGCGCTGCGCAGCGGCACGTCCGCCAGTGCCGCCGCCACGTACTCGTCGAAGGACGACCCGGACAGCAGGCCCAGCAACCGGAACAACCGGCGCTCGGCCCGATCCAGCTGCCGTACGGACATGGCGAACGCGGTGTCGAACTCGCTCACGCCCTCCGCCATACGCTCGACGAGGATGCCTACGGTCCAGCCCGGTCGGTGCCGCAACCGGGCCCCGGCCAGCCGCAGGGCCAGCGGCAGATGGCCGCACAACCGCAGCACCTCGGCCGCTGACTCCGGGTCGCGGGCCAGCCGGCCGTCGGGGCCGCTGGGATCGCCGCTGGCGCGGGCCAGCAGCTCCGCACTCTCCTTCGGGGTCAGCACGTCCAGCGACACCGGGGGCACCTCCTCCAGGCCCAGCAACCGGTTGCGGCTGGTGATCAGGGCGACGGAGGGGCCTGCGCCGGGCAGCAGCAGGCGGACCTGGTCAGCGCCGGCGGCGTTGTCGAGGACCACGACGGCCCGGCGGCTGGCCAGTTCCGACCGCCAGCAGGCGGCCAGCGGTTCGACACCGCCCTCCTGCGGGATCTTTTCCGACGGGACGTCGAGTGCGGCGAGCAATGCCCGCAGTGCGGGATCGGGATCGAGTGGTTCCCGCCCGTCGGTGAACCCGTGCAGATCCAGATAGAGCTGGGCGTCCGGGTATTCGGCGGCGAGCCGGTGCGCGGCGTGCACCGCCAGACAGGTCTTGCCGACGCCCGCCATGCCGTCGATGGCGACCACCCGGCTGCTGTCCACCATGGCGAGGACGGCGGCGAGCTGGGCCTCACGTCCAGTGAAGTCGGGCATGTCGCGCGGCAGATCGTTGCGGGGTAGGCGTGGGGCACCGGCGGCAGGCGACGGGGGCTGGACCTGGCGGCTCGTCTTCGGGGGCGCCGGCAGGGGGTTCGTCGCCCGGTCCCACAGGGGGCGCAGCGGGCGGGGGTCACGCTTGACGAGGCGGCAAAGTTCGATCACCACGGGCCAGGGCGGCACCGACTGGCCGCTGAGGTAGCGCGACAGCGACGACGAGCTGAGGCCCGTGTCCCGTGCGAGGGCCCGCACACCGCGCCCGGACAGCTCCTGGAGCAGGCGCAGCCGGGCGGCCAGTTCGTCTTGGGGGTCCGCCTTCTGCACAACCATCGTGTCCTGCCTCTCTGTCCCGTCGCGGAAGAAACTTACCGGGACGAATCGCCGCAGGCCAAAGCCGTTTCAACTGTCCCACGGTGTCCCACCGCCATCGTCATGGCAAGCCAGTCCGGCTGTTATGGAGTCACGCCCCGAGGGACGGGGCGTCGATCCGGAAGAGGAGAACCAAGATGCAGTCCCGTATGCAGAACCCGGCCTTCATCCTGCCCGGCGCGATGCAGCCCATCCAGGAGCTCTTCAAGGCCGTGCACGCCGGTGGGGTGGACGGTCAGACGCTGGAGCTGGTGCATCTGCGGGTCAGCCAGATCAACGGCTGCAGTTCCTGCGTCGACGGGGGCACCAAGACCGCTCGTAAGGCCGGAGTGAGCGACGAGCGGCTGGCCACGGTCGTCGCCTGGCGGGAGACCCCGTACTTCACCGAGGAGGAGCGGGCGGCGCTCGCGCTGGCCGAGGCCGCAACACGGCTGGCCGACCGTGCCGACGCCGTGAGCGACGAGGTCTGGGACAGGGCCGCCACCTATTTCGACGAGAAGCAGTTGGCCGCGATCGTTCTGATGATCGGCGTCACCAACCTGTTCAACCGGCTCAACGCCACCACCCGGCAGATCGCCGGCGCATGGGGGTGAGCGGTGCGCGGTCCCGGGCGGCGTGCTCGAACCCGTGGCCCGGGACCGCTCGCCTCATCGCCGCGAACCCTCTCAGCGAAGCCGGCGAAGCCGCCACGGCGGTCGTCCCTACCAAGATTTTCCGACAAGGAGATTCCCACCATGAACGAAACGCGCAAGGCCACCGAGAGCACCACCGCAGCTGACAAGAAGTTCGACGGGTTCACCGACGAAGAACGAGCGGCGATGAAGGAGCACGCCCAGGAGCTGAAGACGGCCGCGCGCCGCGGCTCGCGCGCGGCCAAAGCCGACGGGGAGCGCGACGTGCTCGCGAAGATCGCCGGGATGGCGGAAGCGGACCGATTCATCGCCGAGCGGCTCCATGCCATCATCAAAGCCGACGCGCCGGCCCTGTCGCCGAAACTCTGGTACGGGATGCCCGCCTACGCCAAGGACGGCAAGGTCGTCTGCTTCTTCCAAAGCGCGGAGAAGTTCAAGGCGAGGTACGCGACCCTCGGCTTCAACGACCCGGCGAACCTCGACGACGGCACCATGTGGCCGACCGCCTTCGCGCTGATGGAGTTGACCGCCGACGACGAGGCGAGGATCAGCGCACTCGTGAGGCAAGCGGCGAGCTGAGGACTGCTTCGGCAGTTCGGGTATCGGCTCTGGTCAGCGTGCGATCAGCCTGCCTTGCAGGGGAAGGGCGATGGTCCTGGCAACCCGGCCGTTCTTGATCCAGAAAACCCGGGTGGAGTCTCCGCCGGTGGTGGCGAGTTCCGGGACGGTGTCACCGTCCACGTCGAGCAGCGCCACGTTGGCCCCGCCTTTCCCGATCCAGTCAGGCCGGCGCGGCCCGGCGGCGGAGCCGTACAGGACGGCGACCTCGCCCCTGCCGCGAGCCCCCGCGACGAGGTCGGTGTAACCGTCCTTGTCGACGTCGCCGGCCGCGAGCGAGCCGGCGTAGTCATTGGCCGGGTCGCTGGTCCCGGCGATGCCGGGCAGAGCCAGTGTCTTCAACCGGCGCTTATCGACGCCCACGGGGCCGCCTCGTAGGACGAGAAGCCTGCCGGTGCCGATCCCGGCGATCACGTCGGCATACTTGCCGCCGTGGAAGCGGCCGACCCGGACTGACCAGCCGAACGGCTCGCGCGTGCACCTGACGGTGTTCGCCTTGTTGTCGGCACCCTCGACGCCACCCGCGCACGCCTGCACATCCATAACGCGGCCGTCCACATTTCCGCTGGTCACCATGGTGTTTCCGGTGATCGTCACGCCTCTGGCCGACCCTTTGAACACGTGGATGGCCCCGCCGATGTCGTATCCCGGCCGCCCAGACGGCGCAGTGACCACCAGGTCGCTGTAGCCGTCGCCGGTCACATCTCCGGCCGCCAGTCCGGCGCCGAACAGACGGCTGTGCTGGCTGAAGCCGACCACTCCCGGCGTGTCCTCGCTGAGCCGCAGTGCCCCGGATGAGCTGAGACCGCTGCGGGAGCCGTACAGGACGACGGCGGCGCCGCCGCGCACTGCCGCGGTGTTCAGTGTGGTCTCCGGCGCACCGACGGCGAGGTCGGCGTAACCGTCCCGGTTGAAGTCAGAGGTGGTCAGCGCGTTGCCGAAGCCGTGGCCGGTGCCGAGCCGGGGAACACCGCCCTGGCCGGGGGTGAACCGGCTGCTCCGGCCGACATGGCCGTCCGCGCGCCGGCCGTACAAGATGGTGACCGTGCCGCCGGCGCCGACCGCCACGTCTGCGAGGCCGTCTTTGTCGAAGTCGCCCGTCGACAGCGCGGTCGCGTGCTGGGTCCGGACCGCCGCTCTGCCCTTCAGAGGCTGAATCGTGAGCAGACCGGCGCCACCTACCACCAGGTCAGCCCCGCCGTCCCCGTTGACATCCCCACGGACGGGGCGAGGAGGCAACGAGGCCCCAGTGGCGAGCATGGCCGCCAACACGATGATCACTATGCGAGGGGACATGTAGGGATGCTAAGCGTTCCGTCGGTTACTGCGGCGCCAACGTCAAGCCAGGTGACCCATCCGAATGGTCCGGACCGGCCATCTTGGAGAGTCGGCCGGGAAAACAGGGAAGCCTCATGATGAGGGTCTCCTGCCTACTCGGTGGTCAGGCTCCACACGCGTGCCGTTCCGTCACCACCGCCGCTGATCACTTGGTGGCCGTCGGGGGTCACCGCCACCGACAACACCACTCGATCATCGTGACCGGTGAGTATGCGGGTCAAAGTTCCTGCGGCGGACATGAGTACGGAACCTAGCGGTACCAGCCATCGTCCGGGCACATCGTTGTGGACACCGCAGGATCCCCGCACGGGTGATGTCACGGATCCGGAGAGATCGACACCATGGGCCAGATGATGCTCGCAGGCACCTACGTCAAGCCAGTGCGGTGACCACTTGGGTTCGCCGGGTCGTGGCAAGCCGTATGACCTGCGCTGCTCGATGACCTGCCCCACTGCCGGTACCGGCTTGATCGGTACCGGCAGCTGGAGGAGCGCATGGCTGAGCCCGTCAGAGCCCGGCGATCAACCGATGCCGAAGGCCAGATGCTGCAACGCCTGGTACGACGAGGCGAACACGGCTCGATCAGGGGGCGCCGGGCGCTGATCATCATGGCGTCCGCGTCGGTGACACCCGCCCTGGCTATCGCGTGGTCACCGCACTACGGAGAACCTCTCCGCGAGATCCCGGGCCCATTGCGCGGCCTTGGCCGCCTGGTCGCCGGTGACGGGCGCGCCAGGCATCCGGCTCAGGCGCTCCACCTGCTCGGCGAAGCGCAGGTGCTCCCGGTGAGCGTGTTCCCGGCAGGCGAGGCAGGTGACGCTTTCCGGACGAGGAGAGGTCATCGCATAGGGCGCCTGGAGTCCGCAACCGGTGGTGACGACACTCGGTGCGTCGGGCACGAGCCCCAACGACGACACGATCACATTGCGGAAGGCGGCACCGGCCTGCATCACCTTCTGCTCGACGTGGACGTGCGGATCGGTCTCGCTCATCTGCGTCCGCGCCTCCGTCCGAGTCGTCCCGGAATCAGACTAATGCGTTGACCACTCAGGTTCACCGGGTTGGTCAGGCTGCTCGTGGTGGGCACCGGCGTTGCCGACGTTCGCTGCGGATACGGGCTCGGGTTACGGGCCAAGCAGCCGGCCGGCTTACGCTCCAGCGGGTGAGCGAGCACCCAGGCGTGGCAGGAGCCCAGCCCGGCGTGTCGCCGACCCGGCGAACGTATGTGGTCACCGCACTAAGTGACCTGCCAGAGTGGTCCTGTCCGATGGGCCTGACGAACTCGGAGAAGTAAGCACAGCGGTGGGGAGACTCTCGTGCGGACTCATGAACGGCGAGGTGTGACCTGATCTGACACGTAGTCTGCCCCAGGATCGTCCCACGGCGGTCTTGGACCGTCGCCTCTCTGGCGACGATCCTCACTGCAGGGTGTACCTGCTCAGCCGATGAGGCGTTTGCGCCAGTCGAGAGGGACAACAGTGATGGTCTGCCGGGGATCGCCGTTCCACTCCACCGAGAGGCCGGTTTCCCTGAGTGTGGCCACGATCTCTCGTCCGATGGACGCCGTCGTATCTGACGAGCCGTCGAACCCGCAGTACAGGAGTGCCAGCCCGTGTCCGGCTGCGGCCGAGTCCGTGCACTGGCTGTGGAAGTAGACATAGCCTCGGGCATCCGGTGAGCTCGCCTCTCCGATCTCCGCCTGACCGCAAGTACGGCAGCAGGTGAAGTTCTCCCTTGCCGTGATGCCCGTGGCTTCCAGGGCGGTGAAGGCCCGGCTGAGCCGTTCCGGGTCCGTCTCCCCCTTCCAGGAGGCCTGCTCCTCGACTCGTTCCAGCCACATTCGGTCCACCAGTCGGCGTGCCTGTTCGGGAGAGACCGGTCGGCGGTTCCCTGACACGAGATACTCCTGTGCGATCTCGGCCAGTTGTGCCCGCGTCTCGTAACCGCCCACGATCACTTCACGGATGCGCGCATCGAGCTTCTTGCGCTCGTTCTCGTCAAGTTCGAGAGGAGGTGGTGGTTCGGGAAGGCCCAGGTCCAATGAGGTCCAGTTCAGTCCGGAGCCCCATTCGTCCTCCAAGCACGCCCAGCGGGTCATGGCCGCGATTACCGGCACGGGCCTGTCGAGTACCGTATGGAAGTGTCGGTCGGGTGCCCCGTCGCGGTGTTCCAGCACATAGTCGCCTCCATCCTCGTGCCATACCTGAATGAAGACTTCGGGTAGGTCGGGAATCCGCTGGACGACCAGGAACCTGTCGTCCTGACCGCCCAGCCGGTTGACCAGTTCGGCGAGTTTCCCAGCGCTTGCCCGGACGTGCCGGTGACCGTCCTCTGTCAGTACGGTGATCGCGAACATGCCGATCACCCTGGCACAGGGCGCGGACAGGTGACCAACCCGGAGGGGAGGAAGCACCTGCCGGGCACACGACTTGCGAAGGTCGTCGGCCACCTGGCGCGGTTCGCGACCGGGGGCTCTCGCGGAGGGTTGCCTCATGGCGCCAGGCACCGAGCAGCCACTGCGGCGCCGGCGGCACCAACGTCAAGCTAGGTGACCCATCCGATCGGCTTGGCGATCTAGGTTCTCCGTGCGGCACTCGCTCTTCTGTATAGATTTCTATATAGTTTCCGTATGGCTGTTCTCCATGATGCGACCGAGCTCACGGTCACCGAGGCCACGCAGCGCGGGGTGGCTCGTCTGGTGGCCGACGCGGAGCAGGGAACCGACCTGGTGGTAACCCGCCGGCACCAGCCGGTCGCGGCTGTCGTGAGCATGCGGCGTCTCAACGAACTGGAGGAGGCCGCGGCCGATCTGCGTGACCTGGCGTTGGTTCTTGTCCGGGCGGCGACCGACACCGGGCGGCGAACGTCGATCGACGATGTCCTTTCCGCCTTTGGGCACACCCGGGAATCGCTGGGCTCGCTCCCAGATGAGGACGAGTAGCGGTGTCTGATGTCGTATTCACCGATCCGGCCATCGATGACCTACGCAGGATCGGTCCGGACGCCGTACCCGAGGTCCTTAAAAAGATTCTCCTGCTGCTGGAGAACCCCGAGGCCGGCTATCCGCTTGGTGGGGAGCTGACCGGATTCCGCAAGCTCGTCGCCGGCCGGAACACCTGGCGGGTCGTCTACCGGATCACCGACGACAAGGCGATTGAGATCTGCGAGATCTGGGCCGTCGGAGAGAGGGCTGACGCCGAGATCTATGCCGAAGCCAAGGTGCGGGTTCGGGCGGTGGGTGGCTCGCGCCCTGATGTCGTCCGCCTCGGTGAGGTCATCGACCGTCTGGGAACTCTGACCGAACACCTCCACGTCGACGAGACACCTGTGCGAGAACCGGTTCCTGACTGGCTCGCCGATCGGTTGATCTACACGGTGGGCATGTCCCGTGAGGAGGTGGCGGCACTCGATCTGGAGAAAGCCGTCGACCTTTGGGCGGAGTTTCGTTCGGGGCCGCGTTAGCCCGTACTCGTTGTACGGTCTCAGGGCTGTTCGGGGTCTCCTTCGTCTCTCAAGTCGCCGTCCTGTCGAGAAAACCGACGACGCGGGTGTTGAGGTCGGAGGCCTCGTGCCATGGCATCGCGTGGTGGGAGAGGCCCGGCAGCACCGCAGTCTCCGCGTGCGGCAGGAGGCGGGTGACGGCGGACGCGACGCGGTGAGGGGGATGGGCCCTGCCACGCCCGGCGAGGAGCACAAGAGTCGGCGTCGTAAGTGTGCGCAGTAGTCCGGGCTCGGGCTGCTTCCCGGTCACGATTTTCGCGTCCGGGAACTCCGCGGCCAGGCCGTACAGCCGCAGCCAGGCGGGGTCGGTTTCCACGCCGCCGGTCTCCCACGCCAGGAAAGCTCGCGCGCGTGAGGCCGTCGGCCGGATGAGGGACGGCAGCGCGCGTGCCAGATATCCCACCCGGAATCCTCCGAAACACTGCGTCGGATCGAGGAGAACGAGCCGCCGGACCCGCTGGGGTGCGTGGAGGCCGTATGCCAGGGCGACCCACCCGCCGTAGGAGTGCCCGCACACGGCGACGCTTCCGACCCCGAGCCCGTCGAGCACCCCGTCCAGCCAGCCGAGCAGGCCGGGGATGTTGCGAGGAGGCCGCTCGCCCCGGACGCTCCGTCCCGGCTCGCCGATGCGGTCCACGGCGTACACCCGATGTCGGCGTGCGAACTCGGCGACGTTGGCGAACCACATCGCCGCGGTGGTGCCACCGCCGTGTAACAGGATCAGTGGCGGGCCGTCCGCGGGCCCGCACGCGTTCACCCGCGTCGTTCCGTATGTCGACGGTAGGTCGATCGGCTCGACCCGGACCGGCCAACGCTCCAGGACCGCGTCATAGGCGGCGAGGAAGGCCGCGTTCGCGCCGTGGCCATCACCGGACATGCCTCACCTCAACAGGTAGCTCGCCAAGCAAGAATCTCGCTGAGCGAGATATTGCCATAATATGGCAGCGGCGACGACGGAGGAAGGTGGCAGACGACGTGAACGAGCAGGACGCCGGGATGCGAGTGGTGCACCTGCTGCGCGCCATCACCATGGAGCTCGACCGGGTCGGGGAGAGATTCGCCGCCCGACACGCCCTCCACCCGACCGATGTGCGTGCGCTCATCTGCCTCCTGGATGCCGCCCGCACGGGCGCGCCCGCCACCCCGGGAGTGCTGGGGGCGCGACTTGGCCTCAACTCCGCGGGTACCACGGCGGTGATCGACCGTCTGGAAAGACTCGGTCATGTGCGCCGGGAGCGCGACACACGAGACCGTCGGCGTGTGCTGTTGAAAGTGGATGAGAGCGCGGTCGCGCTCGGCTGGAGCTTCTTCGGCCCGCTCATCCACGAGGTAGTCGCCGTCATGAGCCGGTTTGACGCCGCGGACCAGGCGACCGTCGAGCGCTTTCTCGGCGGCGTGCACGAGGCTGTCACCCGGAAGCGAACCAGCCAGGAGTAGCACTTGCGGTATTCCCTTTTGGACCCTTCAAAGTAGCCGACGGCCACTGCGGCCTCTGCGGCACCAACGTCAAGCTGGGTGACCCGTCGGGGTGGGCCGCCTGTCGGAGGGGTCTGGTTCCCATAGAGGAGTAATCCTCATTGAAGGTTCCGGGGCGTGCTTCCGTGTGCCTGCTGGCGGCTTGCCTGTGCGAGCTGGTGGTCGTGGGAGTCAGCCTCGCTCTTCTGCCCGGCCTTGCGGCGGAGCTGGA
>NZ_JBSFWD010000105.1:0-14309 GCF_053592655.1 Streptosporangium sp. NPDC002607
CACCTTCCTTGCCACCTCCTCCCCATCCCCCCCGACCTCCCGTTGGGGTGCGACCGGCCGGTCGCACCGCTTCCGCACCTCCGCCGGCCTGCCCGGTGGTCGTGCTCACCGGTGACGTCGGCCCGGACACCACACGGTGGCCGACGTCGGCGCCTCCGAGTCGCAGGTCTTCCCCGGGGCTAGGGGGCAGTAGTGCCGGGACGTGGTGTCTCAGCCCATGTGCGGGTAACGGTGGTCGGTCGGCGGGACGAACGTCTCCTTGATCGTCCGGGCGTTGACCCAGCGGGTGAGGTTGAGGATCGACCCGGCCTTGTCGTTGGTGCCCGAGGCGCGGGCCCCGCCGAAGGGCTGCTGGCCGACGACCGCGCCGGTCGGCTTGTCGTTGATGTAGAGGTTGCCCGCCGCGAAGCGCAGCCGCTCCGACGCCGAGGTGATCGCGTAGCGGTCCTGGGCGATGATCGAGCCGGTCAGCGCGTACGGGGAGACACCCTCCATCTGGTCGAGCACCGCGTCGAAGTCCGCGTCGTCGTAGACGTGCACGCCGAGGATCGGGCCGAAGTACTCCTTGACGAAGATCTCGTCGGTGGGATCGGCCGACTCCAGGATGGTCGGCCTCACGAAGTAGCCGGTCGAGTCGTCGTACGAGCCGGTCAGCACGTTGATCGAGTCGAGCGAGCGGGCCCGGTCGATCGCGGCCCTGTGCTTGGCGAACGCCCGCCCGTCGATGACCGCGCCCATGAAGGTCGACAGGTCGGCGGCCACGTCGCCGACGGTCAGCGACTCGGCGGTGCCCACCAGCTCGTCGCGGATCACCGACCAGACCGAGCGCGGCACGTAGGCCCGGGAGGCGGCCGAGCACTTCTGCCCCTGGTACTCGAAGGCACCGCGGAGCAGCGCGGTGGCGAGCACACCGGGATCGGCGGAGGGGTGGGCCAGCACGAAGTCCTTGCCGCCGGTCTCGCCGACCAGACGCGGGTAGGACCGGTAGGAGGTGATGTTGGCGCCGACCGTGGACCACAGGTGCTGGAAGGTCGCCGTGGAGCCGGTGAAGTGGATGCCCGCCAGGTCGGGGTGGGTCGTCGCGACCTCGGAGACGGCGGCGCCGTTGCCGGTCACCATGTTGATGACGCCCGGCGGAAGCCCGGCCTCCTCCAGCAGGCGCATGGTGAAGTGCGCGGCGAACTGCTGGGTGGGGGAGGGCTTCCAGACGACCACGTTGCCCATCAGGGCCGGAGCCGACGGCAGGTTCCCGGCGATGGCCGTGAAGTTGAACGGGGTGATCGCCAGGACGAAGCCCTCCAGCGGCCGGTACTCCATCCGGTTCCACACGCCGGACGACGAGATCGGCTGGTCACTGAGGAGCCTGCGGGCGAAGTCCACGTTGAAGCGCAGGAAGTCGATCAGCTCGCAGGCCGAGTCGATCTCCGCCTGCTGCGCGGACTTGGACTGGCCCAGGATCGTCGCGCCGTTCAGCGTCTGCCGGTAGGGGCCGGCCAGCAGGTCGGCGGCCCGCAGGAAGATCGCGGCCCGCTCGTCGAACGGCATGGCGCGCCACGCGGGCGCCGCCCGCAGCGCGGCGTCGATCGCCGCGCGCACGTCGCCGGCGGTGGCGTCGGCCGTACGGCCGAGCACGGAGGCGTGGTTGTGCGGCTGGACCACGTCGATCGGGGCGCCGCCGCCCATCCGCTGCTCGCCGCCGATCGTCATCGTCAGATCCAGCTGGGCCCCGGCCAGCTCCTTGACGCGGTTCTCCAGCGCGGTGCGCTCGGCACTGCCCGGCGCGTAGCCGAGCACCGGCTCGTTGATCGGGGCGGGAACTGTGGAGATGGCATCCATCACTTGCCTCCAAGGGCACGAAGAAAGAAGGCGATGTTCGCCGGACGCTCGGCCAGCCGGCGCATGAAGTAGCCGTACCAGTCGTCGCCGTAGGGGACGTAGACGCGCATGACATGGCCGGCGCCCGCCAGGGCCTGCTGCCGGTCCGTCCTGATTCCGTAGAGCATCTGGTACTCGTAGTCACCGGGGGAGCGGCCGAACCGGTCGGCGAGCGTCTCGGTGATGGAGATCAGCCGGTCGTCGTGCGTCGCCACCATCGGGTAGCCGGCACCCGACATGAGAATGCGCAGGCAGCGCACGTAGGCCCGGTCGACCTCGTTCTTGTGCCGGTGGGCCACCGAGGCCGGTTCGGCGTAGGCGCCCTTGACCAGGCGGACCCGGGAGCCCCGGTATGCCAGGTCGCGGCAGTCGGCCTCGCTGCGGAACAGGTAGGACTGCACCGCGACGCCGACGGAGGGGAAGTCCTCGCGCAGGGCCCGCAGCGTCTCCAGCGTGGAGTCGACGGTGGTGTGGTCCTCCATGTCGAGGGTCACGTTCGCCCCGCAGGCGCGGGCGGCCTCGCAGATCTGCCGCGCGTTCTCCAAAGCGATCTTGTCACCGTCGGCGCCCAGCGCCTGGCCGACCGCCGAGAGCTTCACCGAAACCTCGGCGCGGTCGCCGAGTCCCAGCTCACCCAGGGGGCTGAGCAGAGTGGCGTACGCCCTGGCCGTCTGGGCGGCGGCAGCGGCGTCCTTCGTCTCCTCACCCAGGTGGTCGACGCTGACGGCCAGGCCCGCGGCGGCGAGGCGACGGATCACCTCGACCGCGTCCTGGGGCGTCTCGCCCGCGACGAAGCGGTCGACGACCTTGCGTGTCAGTGGTACGCCGGAGACCGCGCGCCGTACCAGCGGCAACCGGGATGCGCCGAGAAGGAGGGAACCGAGCATGTCTTCACCCTAAAACCCTGCTCAGGCCGACCATCATGTGCATCTGCCACGACCGGCGGGAAGAGTGTTCATACACATGTACGACAATGGTGAGGTGTTACAGGAGACAGTCGACGAGATCGCCGCCAGGCTCGGTGCCTCCGCCACCCTGGAGGACCGCTCGTTCCAGCTCCTGGCCTATGCCGCGCAGAGCGGTGACATCGACCTGGTGCGCCAGGAGTCCATTCTGCGGCGCCGCGCGACCGACCAGGTGCGGGCCTACTTCGAGGGATACGGCATCGCCGGCGCCCACGGGCCGGTGCGCATCCCCGCCGACGCCGACCTGGGGGTGCTCGCCCGGGTGTGCGTGCCGCTGCGGCACCGCGAGGTGACCTACGGTTACCTGTGGCTGCTCGACGACGGCACGCTCGGCGACGACGTCCTGGCCTCGGTCGGCGATCTGGTCTCCCGGGCCGCCGCGGTCCTCGCGCAGGAGGCCCGCAGCCGCCAGGACATGGGGGCGAGCCTGCGAGGGCTGTTCTCCTCCGACGCGGAGGAGCGTTCCTGGGCGCTGTCGCGGCTGGACCTGCGCGGTCCGGTGGCGGCGATCGCCGCCCGCAGCTCGTCGGACCGGGTCGCCGCCCTCTGGACGCTCCCGCGTGGCGTGCTCGCCGATCCGGCGTTCCCCGCCGGGGACGAGCCGCTGGTCGCGCTGCTGGTCCCGGCCGGCCAGGCGGGGGAGTTGGCGGGCCGGATCCAGGGCATGTACGGCACGGTGGTGGGTGTCGGCGCCCCCCGGGACGATCTCGCCCAGGCCTGGCGGAGCTGGCGGGAGGCCGTGCACGCGCTCGGCGTCGCCGGCCGGGTGCCCGCGCTGGGGCCCGTCGCCGACTGGTCGGGGCTGGGGGTCTACCGGCTGCTCGCCCGCATGTCCCAGGCCGGGCTGCGGGAACTGGCGGAGGAGGTCGCCGGGCTGGCCCGGGACCCGGAACTGGTCAGGACCGTGGAGAGCTATCTCGACCGCGCGGGTCACGTCCAGGAGACCGCCACCGCGCTCGGCGTGCACCGCCAGACGCTCTACTACCGGCTGGCCAAGGCCGAGCGGCTCACCGGCCGCGACCTCGCCGACGGCGAGAACCGCCTGCTGGTCCACCTCGCCCTCAAGGCGATCCGCCTGCTCTGAAAAGGCTCCGGCCGCGCTAAACGGCGGCCCGGTAGATCTTTACCCAGTCCACGTACATGCTGACCGTCGGCGGAGTGGAGCGGTTGCGGCACGGCGACCACTCGTTGCACGTCACGTCGTTCTGCAGCGCCAGGTGCATGGAGCGGCCCCTCGGCACGTTCGGCCCCCGGTAGTCCCACACCTTCTCACCGTCCAGCCAGAACGTCAGCCGCCCGGGCAGCCAGTCGACCGCGACCGTGTGCCACCGGGTGAAGTCGGCCCGCATCTGCCGCTGGGCCTGGGGGCCGTCGCCGCGGTGCACGAAGATCCCGCCCGATCTGCGGGCCGGGTCGATGATCTCGGCGAAGTCGATCTCCGCGTACTCTCCACGGCCCTGGTCGGACGGCCAGAGCAGGGCCACCGGGGTGTAGCCGGCGCCGCGCTCGGCCCGCAGCCGCACCTCCCAGCGCCCGTACCGCTGCGCCGAGCGGGTCGCGATGCCACCGGACAGGTCCCTGCCTGCCACGATGCCGCCCTTGAGCCGCAGGACGCCGCCGCCCACGCTCGTGGCCCGCCCGGTGCGCGGGTTGGTCTCGGCGTTGGGGGAGTGGTAGACGACCCACCTGCGGCCGTCGACCCGGGTGCCGTCGAAGTTCTCCACCAGGACGGGGGCGCCCCACCCGCGCTCGGCGGACGCGCTCTGTGCCGGTAGCGCGGAGAGCGTCAGGGCGGTGGCCAGGATGCCCAGGAACGTGCCACGAATTGACATGGGCCCATCAAAGCAACGATCGCACTCCAGTAACAGTGGTATTCCATTTTCGCATCCGTCCCACGAATTCGGAGGGTGCTACTCCGAGCAGGTTGTGTCACGATTTCGGACATGAGCGACATTGACGCCATACGGCGGGCACTGGCCAGGCTGGTGGAGTCCGGTGAGCTCCAGGCGGAGCAGGTGGAGCCGGTCACCCTCGCCGTGGGCGAGGCGCTGCGCGACCGGGGCGCCGGGGACCGGGTCAGATGGAGCGAGATCCTCGCCTACGTCGGCGGGGGACTCGTCCTGGCCGGTGCCGCCGCATTCGTCGCGCTGGGCTGGGAGCGGATGACCCAGCCGACGAAGATCACGGCCCTCGCCGTGGTCACCGTCCTGCTGCTGGCGGTGGCCGCCGGGCTCGGCCGGGCCGCGCGGTCCGCGACCGGCAGGACGGCCGCGGTACAGGGCAGGGTCGCCGCCACGCTCGCCGCGCTGGGCTCGGGTACGGCCGCTCTCTGCGCGGGGGTCGCCGCCGACCGCCACGAGGGGCTCGTCGCCGGCCTGGCCGGGCTGGTGGTCGCGGCGGTGGCCTACGTGCTGCTGCCCACCGCGATCGGCCTGCTGGCCTGCGGTGGGTTCGCCCTGCTCACGGTGACCGGCCTGCTGGACGTCTTCGTCAGGCAGGAGGGCGCCGGCTGGGGCCTCGCCTACGTCGCACTGGGCGTGCTCATCCTGGCGCTCGCCCTCGCCGGGCTGCTCGCCCCCGGCGACCTGGGGCTGGGCATGGGCGCCGCCATCGCGCTCTTCGGCGGGCAGTGGCCCGTCCTGTGGGACGGGGAGGCCTGGGGGTACTGGCTGACCGCGGTGATCGCGCTGGCCTGCCTGGCGCTGTACGGGCACCGGCGTACCTGGGTGCTGATCGTCAGCGGAGTGGCCGGGTTGACGCTCGCCGTTCCCGAGGCGGTCTGGGACTGGACCGACGGGGCCGTGGGCGGCGCGGTGATCCTGGTCCTGGCCGGGGCCGTCCTGCTGGCCGCGAGCGGCCTCGGGGTCGTGCTGCACCGCCGCGCGTCCCAGCCGTAGGGCCGCCTTCCGGTACGGACCCGTCACAGGTGAAGGACCGGGACTCCCGCGGGAGTCCCGGTCCTTCACCTGTGACGCATGGCCGACGGCGCCCGGCCGTCGCGGTGGGCGCGGTCAGCGGAGGGAACCGGAGAGGGCGACCTCGTAGACGTGGACGAGTTCCTGGCTGATCCGCTCCCACGAGTAGCGGGACCGGGCGCGGTCGGCGCCGGCGAAGCCGAGCGCGGTGCGGCGGGTCGGGTCGGCGAGGAGTTCGCGGGTCAGACGGGAGGTCTGCGCGGGACGGTCGGCGGGCACCAGCAGGCCGGTCACCCCGTCCACCACGGAGTCGAGGTGGGCGCCCACCGCCGAGGCGATGACGGGCACGCCGCAGGCCATGGCCTCCAGCACGACGACGCCGGCCGGAGCCTCCTGGGGCAGGGAGACGACCACGTCGGCGCTGCGCATCAGCTTGGCGACCGCGGAGTGCGGGATGTGCCCGAGAACGGTGATCCGATCGTCGACGCCGATCTCCTTGGCCAGCAGCATCATGCGGTGCGCGTCGGCGTCGTGCTCCAGGTCCGCGACCGCCGGGCCACCGGCGATGATCAGCTCGGCGTCGGGGATGCCCTCCAGGGCGCGGATCGCGGTGTGCACGCCCTTCTCCGCGGTGAGCGGCCCGACGTGCAGCAGGCGGGGGCGGGTACCGCGGGCGGAGGCCGGACCCTGACGGCGGAACCGCTCGACGTCGACGCCGCACGGGATGACCGAGATGCTGCGGCGCGGCACGCCCAGCCGGATCAGCGAGCTCTCCTCGTCGCCGCACCCGGCGATCACCGCGCTGGCCCGGCGCCCGATGGCCCGCTGCAGCCGCACACGCTTGGCGTCGCGGGGGTGCTCGCTGCTGAACGTCTGGGTGAACGGCACGTTCAGGCCGTTCGCACCGGCGATGGCGGCCAGCCCGCCGGTCCAGGAGTGCGCGTGGATGACGTCGGGGCGGTCCTGCCCCCAGCGGTGCATCAGCTGGTCGCCGAGGTCGGAAAGGTAGGGAAGGACGCCGTCTTCCGGAAGATCCTGCGCGGGCCCGGCGGTCAGGTGCTCAAGCGTGACGCCCTGCGACACGCGAACTTTGGGCTTGTCAAGGTCGGAGTTTCTCCGGGCGTAGATGGTGACCTTGTGTTCCCGGCCGAGTTCACGGGCAACGGCCATCAGGTGAGCGCGCTGGGAGGCGAGATCGGACTCGTCCTGGGTGGAGGAGAGAGCCTCGGAGGAGACGAATGCAATGTTCACGGCACACCTCTGGGAGGAGATAGGCATGGAAAGCCTGTTATTCCTTCAGGGGTGCCTGCGTCTTAGGCACACGTCTGCATTGCCCTAACCATACCCCGATCTCAGCCGGAGCCAAACCCGCAGGGTTCAATACCTCCTGCTCTGCCGTGACTCCTCGGCCCTGGCGCTCGGGACGTGCAGCTGGATCACACATCCATCCCGGTCGTTGTGGATGTCGAGGCGGTCGCACAGATGCCGGGCGATCCACAGCCCGTCCCCCGGTTCCGGCGCCGGTCCCGGTGGGAGGAAACCGGCGACCGGGTCGGTGACGCGCCTGCCCCGGCGGTCGACATGGCAGGTGATCGCGCCCAGCCGCTCCCACAGCCGTACCGTCACGGGCGGCTCCAGCAGGGTGGCCACCTCGTGGGCGGCGACCGAGAGCAGGGTCGCGCGGTCGTGGCTCAGTCCCATGAAGGAGGCCTGGCCGGTGACGAACGCCCGCAGGGCATGGAGCGTCTCCACGTGCGCGCCGGCCGAGCCTTCCTGCGGTTCGAGAGGCGGGACGGAGTCGCACTCGCCGATGAAACCCACCGGATCGGTGTACTCGGGGCAGGACACCATCGAGACGCCGTCCTCGGAGAGGGTGGGATGGGTGCGCCTCGCGGCGGCGACCACCGCCTGACCCGCGGTCCTGGTGTCGTACGGGCAGATCATCCAGACGTTGGTGCCTTTCAGCAGCAAGTTCAGGCCCGACTCCATGCGCTGCCAGGCCCGCACGTCGGCGGGCGCCCGGCCGGCCCACACCGGCTCGGCGAGGATCCGCACGTGACCCCCGCGCGGGGCCTCGGGCCCGCGCCGCTGCCAGTAGCGGTGGAAGGCCGTGGCGCGCTCCACGGTCCGGCGCCCCAGGAACGCGCTCTCCGCGTAGTCGACCAGGCGGCCCTCCCTGCCCAGGGCAACCGCCAGCAGCTCCAGATTGGCCGAGGTGGTCGTGACCATCACCGGATCGCCCTTGGCCAGCCCGTCCCGGACGAACGGCAGCGCGATCTCCAGGAAACGCCGGTCGGAGCCGTAGACCGCGGCCTGGTGGATGGAGGTCATGGAAGATCGTCGTGGTCGCGGGAGCGGCGGGGGCGCCCGTCGGGCCCGCTCCAACCGGCAGGGGGCCGACACATCGAGGGGGAGCCGCCCGGTCTCGGAGCCGGCCCGTTCCAACCGGCAGGGGGCCGACCCTGAAATGATCTCATTCTCCGCCCCACCTGGCCGGACACGGGCGCCGCCGGGTGCGGTCCCTCGTCGCTCGGTGAGACCGGCAGGCCACGCCGAGTTAGCCAAGTTATACGACACGCAGGGCGAGTATCACGATCTCATCCCAAACTCTCCCGCCGGAGAACGCGTGCCGGTCCTCCTCCACCGTCTTGACGATCTCGGCGGGGGAGCGCGTCACGCAGCGTGCCAGCACGTCGGCCAGCCTGGTCTCGCCGTAGGACTCACCGAGCTCGTTCTGCGAGGCGACCAGGCCGTCGGAGTAGAAGACCAGGGTCTGGCCGGAGGCCGGCGTGAGCTCCTCGGTGAACATCTCGGCCTCAGCGGCGATGCCCAGCGGCACACCGCCCCCCGCGGTGAACCGCACCCCGCCGTCGGGCTGCAGCAGCGCGGCGGGGTGGTGTCCCGCGCTGGCCAGCCTGATCTTGCGTGCCCGGATGAAGCCGGTCACGGCCATCACGAACATGCCGCTGTGCTGGGCGGTCAGGGCCTGGTTCAGCTTGCGCATCACCTCACCGGGGTCGGATTCCCAGACGCTGAGCACGCGCAGTCCGTTGCGGACCATGGCGCTGACCGACGCGGCCTCCTCGCCCTTGCCCGCGGCGCCCCCGAGGGCGAAACCCCACCCGTCACGTGTGCGGAAGACGTCGTAGAACTCGGCGCCGACCGGGCTGGAGCCCGCGTTGTAGATGGCGGCGGCCTCGAATCCGGGGATGTCCGGCAGGCTCCGGGGCACCACGCTGGTGCGCAGCGCGTCGGCGGCCCGCGAGCGGGTCTGGAAGCTGCGCCGGGCGCGCAGTGCGAGCCCCAGATGGACGCCGATCTCCTCCATCACCCCCAGATCGGCCAGCGAGAACGGTTCACGGTCGCGCAGGCGCACCAGGGTCAGGGAGCCCAGTACGTCGTCCTCGCCGCCGATCGGCACGATCAGCACCGAGGCGGCACCCATCACCCGCAGCAGGGGCGGCCCGCCGGGGACGTCGCCGAGCAGCCCCTCGTCCTCCAGCATCTCGTGCACCACGCCCGAGCCGCCGGTCAGCACGTGCGCGACGGCCGGTGCGGTCAGCGGGTTCAGCTGTTCGGCGAGGCGGACCAGCTGGGTCACCGGCTTGTCGCTCGGGCCGAGCACGCAGGCACGGGCGGGGACGCCGTCGCGGATCACGTCGGCGATCACCCAGTCGGCCGACTCCGAGGCCAGCAGCCGCGCGGCCCTGGTGACGGTCACCGGCTGGCGCAGGCTCTCCTCGTCGAGCAACAGGCGGGTCATCCTGGCCAGCAGTTCCTGCCGGCGTGCCGCGGCCATGACCAGGGTGGCGTCCGACCGGTCGGCGGGGCCGTGGGGCGGCCCCGCCACCTGCGCCTCCAGCGGCAGGATCATGACTGCGACCATCTCCTGCGGCTCACCCGGCATCGTCAGCCGGGTGACGGCCAGCTGCACCGTGTGCGCGCGGCCCTGGTGGGCCAGCCGCGTCTGGAACGTCGCGGTCTGACCGCCCTGCTGGACCGCCGTCAGGTGCGAGCGGAACGCCGCCCGACGGGAGACGTCGACGAACAGCGGGAACGAGCGGCCGATCAGATACCCCGCCGGGCTGCCGAGCATCCGGGAGGTCTCGGCGCTGATCCGCCGGACCACACCCGAGGCGTCCAGCACCACCACCGGGACGGGGAAGGTGCGGAAAACCTGCCGCAGTAGCTTGAGCTCCCGCTGCGATCCGCTCTCCCGCTGGCCCGACCGCCTGGGCGCCTTGCGCAGCTCGCGCACGGAGGTCTCCAGCAGCTCGCGGGCGGTGTCGAGCTCCGCCAGCGCCGCGTCAAGTGTGGACCGAGGGTCGGCGGGGTAGGCGGACTTCGCCTCGCGCAGGGAGGAGACCCTGGCGCTCAGCGCGCTCAGCGCCTGCTCCAGGCTCTGAAGGCCAATGGCGTCGGTCAATGCTCGTCCTCGTCAGGGGCCGGAGTGGGCTGGTCCCGTCGTAGACGGTACGCCACCCGGATAGGTCGAATCGATCCGTGGTCGGATAGTGGTTAAGTTAGTGACACAGGGAGGGGAGTCGCGAGATGGACATGGTCACTCCCGTTCTGGCCCGGGATCTGGCGGTCCTCGGCAGGGTCAGCGAGGAAACGTCGAGCGAGAGCGTGCTACGCGGGCTCACAGCCACCCTCGCAGGTGGTGTGCCCGGTTGCGCGGGCGGGTCCGCCGAACTCTGGCGCCAGGAACGCATGGTCGTCTCAGCCTCTCACAGCGAGCTCATCGTGCTCCTCGACGGCGAGGAGGAACTCGGTGAGGGGCCTTCGACCGAGGCCCGCGCCACTGGACGCCACGTGGTCGTCCAGGACGTCCTGCGCGAGTCCCGCTGGCCGGCGTACGTCGGTATGGCGGTCCGCTGCGGCATCCGCTCGGTTCTGGTGATGCCGATCACCATCGAGCACGCCGTCCTGGTTCTCGGCCTGTACGGCGTGCGTCCCGGCGTCTTCGCCGCCAGGAACGTCCCACCGCTGGCCGACATGCTCGCCGAGCAGGCAGGGGTGGCGCTCGCCAATCTGTGGGACTACGACGAGGTCCGTACCGACGCCGCCCAGATGCAGGAGGCCCTGGCGGGCCGGGCGATCATCGACCAGGCCAAGGGCATCATCATGAAGTCCAGCGGCTGCTCGGCCGAGGCCGCCTTCGACGAGCTGCGCCGTATCTCCCAGCACCACCAGGTGAAGGTCGCGGACCTGGCCAGGCTGCTGGTCGACGAGCACCAGCGCAACCAGGGCGAGAAAACCGGCTGAGCGGGCGTCCGCCGGCGCCGTGTCGAGGGCGGTGAGCCGTAGTGGTGATCGGGCCTGGTGCCCACGGGACAGAGAAAAGGGAAGCCGATGATCCATCGACGGAGTGGGGGAGCGGGTGGCTGACCTGCTGCGTGTCTCTGTCGCCGAACTGGCGGACGGCGCCGCCGACGGCCCGTTGCTCGACATGTCCAAAGGGGTGTGCGAGCCGATCGTGGGGGTGGAACTGGACGGCGGCGCCGACGCGGCGACGCTGGACCGGGCGCTGACGCGGGCACGCGCCTGCGACCGGCTGCTGATCGGGATCGCCGGGAAGCCGTTGCCCGCGCAGGCGGTGGGTCTGACGCAGGCGCTGGATCTGACCCTTGTCGGGACGGCCGGGCCGACCGGACGCGAGTGCGTCGCCGTTCCCGACCTCGAGGAGCGGCTCACGGCCGTGCACAGCGCGGCGCTGCGCAATCCGCAGGCCTCCGTTGTCTTCGGCGCCGTCCTTAGGATGACGGAGGCACTGGAGGTCAGCACCGCGCTGGACGTCGAATCCCTGGCCTACTCGACCCTGCTCGGCGGCCCCGAGTTCCGCCGCTGGCTTGATGGCCGCCGCCGCCGGCCGGTGCCCGTGGCGGTGGCACCACCGGTGCTGATCGACCGGGCCGACGACCGTCTGCTGATCACGTTGAACAGGCCGGAGCGGCGGAACGCCTACGGACGGGAGGTCCGTGACGCCCTGGTCGAGGCCATGCGCCTCGCGGTGCTCGACGACACCGTTACCCGGGTGGTGATCGACGGTGCCGGGCCGTCCTTCTGCTCCGGGGGCGACCTCGACGAGTTCGGCACCACTCCTGATCTCACCATCGCGCATCTGGTGCGCACCCGCGGCGGCGCGGGAAGGCTCGTTCACGAGCTCGCGGACCGGGTCGAGGTGCGCGTGCACGGTAGCTGCGTCGGAGCCGGGATCGAGTTGCCCGCCTTCGCCGGAACCGTGATCGCCGACCCCGGGGCCACCTTCCGCCTGCCGGAAATCGGCATGGGGCTGATCCCCGGCGCGGGCGGCACGGTCAGCATCCCCCGGCGTGTCGGCCGCTGGCGCACCCTCTACCTCGCCATGACCGGTGAGCCCATCGACGCGGCGACCGCCCTGTCGTGGGGGCTGGTCGACGAGGTGATGCCGTCAGGGTGATCAGACGGGTCGCCCGGCCAGCCGGATGCCCCGCGAGGCGGAGGAGGGGCTCATGACGGAGTCATGGGCGACGCCGCCGCCGGGCGGCCGCGGTAGGCGTAAGGAGCCATGGAAAACGCCTCAGCCGAAGGCGGTGATCGCGTCGTCGATCGTGTCGTAGAGGGGCAGCCGCTGGGCCAGACCGGTGATCCACATCACTTTGGTCTTGGCGTACTCCACTCCGATGAGCGCGAACTTGGCGCCGGCGGTGGTGCTGACCTGCCAGTGGTGGACGATCAGCCCCAACGCCCGCGAGTCCATGAAGGTCACGCCGCCCAGATCCAGTGCCATGTCCAGGCCGTGCTCGCTCGTCTGTGCCGCCAGGTAGTCGGCGAACTGGTCCCTTGTCGTCGCGTCCAGCAGGCCCGTCACCCGGATCACGTTGATCCCACTGACGAGCGCCGACGTGAGAGTCAGGGCTGCAGATCTCTCGCCGTTCTCCGACACCGTCACTCAGAGCCTCCTCGCACCATTCGATTAGCAACCTTACTGTTACCTGCGGGCGAGTAATACTCCAGGATTCAGGGGAATAGTGGAACCAGAGGTCCAGCAGAGGGCCTCGCCTCGAAAATCAGTCGAGGCGATGCCGTCTGCCCGGACGTTGCTCCGTGGTCGGCTCGCCCGACAGTAATACCAGGGAGCAGCAATGTCTGTTCAGGCACTCGACATCACCGACATGACCGCTGAGGACCTCCTCGCCGAGATGTCCCTGCCCGAGGTCTCCGACCACCGAGCCGAGCGCCTGCGTGAGCGCATCGTCGAGATGCACCGCCACCTCGCCATGGAGATCGCCCGCCGCTACCGTTACCGCGGCGAGCCGATGGAGGATCTTCTGCAGGCCGCGTACGTGGGGCTGATGAAGGCCATCAACGGCTTCGACCCGACCCTCGGGCATCCCTTCCGCGGCTACGCCGTGGTCACCATGACCGGTGAGGTCAAGCGCCACTTCCGCGACCGCACCTGGGCCATTCGCGTCCCCCGCGTCTACCAGGAGCGCAGGGCCGAGCTGAACCGCCTGGTAGCCGACCTCAGCCAGGAGTTCGGCCGTGCCCCCACGGTCGCCGAGCTGGCTGTGAAGATGCACATCTCCGAAGAGGACGTCCTGCTCACCCTCGACGCCTCCGCCGCCTACAGCGCGCTCTCGCTGGACGCCCCCCTCGGCGCCGACGACGACGCGGCGGCGCTTGGCGACGTCATCCCCGAGGAGGACGACGCGCTGGGCACCCTCGTGGACCGCGAGGCGATCAAGCCGTTGATCGACAAGCTGCCGACGCGTGAGAAGAACATCCTGCTGCTGCGCTTCTTCGGAAACATGACCCAGGCCGAGATCGCCGCGGAATTCGGGATCTCCCAGATGCACGTCTCCCGTATCCTGCGAAAGGTGCTCGACCAGCTCCGTGCGGAACTTGTCGCCGAATGCTGAATACACAGTCTGTTACCGGGCACCTCAGTCGGCGACAACGGACGTGGCGTAAGGTGCCTTTGAACGAATCCCGGATGCTGAGGACGACAGCGGACCGGGACAGGGGAGGCGGATCTCGGGTGAACGAGGACGGTGTTCGTCCGGCTCGCTTCACGGCGAGTGGCGCCCGTTCCAGGATTTCTCCCGCGGGGACCGCGGTGGCCGAACTCGCCTTCTGCCTTCCCGATCTTCCCGACGTGCGCGACTTCGCCGCCGCCCAGGCCGTGCGGAGCGGCATGTCACAGGACGGACTCGCCGATTTTCTGGTGGCGCTGAACGAGGTGGCCACCAACGCGGTCACCCACGGCCACACCAGCGCCAAGGCCATGCTGCGGATGTGGACCGTCGGCCGGACCCTCGTCGTGGAGATCCACGACGAGGGGCAGTGGGACCCCGGGCCCTCCCCGGGGGAGACGCCCCCGGGGCCGCACGCGACCAGCGGCATGGGCCTGTGGGTGGCCCGGATGGTCAGCTCCGACATCAAGTTCGAGACCGGGGCCGCGGGTACGTTCATCACCATGTCGTTCAAGGTCTAGCCGTTCTTCCCGGCCCTTCGGGGCCGGGCACGGCCGTTGGTGAGCTGGCCAGCCATGTGCCGCATGCGCTGTGGG
>NZ_JBSFWD010000106.1:0-14109 GCF_053592655.1 Streptosporangium sp. NPDC002607
GGGAGCCGCAGCGTGCTGCGGTGACCGACGACAACGCGGCGAGGCGCCGCCTGACCGACCGCAGTAGGCAAAAGATCCGCAGGACAGGGCCTAAGCCGGTGTGACCGTCCGGAGCGCGCCTCAAGGCCGGACGCCGGCCCGCGGACCGCGCGGTCACGCAAGCTGCCGTGTCGGGGCCAGGGCGGTCCCGGGCCGGCACGGGCGCAGATCGGGCGAAGCCCTCAGCAGGTCGTCCACACGCACGTAGAGCGCGGTTGCCAGGGTGTCCGTCTCGGCTGTCACGAACTGGGCGCGCACCCCCTCGTCCTCTCTCCGCGTCTGTGCCTCTGTGCCGCCACCTCTTGAAATCAATCGCCTGGAGGGTCGCGGGCGGACCCGTGCCGACGCGCCGGCAGACCTCCGCCCGGGTGCTCGGCCTTCACAGCCGGCCGACCCGGTTCCGGCGACGCTCACCGTGACCGTCGCGGTCACCGCCGGACCGCATCCGGCCGTGATCCATGTCACAGTCCAGCCGGATGAGAACCCGGGGCGGCCCCCTCGGCTACTCACCGAGTAGATCCCGGATGGACAAGGGATCACCAGGGCCATACGGGCCGGGAAGACTTTCGCGAAGGAGTCACCATGAACAAGGGAATGATCGCCGTGATCGTCGGGGCGAGCCTGACGGTCGGGGTTCTCGGACTGGGCGCCGGCGGCGCGTTCGCCAGCGACAAGGTCGGCACGACCGGCAAGATCGCAGCCGAGGCGGCGGCGCCGAAGCCGCCGAAGGGTGCCAGGGCGGTCGTCCAGGTCAGCCCCAACCCCACCGCCAAGCGAGGCGAGGAGCTGACGATCACCGGCCACTGCGGCGGGGGTAAGGGGCTCAAGGCCGTGGTCAGCGGCGCGTATGGCGGCGTGCCGTCGCTGGAGAACATCCGTATCATCGACGACAACCCGAAGAAGTTCGTGGCCAAGGCGACCCTTTCCCGCAAGATCGGCAACGGTGTCGGCCCCGTCTTCGTCGACTGCGGCGGCGAGGCCGGCGTGACCCTCCTGGTCACCCACGTCTGATCCGATCCTTCCCGCGCGGGTCTGTGAGTAGGGGACGAACCATGAGTTCGTTGGGCTCGTCGCGGCCTGCGTAGCCCCAGTACCTGGGCTTGTCCGCCGTCGCTCCGGCTTCTTCGGGGGTGATCCGTCGCGGCCCGCCCGCGAGGACGAACCTTCGCGGGCGGGCCGCAGTCGTTCACACCGCTGCGTCAGGTCGAGTCGGTCAATCAGACCTTGAAGGGCCGACTCGACCTGGAACGCCACAGTGGTCGTACTCCTGAGGGAGTGATCATCCGCATCCCGCAGTGTTCTCTCGCGCTGACCGCCGTTTCGTGGCACGACCACACCACCGGCCAGGCCGCACCGCGCTCACGGACCGCCTACGATCACTGATTCCCCTTGGACTCGATCACTTAGCGGGTGAAGGCCTGGAACTCGGCGGCGCGCAGCTGGTCCCTGGCGGGGCTGGCGGTGCCGCAGTCGGTGGCGGAGTTGGGGTCGGCGTCCTGCTCACCGGCGTAGAGCGGGTTGCCGGTGCACTGGGTGGAGACGGCCCGCAGGGTCAGGTGGGTCGCGGTGGTCGTCGGGATCTTGAAGGACTTGATGAGCAGGTCGGCGCCCCGGGGGCGCGGCAGGCGGGTCTGGAAGGCGTCGGCGGGGCTGGTGTAGACGACCGAGAAGGACGCGGGCGAGGAACAGTCCTTCTTGGTGGCGTTGCAGGCCAGGACCTCGAAGGCGCGCAGGGCGCTGAAGCGGTTCTGGCCACCGGGGTCGGCCGGGTCGTTGACGCTGGGCCGGAGCATGGCGCTGACCTGCACCCGGCGGACCTTCACCGGGGCGGTCCCGGCCAGGTCCACGGTGACGGCCTTACCCTTGACCGGTCCGGTGAGCGAGGCCCAGTTCGTCGCCTCGGTCTCGTCGATCAGCTTGCCGTGGTTGACGCCGTCACCCGTCGCCGTGGCGCCAAGCGCCGCAGAGGCGACGTTCTTCGGCACCGCCAGCGGCAGCGGCAGCTTCACGCCGGGCAGCACCGCGTACTTCACCCGGGTGTGCCCGAACCCGTTGCCCGCGACCACGAAGTCGTAGACTCCCGGGGTCATCTCGACGGTGTCGCCGAGCTCGGTCGCCGGGTCGGTGTCGGCCACCGGCACGACGCGGCCCTCGTAGTCGCCGACGTACAGCCGAAGCGCCGCGTCCTTGGCCTCAAGCAACGGCTTGAGCTGGAGCTTCCCGTTCTTCCCCGCCGGGTCGACGAAGCTCGGCGTCGGATCGGGGTCGTTCGGCCCGGTGCTCGCCGCACCCTGGCCGAGGCCGTGCTCGGCGAACGCCCGCCACATGATCGCCTGGTTGGCGCCGCCGAAGCGGATGGCGTCGGCCGCGAGCAGCGCGTCGCGGTGGTCGACGTAGCTGACCGCGCCGGAGGCCATCAGCAGCAGCGCGTCGAAGGAGACCTGCGCCCAGCGGCGGTTGCCCGGGCACTGGTCGAGCGGGGTCTGGCCGTCGGCGCACGCCTTCTGCCTGGCCGGGGTGCCCTCGCCGTACTTCTTCAGGAACGCCTTGCGCACGTCGTACTGGGTCGCCGACCAGATCTCGCCGTCGGCGTGCACCTGCTGGCCGACGAGGTCGTAGGCGATGTCGCTGTAGTTCAGCGGTGAGGTGGCCATGTCGTAGTTGCGGATGCCCGCCTTCTTGTCGCCGGTGACGTAGCCGCCGGTGACGGAAGGGGTGTCGCCCGCGGGGCGGAAGCCGTACTCGGCGAGATATTCCATCGCGAACAGGTCGGAGGTGCTCTCGTTCATGGCCCCGGCCTGGGCACCGCTCCACCCGGCGTTCGGGCCGGCGATCATGCGGCCGGAGATCGCGTGGGTGTACTCGTGCCCGATCACCGACATGTCGTAGTCGCCGTCCACGCAGGGGGAGTAGAACGAGCCCGCGATCGGCTGCCACAGGTACATGTTGGTGATGGGGGCGATCCCGTCGGGACCGGTGATCTGGTTGGCGTTGTCGCGCACGCTGAGCACCCGGGCGCCCGCCTGCGCGTTGCCCTGCTCGGGGTCGCCGCCGAGACCGCCGCGCCCGCCGTTGTCGTTCTGCATGTTCCAGGCGGTCTCGGTGAACCCGAGCCGGTAGGACCAGTCGTGCATGCGGTTGTGCATGACGTGCAGGTTGGTCATGGCGGCTTCGAGGTCGGCCTCGCCGGGCTCGTCCAGCGCCGCCGGGTCACACTTGGCGGTGTACCACCTGTTGGTCCACGGATAGGCGTACTGGCGGTTCGGCGTGGCCACGTTGCTCCGGGTGCCCACCGAGAACGCGTCGCCGCTGGCGCGGTTCTCCACGGTCTTGGCGGCGTTGCCGACGCTGGTGCTCGTCGAGGTGTCCGTGGCGTGGGTCAGGTCCCAGGCCTTGCCGGTGGCCGGGTCGGCCCCGACCAGGTCGCAGCCGGGGCCCGCGGCGGGGCACCAGGTCTTGCGGGTGTCGGTGGAGGAGTAGTCGCCCGGCGGGTTGGCGGGGAACGCCTTCCAGGTGGGGTCGTCGGGCGCGCTGTGGTGGTCCACCAGGTTCTCGCGGGTCAGGATCTCGCCGCTGACCGCGTCGACGTGTGTGGTGTACGCGGCCGGTTCACCCTCGCCGCCGCCGATCAGGACGACCTGGAACGCGTTGTGCGTCCCGTCGGGGGCGGGCACCGCCGTGGCGGTGGCCTTCTTGACGGTGGCCGTGGCCAGGTCGATCCCGCCGTCCCTGGCCGCGATCTCCAGCGCCTGCTGTTCGGTGAGCCTGGCGGCGGGAGGGGCCTCGGAGGAGCGGGAGAGCGTCGAGGTGACATGCAGGACCTTGCCGTCCTTCACGCCGACCGCGACCTGCCCGTCCACGCCTGCGGGCAGGTCGCCGAACCTCTGCCTGAGCAGTACGGCGTACCCGTCCCCTATCGGGTTGACGGCGATCTTCTCCAGCGCGTCCACCGCCTCGCCGGAGAGGCCGAAGAGGTTCTCGTTCGCTTTGAGATAGGCCCGCGCGGCCTGTTCGGGGTCGGTGCCGAGGCCCTCGGCGAGGGGAGCGGAGCCGGTGACGACGGCGGGGGTGCCGAGGGCGTTCCACCGGATCGTCGCGGTGCTCGCCGCCGACCTGGAGAGCGAGGCCGGGGGCGCGACGCTGCCGCGCCGGTTGTCCAGGTCGGGCTTGGCGCCCTGTTCGGCCTGGAAGTCGTGGGCCTTGGGGGGCTGGGCGCCGGGTTCGCCCTGGGCGATTCCCGGCAGCGGAAGGGCGAGCGCCGCGGTCGCGGCGGCGATGACGGTGATGCGTAACCAGGGTCTGGTCGACACCGATCCTCCTGCGGAGAGATGGCCGTCGTTGGCCATGCCACACGCGGATCACGTGTGTTGCGCAAGAGGTAACACTTATTCAAGTGTCATGACAAGATCTTGTAAAGGCTGACATGTCGGTGTAATAGGGACGTTCAGTGCGCCCCCGCCGGTGAGGCGGGGGCGCGGGGCGGGTGCTTTCGAAAGGTCAGGAGAAGGGAATCCAGGCCTGGTCGGCCAGGTCCTTCAGGTCGCTGACCTTGAGGCCGAGGTCGGAGACCGTCCACAGGCTGTCGCCGATCACGACAGAGCGGCGGATGCCCGGGTCGTAGGGGGCGAAGCGGGTGTCGTTGACCGGCTTGGGCTTGGGGTGGACGACCGTGCCGGTCCTGGTGACGGCGGAATCACCGATGTTGAGGACCAGGGCGACCCCGTTGGTCTGCTCGGTGCCCGTCCAGGAGTTCAGCGGGAGGACCGCCGTCCCGGTCTTGGCCCAGTACAGGAAGGCGTGCGGGTCCCACTCGGCCTCCGAGCCCGAGTCCTTCTGGAACATCTGCGACAGGCGGCGCGGGTCGGCCGGATCGCTGACGTCGAACAGGGAGACCTGGGTGCCGAGCGTGCGGCCCTTCTCGCTGGCCTCCTGGCCCACACCGATCAGCCGCCCGTCACCCGCCGGGTGCAGGTAGGCCGAGTAGCCGGTGATCTTCAACTCGCCGGTCTTCCTCGGCGCCGCCGGGTCGCGCAGGTCGAGCGTGTAGAGCGGGTCCACCTGCTTGAACGTCACCACGTAGCCGACGGGGCCGATGAAGCGGACCGAGTAGATCCGCTCGCCCTGCCCCAGACCGCCGACCTCGCCGGTTCTGGCCAGGGTGTCGGCCTTGAGCACGTAGACGGCGCTGGAGCTGTCCTGCCCGACGGTCGAGGTGGTGGCGACCCGCAGGTGCCCCTCGTGCTCGGACAGGGAGTACTGGTTGAGCAGCCTGCCCGGCACCTTGCCCGAGGCGACGTAGCGGGGGGCTCCGGCCACGGTGATGTCGAACCGGTGGACCTCGGTCTCCTCCGGAGGCTCCTCCGGTGTCGCCGCCGGCGTCGGCGAGACGGTGTCACTCGGCGGCGGGGTGTCACTCGGCGTGGGGGTCGGGGCCGGTTCCGGGAGCAGGGTCGGAGCGGGGTCCAGGCCCGAGGCGGCGGCCGGGGTCGCGGCGACCGTGGGAGTGGCGGCCGGGGCCTCCTCGACGATCGCCGGTTCGATCGGCCTGGGCCACCACCAGTGCGGGTTGCTGGTCACGTACAGGCTGGAGCCCGTCCCGTAGACGGTGTCGCCGTCGGCGGCCACGCTGATCGGGGCCGTCTCGGCGAGCGCCTGCGACAGGTCGAGGGTGTGCACCGTCAGCATCGACGTCCCGGTGTACTCCGCGGGGTGGCTGACCCGCTCGCAGTCGACGGTGTGGTCCGAGGTGACGCCGGTCGCCGACGTCAGTTCGTACTTCGGCAGCCACGCCTCGATCGGTGCCCTGGCGACGACCTCCATGTTCCGCCGGGTGCGCTCGTTGTCCACGATGTCGGACCCGGTGTCGGGGAAGTCGATCCGCGGCTGGCTGCGGACCACGATCCGCACCGTCGAGCCGACCATCCTGGCATCCACGTGGGAGCCGTCCGGGGTGAGCGAGCCGATCACCTTCGGCTCCCCGGACAGGTCGACGAGGACGTAGCGCGGCCCCGGGCTCGGCGCGCGCTTGGCCACCGCGCCGTACGGGATGATTCCGCCGCCGGAGAAGAGCACCAGCGCCCTGTCCCCGCTGACCAGCAGGTCGGCCGGGGCCCACGCCTGCTCGGCGTCCACCAGCTTGAGCGTGCCGGTGACCTTCCTGGTCGCGGTGTCCACCACCCTGAGCACGCCGCGGTTCACGGTGATCACCCGGTCGCCGTCGGTCTTCACCAGATCGGGCTCGTCGACCCCGGCCTCGTGCGTGTTCGTGGTGGAGTGCTCGGGCGGCGCCGCGCCGCCGACCTTGGCGGCGGCGTCCGACCGCGCCTCCGCGTACAGGATCGGGGGGCCGCCGAGGCCCCACGGGCCGACGTTCTTCGCCGTCGCCGCGCGCAGCCCGGCCAGCATGTCGTCGCAGCCGCTGTAGGAGACCAGCCTGATGTTCCCCAACGTGACCGGTGCCGCGGGTCCGGCACCGCTCTTCGTCTCCGTAGAACTGCACGCCGTGGCGAGCAGGGCCGCGGCGAGGGTGACCGCGCCGGCTGTACGAATCGATGTCCTCATGCCACTACGACGGATCGGAAGGGGGTGTGGTTCAATGCTTCGCTACCCGTGAGTAGCCACGGCCCGCCTCCCGCGATTACCCTGCGAACATGGCCGTTCCCCCTGAAATGACACGGGCCCTCGACCCCCGCATGATCGAACGTGTCGTACCGCACGTGACCTCCGCCGGCAAGACGCAGGAGATCACGGCGCCGTTCACCGGCGAGGTGCTCGCCGAGTTGCCCATTTCCACCGCCGACGACGTCCGCGCCGCGCACGCCGCGGCGCGGGAGGCGCAGCGGGCATGGGCGGCGCTGCCCGTGAGGGAGCGGGCCGAGCCCTTCCTCCGCCTGCACAACGCCATCCTCGACCGGCGCGAGGAGATCCTCGACGTGGTCCAGTGGGAGACCGGCAAGGCGCGCAG
The DNA here is from genome assembly GCF_053592655.1 of Streptosporangium sp. NPDC002607. NCBI lineage: Bacteria > Bacillati > Actinomycetota > Actinomycetes > Streptosporangiales > Streptosporangiaceae > Streptosporangium > Streptosporangium sp. NPDC002607. The sequence continues at coordinate 7,004 of NZ_JBSFWD010000106.1, forward strand.
GCACGCCTTCGAGGAGGTGCTCGACGTCGCGGGCTGCTCCCTCTACTACGCGCGGCGGACCCCCGGCCTGCTGGAGACCAGATCGCGGGCCGGGATACTGCCCGTGGCCACCAGGACCGTCGAGGCGCGCCGGCCCCGGGGAACGGTGGCCCTGATCTCGCCGTGGAACTACCCGCTCTCGCTCGGTGTCACCGACGCCGTCCCCGCGCTGCTCGCGGGGAACGCGGTGGTGCACAAGCCCGACACCCAGACCGCGCTGTCCACGCTGTGGACCATCGACCTGCTGGCCTCCCTCGGCATGCCCCGCGAGATCTGGCAGGTCGTCCTCGGCGAACCCGCCGAGGTGAGCGACCCGCTGATCGACGGCGCCGACTACGTGGCGTTCACCGGCTCCACCCGGGCCGGCCGGAAGATCGCCGAGGAGGCCGCCAGGCGACTGATCGGCTGCTCGCTGGAGCTCGGCGGCAAGAACCCGATGCTGGTACTCGACGACGCCGACCTCGACACCGCGACCCAGGGCGCGCTGCGCGCCTGCTTCACCAACGCGGGGCAGCTCTGCCTGTCGATCGAGCGGCTCTACGTCCACGACTCGGTGCACGACGCCTTCGTGGAGAAGTTCGTCCGGCAGGTCAGGAACATGCGGCTCGGCGCGGGACTCGACTGGAGCGTGCAGATGGGCTCGCTCTCCTCGCTGCGGCAGCTGGAGGCGGTCGGCGCCCAGGTGGACGACGCCGTCGCGAAGGGCGCCAGGGTGCTGGCCGGCGGGAAGGCCCGCCCCGACCTCGGCCCGCTGTTCTACGAGCCCACCGTCCTGACCGGCGTCGACGAGAGCATGGAGCTCTGCCGCGCCGAGACCTTCGGCCCCGTGGTCGCGATCTACCGCTTCGGCGACGACGACGAGGCGGTCGAGAAGGCGAACGACACCTCCTACGGGCTCAACGCCTCCATCTGGACCCGCGACCTGTCACGCGGGCGCGCGCTGGCCTCCCGGATCAAGGCGGGCACCGTCAACATCAACGAGGGGTACGCCTCGGCCTACGCCTCCTACGACGCGCCCATGGGCGGGATGAAGGCCTCGGGGCTCGGCCGCCGGCACGGCGCCGAGGGGCTGCTGAGGTACACCGAGGCGCAGACCGTCTCCAGCCAGGCGTCCTGGCTGGGCTTCGAGCCGATCCTCGGCATGGCGTACGAGAAGTACGCCGACACCCTCGCGGGCGCGCTCAGGGTCATGAAGGCGCTCCATCTGAAGTGAGGCATGGATCACGCGAGGCGTCCCCGGAGGTCGTCATCGAAGACCGTCGTCTGAGAGGGAGTCGTCGTGTTCGACCATGATGTGCTGGTGATCGGCTCCGGCTTCGGCGGGAGCGTCTCCGCGCTGCGGCTGACCGAGAAGGGCTACCGGGTCGCGGTGCTGGAGGCGGGGCGCCGCTTCGACGAGGGCACGCTCCCCAAGACCTCCTGGCGGGCCCGTGACTTCCTGTGGGCGCCGGGGCTGGGCATGAAGGGCATCCAGCGCATCCACCTGCTCCGCGGCCAGAAGGGCACCGGCGTCATGGTCCTGGCGGGCGCCGGGGTCGGCGGGGGCTCCCTGGTCTACGCCAACACCCTCTACGAGCCGCCGGAGGTGTTCTTCCAGGATGCCCAGTGGTCGGGCATCACCGACTGGAAGGCCGAGCTCGCCCCCTACTACGACCAGGCCAGGCGGATGCTGGGCGTGGTGCTCAACCCGACGGTCACCAGGGCCGACGAGGTGATGCGCACCGTCGCCGAGCGGATGGGCGTGGGCGACACCTTCCACCTGGCCCCGGTCGGCGTCTTCTTCGGCCCTCCGGGCGTCGAGGTGGACGACCCCTACTTCGGGGGCGCGGGGCCGCGCCGCAGGGGCTGCACCGAGTGCGGCGAGTGCATGACGGGCTGCCGCCACGGGGCCAAGAACATGCTGGTCAAGAACTACCTCTACCTGGCGGAGGGGGCCGGGGCCACGGTCCTGCCCGAGACCACGGTCACCTCGGTCGTCCCGGCCGGCGGCGGCTACCGGGTCGAGACGCACCGGACGGGCGCGCCCTGGCGCCGCCGCGCGTTCACCGCCGAGCACGTGATCTTCGCGGCGGGGACGTACGGCACCCAGCGCCTGCTGCACCGGCTCAAGGCCGCCGGGACCCTGCCCCGGCTCTCCGACCGGCTGGGCACCCTCACCAGGACCAACTCCGAGGCCCTGCTCGGCTTCGAGCGCCCGTCGGTCAAGGGGGAGAAGCTCAACCACGGGGTGGCGATCACCTCCTCCATCCATCCCGACGCCCACACGCACATCGAGCCGGTCCGCTACGGCGACGGTTCCAACGCGATGGGCCTGCTCCGCACCCTGCTCATCGACGGCGGCGGAGCGCCGCGCTGGCTCAAGTTCCTCGGCGAGGCCCTGCGCAGGCCCCACCTGGTGCCGAGGCTGTTCGACCACCGCCGCTGGTCCGAGCGCACGATCATCGCGCTGGTCATGCAGGCCAAGGACAACTCGATCACCCTGTCCATGCGCAGGGGGCTCTTCGGCCGCAGGCTCCGCTCAGGGCGGGGCCACGGCGAGCCCAACCCCACCTGGCTGCCCGCCGGGCACGAGTTCGTCCGGCACGCGGCCGAGGAGATCGGCGGCATGCCGGGCGGCACCTGGCTCGACCTGTTCGACATCCCGGCCACCGCCCACTTCCTGGGCGGCTGCGCCATCGGCGCCGGGCCGGAGACCGGGGTGATCGACCCCTACCACCGCGTCCACGGCCATCCGGGCCTGCACGTCGTCGACGGCTCCGCGGTCTCCGCCAACCCCGGCGTCAATCCCTCCCTCACCATCACCGCCCAGGCCGAGCGCGCGATGGCCTTCTGGCCCAACCGGGGAGAGGCCGACCCCCGCCCCGCCCAGGGCTCCCCGTACGCCCGCCTGACCCCCGTCGCCCCCGCCAACCCCACCGTCCCCACCACCGCCCCCGGCGCCCTCCGCCTCCCCATCGTGGACATCACCTAAGGGCACTTGGTGAGGTGCGCGTTCGGCTCGGTTGGCGGGGTGTGGTGAATTCGAGCAGTATCCCGATGTGATGTGGAATGTTGAGGAGTTCGCGCGCGCGGCCGGGGTGACCGTCGATGAGCTGGCCGCCTACGTGGCGGAGAGCCAGGCGGGGGCGGTGCCGGTCATCCGGCGCAGGCCCCCGGGCGAGCTGGCCGAGCGGCTCGGGCTCGCCCGGTGGATCCGCGAGGGCGGGATGACGGCGGAGAGCCACGGGGAGTTCCTGCGCGGCTACCTCGCCGAGGGCACCCGGATGCACCACCCGGCCTACCTGGGACATCAGATCGCCGCGCCCGACTTCCCCGCCGCGCTCGCCGACTTCGTGCACGGCGCGACCAACAACCCGATGGCGGTCTACGAGATGGGCGCCTCGGCGGCGACCGTCGAGTTCGAGGTGCTGCGCTGGATGCTGGGCAAGGTCGGGTTCGGCGAGGCGGGCGGCGGGGTCCTCACCCACGGCGGCTCGCTGGCCAACCTCACCGCGCTGCTGGCCGCGCGGGCGGCGGTCGCCCCCGACGCGTGGACCGACGGCGTCCCCGGTGACCTCGCCCTGCTCGCCCCCGCCGCGGCGCACTACTCGCTCAGCCGCGCGGCCGCGATCCTCGGGCTGGGGGAGCGCGCGGTCATGCCGCTGGACGTGGACGGGCTCGGCAGGGTCGACGTCGCCCGCCTGCCGGATGCCCTGGCACGGGTACGTGAGGCCGGGCGGCGGCCGATGGCCCTGGTGGCGAACGCCTGCGCGACCGGGACCGGGCTCTACGACGACCTGCGCGGGATCGGCGAGTTCTGCGCGGAGAGCGGTGTCTGGTTCCACGTGGACGGCGCCCACGGCGCCTCGGCGCTGCTGGCCGCCGAGCACCGCCACCTGCTCGACGGGATCGAACTCGCCGACTCGCTGATCTGGGACGCGCACAAGATGCTGCGTACCTCCAGCCTGGCCGCCGCGGTGCTGACCCGGCGTGAGGGCGACCTGGACGCGGCCTTCCAGCAGCGGGCCAGCTACCTGTTCTACGGGGAGCAGGGCTTCGACCTCATCGGCAGGACCGTGGAGTGCAGCAAGGCCGAGCTGGGCCTGAAGATCTTCCTCAACCTGGCCTGGCGGGGCGAGCGCGGCCTGGGCGAGCACGTCGCGCGGCAGTACGCCACCGCGCACCGCTTCTGGGAGCTGGCCCGCGAGCGGCCGGGCTTCGAGTGCCCGTACGAGCCGGAGAGCAACATCGTCTGCTTCAGGTACGGCACCGCCGACCCGGCGGACGTCCGCGAGCGCCTGATGGCGGACGGCGCCTTCCAGCTGACCTCGGCGGAGATCGGCGGGGTCCGCCACCTGCGGGTGACCGTCATGGCCCCGGCCACGGACGACAAGACGCTGGAGGCACTGCTCGACCGGATCGCCGAACTGGAGAATCCCTGAATCCAGGAGGGCTGGTCCCCGGTGAACGGGTGAACCGGTGAATCCCGGTGCGGACGCCGTGCCAGGTCCCCTGGAACCCGTCCTGATATAGCGTCGCGACCATGACCGAACTCGACGGCCGCCTCCGGGCGGTGTGCGACCTCAATGTCTCCGGTGTCCGGGAAATGGCCGGGCGGCACGAGTACGACGGCCTGATCCAGGACCTGTCGCCGGCGGGGGTGCGCGCCGGGCTGGCCGCGCTCGGTCAGGGGCCGCTGCCCGAGGATCCCTATGACGCGGCGCACCTGCAGATCTTCGAGGAGGCCGCGCGGGTGCAGTTCGCCGAGCTGGAGCTGCACCGGCGCAGCCCCATGGAGCACGTGGGCAACCTGGACCTGGCCACCTACGACCGCGAGTACGCCCCCGAGGCCGAGCGGAACGCCGCCAAGCAGGCCCACCTCGCCCGCTGGCCGGAGGCGGTGGACAACGCGGTCGCCTCGCTCGACCTGCTCAGCGCCCCCGTCGCGACCGCGCTGCTCGGGGCGGTACGCGGCCTGGCCGCCGGGGTGCCCCGCGACGCGAAGGAGAGCGTGCGCGAGGCGGCGTTCAGGGCGCACGCCCGGCTGGTGGAGCACGTCGAGAAGGCCGCGCACTCCGGCGACCCGGACGCCTCGCTCGGCGCCGCCGGTCTCACCCGGCTGATGGGCGTCGGTGACGGCCTCCCGGTCGACCTGGGACGGCTGGCCGAGCGCGCCGACGCCGAGCGCGACCGGCTGATGGCCAGGCTGGCGGAGTCCTGCGCGGCGCTGGGATTCGGGGATCGGCCGCCGCTGGACGTGGCGCGCGAGCTCGTCAAGCAGCACCCCGGCCCGGAGGGCGTGATCGAGGCGGCCAGGATCGGCACCGAGAGCGCCATCGCCTTCACCAGGGAGAAGGACCTGGTGCCCTACCACGACGGGGAGTGCCTGGTCGGTATCGCGCCCGAGTCGCGCCGGTGGGCCATGGCCATGATCAGCTGTTCGGCGCCCGGCGAGCCCGACGGCCCCTCGTGGTACCACATCACCCCGCCCGACCCCTCGTGGCCGCGGGGCGACATCGAGGAGTGGCTGGAGGTCTTCAGCGAGACCACGCTCCCCGCGATCAACGTGCACGAGGTCGCCCCCGGGCACTTCTCGCACGGCCGAGCGCTCCGCCGCGCCCGCTCAGACGTGCGGCGGACGCTGATGTCGCTGGCCTTCGTCGAGGGCTGGGCGCACTACGCCGAGGAGCTCTGCGTCGAGGAGGGCTTCGCGCCGGAGGACCCGCGCTTCGAGATCGGCGTCTGGCTGGAGGCACTGATCAGGGTGACCCGGCTGGCCTGCGCGATCGGCGTGCACTCCGGTGCGATGACCGTCGAGGAGGCCGCCCGCCGTTTCGCCGCCGACACCCACATCGTCGGCTCGGCGGCCGGCTCCGAGGCGGCGCGGGCCACCTTCGACCCCACCTACGGCCGCTACACCTGGGGCAAGCTGGAGATCCTCGACCTCCGCGACCGCGCCAGAACCGCCTGGGGCCCCGACTTCGGCCTTAAACGCTTCCACACCGCGATGTTCGACCTCGGCTCCCCACCCCTGGGCCTCCTCGACCACGCCCTTCACTCTCGCCCCGGCGATCGTCACTCGAAGCCGTCAACGACCCCCTCCTGAAGGAGGGGGCTTGAGGCGCAGTGATGCGCTTCGAAGTCCCGCGTTGACCAGCCCTAGCCGTCACGAAGTGGAGGTGTGATCCAGATGGCTACGTTTCATGTAAGTGAGCAGACCCACCGGCAGGTGCTTCCTCAGCCTGCCGCTCTGGAATCCGTGGGAGCAGACACGCCCGAGGGTGGGCACGAAACGGCTCACGGACTCCCGGCGACGCCGGGCACCGGCATGGAACCTGGGCGAGGGGAGATCGGTTCGGCTACACCGCCGCACCGGCGTCACCCCGAGGACGCTTCGGCGTCCGAGGGAGCGGACCGTGAGGTTCACCCCATCGTGTTCGTCCTCGACAGGCACGGCCACCCGCTCGACCCCTGCCACCCCGCCCGCGCCCGCCGCCTGCTGGCGGCCGGGCGGGCGGTGGTTCACCGCCACACCCCGTTCGTCATCCGCCTCAAGGACCGGTCGGCTGCCGACTCCACCGTGGCGGGCGTGCAGGTCGGTATCGACCCCGGCTCCAAGCACACCGGCCTGGCCGTGTTCACCGATCATGACGGGAGCCGGGCCGGACGGTATGCGATCCAGCTCGACCACCGGGGCATGCTGATCCGCGACAGACTCGCCTCGCGGGCCGCGTACCGGCGAGGTAGGCGGTCGCGGAACCTGCGCTACCGCGCCCCCCGGTTCCTCAACCGCACCAGGCCGCAGGGGTGGCTCGCGCCGTCGCTACGCCACCGCGTCGAGACCACCGTGTCGTGGGTGGTGCGGCTGGCCCGGTGGGCGCCCGTGGCCGCCGTGCATGTGGAGAAGGTCTCCTTCGACACCCATGCCCTGTCGGCCGGGCGGCCGCTCGAAGGAGCCGAATATCAGCAGGGCACTCTCGCCGGGTACGAGGCCCGCGAATACCTGCTGGCCAAGTGGGGGCGCACCTGCGCCTACTGCGGCGCGAGCGGCCTACCGCTCAACCTCGACCACATCCACCCCCGCAGCC
>NZ_JBSFWD010000107.1:0-14051 GCF_053592655.1 Streptosporangium sp. NPDC002607
TCCTTGGTGGTGCCGCCGCCGCAGGCGGCGAGCCCGAGCGAGAGCAGACCGGCCATGACCGCGGCCGAGGCGGACCTTCGCGAAACAGTGAACATCTGTTCTTCCTCAGGATGCGGGGGGTGTGGGCGATGGGACAGGTGACGGGCGGCGCCGGCGTTGCCCTATGACGGCAACGAGACGCGGGGTGATCACCGAGATGATCAGGAGGAGTCCGGTGACGATCGACTGGATCTCCGTCGACACGTCGTTGAGCATGAGCAGGTTGCGGAGAAGGCCGATGAGCAGCACTCCGGCGATCACCCCGCCGAGGGTGCCCTTGCCGCCGTCGAAGTCGACGCCGCCCAGCAGGACGGCCGCGATGACGGCCAGCTCCAGGCCCATGCCGTTGTCGGCGCGGGCGCTGCCGTAGCGGAGGGTGAAGACCACTCCGGCGAAGGCGGCGACCGTGCCGGAGAGCACGAACAGGATGAGCTTGATGCGCTTGACCCGGATGCCGGCGAACAGCGCGGCCTCCTCCTGGGCGCCGATGGCGAACAGCGAGCGGCCGAATCCGGTGGCGTGCAGCACGACGCCGGTGATGATCGCCAGCAGGACGAACAGCGCCACCGGGTAGGGGATCGGGGTGCCGGGAACATCCTCCACGGCGAGGGAGACGTACTGCTGCGGGAACTCGGCGATGGCCCGGTCCCCGAGCACCACGTAGGCCAGGCCCCGGTAGAGCGCCAGCGTGCCGATCGTCACCGCCAGTGACGGCAGTCCCAGCCTGGTCACCAGCAGACCGTTGACAAGGCCGCATACCGCCCCGACCACGACCACCAGCGGGATGATCGTCTCGATCGCCCAGCCGGCGTCCCACAGGGTGCCGACCAGCGCGCTCGACAGGCCGAGCACGGAGGCCACCGACAGGTCCACCTCGGCGGCGACGACCAGCATGGTCATCGCCAGTGCGATCAACGCGATCTCACCGAGGTCGCCAAGGGCGAAGGACAGGTTGTCGACGCCGGCGAAGCCGGGCGATCCCACCGAGCCGCCGATGAAGACGAGCAGCAGGAGCAGGCCGACCAGCACGTCCCAGCGGAGGAACCGGCCTGGCGAGCCACGGTCCGGCAGCCCGGCGAGGAGCGGAGCGGCCGTGTCCGCGGCGCCGGTGGCGGACTTCACGTCAGGAGCCATTTCGGAAGTTCCTCCTCCGCAGTACCCTCGCGACCCGCAGGGCGAGCAGCCGGTCGACGCTGATCGCCAGAAGCAGCAACGCGCCGGTGATGGCCTGCTGCCAGAACGGGCTGACCTTGAGCACGACCAGCGCGCTGGTGATCGTGGTGAGTAGCAGCGCGCCGAGGGCCGCGCCGTATACGGTGCCGACACCGCCGGTGATCGCCACGCCGCCGACCACGACGGCGCTGACCACCTGGAGTTCCCAGCCGTTGGCGGCGTCGGCGACGACGGTGCCGAACCGGGAGAGCCAGAGCACCCCGGCCAGGCCGGCGAGCGCACCGCTGAAGAGATAGGCCGCCATGACACGGCGCCGCACGGACACACCGGCCAGTGCCGCCGCCTCCGGGCTGGAGCCGATGGCGTAGAAGTCCCGGCCCGAGGCGTAGGAGCGCAGGTAGTAGCCGACGGCCAGCATCACCAGGACTGCGATCATCGGCAGGTACGGGATGCCGAACACCGTGCCGTTGCCCAGCGACAGCAGTGCCGGAGGGAGGTCGACGGCGTTGATCTGCCTGCCGTGGGCGATGTAGTGGTCGACGCCCTGGATCACGTACAGCGTGCCGAGCGTCACCACCAGGGCCGGTACTCGGCCGAAACTGACCAGCAGGCCGTTGACCAGTCCGCAGAGCGCGCCGAGCCCGACGCCCAGGACCACCGCGAAGACGATGCCCCTGCTGTGGTCGGCGGCGAGGAAGTCTCCGACGGTAAAGGCCACCAGGCCGACGACCGAGCCGACGGACAGGTCGATGTTGCGGGTGATGACCACGACGGACTGGCCCACGGCGAGCAGCACCAGGATGGAGGCGTTGAGGAAGATGTCCTTGACGCCCTGCTCGGACAGGAAGTTGCCGTTGACGCCCACGGTCACGATGACCAGGACGGCCAGTGCCGCCACGATGCTCAGCTCGCGGGCCCGGAAGACCAGGTCCACCAGGTTCCGGGTGCTCCGCCCGGCGGTGACGGCGCTCATGAGGCTTCCTCCGTCCGCCGCATGACCCGGGCACCGTGCTTTCCGGCGCCCTCGTTCCTGTCGATCACGAGGTCCCTCCGGTCGCTGCGGTCATCACGCTCTCCTCGGTGGCCCGCTCCCGCGGGATCTCTGCGACGAGCCGCCCCTCCTGCATGACGAGCACCCGGTCGGCCATGCCCAGCACCTCGGGCAGGTCGGAGGAGATCATCAGCACGGCGAGCCCGTCGGCGGCCAGCTGGGACAGCAGGCGGTGTACCTCGGCCTTGGTGCCCACGTCGATGCCCCGGGTGGGCTCGTCGATGATGAGCACATCGGGCTTGGTGGACAACCACTTGCCCAGCACGACCTTCTGCTGGTTGCCGCCGGAGAGCACGTTCACCGCGTCCGACAGCCGGTTGAACTTGAGCTGGAGCCGGATGGCCCAGTCGCGGGCGCGGTCCCGCTCGGCGGCCCGGGAAATCACCGGGCCACGGCGCAGCGCCTTCAGGCCGGTGATGCCGATGTTGCGCTCGATCGAGTGGTCCATCACCAGCCCCTGCTGACGCCTGTCCTCGGGGACCAGGGCCAGGCCCGCGGACATCGCGGCGGTCGGGGACGCGGGCGGCAGCCGCTCTCCGTTGACCTCCACGGTCCCGGCGTCCCAGCGGTCCACTCCGAAGATGGCCCGGGCGACCTCGCTGCGCCCGGCGCCGACCAGCCCCGCCAGTGCCACGATCTCGCCCCGCCGCACCTCGAAGGAGACGTCGGTGAACACGCCCTCACGGGTGAGCCGGCCGACCTTGAGGGCGACCTCGCCGACCTCGGTCTCCTGCTTGGGATAAAGGTTGTCGAGGTCGCGGCCGACCATACGGCGGATCAGGTCGTCATGGGTCAGGCCCGCGACGGGTTCGCTGGCGATCCAGCCGCCGTCGCGCAGCGTGGTGACCCGCTGGCAGAGCTCGAAGATCTCATCCAGGCGGTGCGAGATGAACAGCACCGCGCAGCCCTGCTCGCGCAGCGCCTTGACCACGTTGAACAGCCGGGTCACCTCGTTGCCGGACAGCGCCGCGGTGGGTTCGTCCATGATCAGCACCCGGGCGTCCCGGGAGAGCGCCTTGGCGATCTCCACGAGCTGCTGGTCGGCGATGGACAGGCCGCGGGCCGGCTGCTCGGGGTCGAGCGCCACGCCGAGTCGTTCGAACAGCTCGGCGGCCCGGCCGTGCATGGCCCTGCGGTCGATGCGGCGGAGCGCGGCCTTGGGCTGCCGGCCGATGAAGATGTTCTCGGCGACCGACAGGTCGGGGAACATCGTGGGTTCCTGGTAGATCACGGCCACGCCCGCCTGCTGGGCGTCGGCGGGACTGCCGAATTCCACCGGCTCGCCGTCCAGCAGGACCTGCCCGGTGTCCGGACGGTGCACCCCGGCCAGGGTCTTCACCAGGGTGGACTTCCCCGCGCCGTTCTCCCCGGCGAGCGCGTGCGCCTCTCCGGCGTAAAGGTTCAGAGAGACCTCGCGCAACGCCTGCACGGCGCCGAACGCCTTGCTGACCCCGGCCAGTGCCAGGACCGGAGGGGCCCCGCCGGGGGACGGCCCGAGTGGCGCCTCTCCTTCGCCCGGTGCGGTCACCGCGCCACACCCCTTCCCTGCTCTAAAAACGTTTTAGAAGACTGACCGGACGCTAAACCGCAGCGTCAGACATTGTCAATGGGTGGTGAAGGTCTCGTTTCCAACGCGTTACGACAACTACGCAGGCAGGGGATGGTGGGCCCATCGTCATCTTTGAGTAGGGTCTTGTCGACATCGTGTAACACGTTTTAATCTATGCCGGGTCAAGGGGGGACAGCAGGTGAGCGGCGTCGGCATCAAGGAGGTCGCTCGGGTCGCCGGGGTCTCCCCCGGCACGGTGTCCAACGTGCTCAACCGGCCGGAGCGGGTCGCCCCCGAGACCCGGGAGCGCGTCAGGCGCGCGATCCGCGAGCTCGGCTTCGTCCGGCACGGCTCCGCCTCGACGCTGCGCGCCGGGCACAGCCGGACCATCGGGCTGTCGCTCATGGACATCGGCAACCCGTTCTTCACCGACGTCGCCGCGGGCGCCGAGGACGTCGCCAGCGAGCTCGGCTACGCGGTGATCCTCGGCAACTCGGGAGGTTCCCGCACCAAGGAGGAGCACAACCTGCGCGTGTTCGCCGAACATCGGGTACGCGGCGTGCTGATCACGCCGTCGGACGACGATCCCCGGCGGCTCGACGGGTTGCGCGAGCACGGCATCAGCGTGGTGCTGGTCGACCATCCGGCGTACCGGCCCGACCTGTGCTCGGTGAGCGTCGACGATGTGGCGGGCGGCCGGCTGGCCACCCGCCACCTGCTGGAGCGCGGCGCGCGGAGCATCCACCACATCACCGGCCCGCCGGCCATCCGGCAGTGCGCGGACCGCAGACGGGGCGCGGAGCTGGCTCTCGCCGCCGCGGGTCTCGCCCCGGCGACCGCGCTGGAGACGGTGGAGATGCCCGCGATGACCGCGCGGGCAGGCCAGGAGGCGGCGGAGCGGCTGGTCCGCTCCGGGCGGCTGCCCGAGGCGATCTTCTGCGCCAACGACATGCTCGCCCTCGGTGTACTGCGCGGCCTGCACCAGGCCGGGGTCGGCGTGCCCGGCGACGTGGCCCTGATCGGCTACGACGACATCGACTTCGCGGTGGCCTCGGCGGTGTCGCTGAGCTCGATCCGTCAGCCCACCTACGAACTCGGGCGGATCGCCACCGAACTGCTGCTGGACGAGTGCGGCAACCCCGGCGAGCACGCCCACCGGCAGATCATGTTCCAGCCCGAACTGGTCGCCCGCGAGTCCACCGGCTGAGCGGCGGACGGAACGGCGGCGGCCACCTGACCACGAGTGGTGAGTGACAGATGAGCGTTTACGCGGCGGTCGACCTGGGAGCCTCCAGCGGCCGGGTGATGACGGCGCGGATCGAGGACGAGCGGATCAGCCTGACCGAGGCGCACCGCTTCGCCAACCGCCCGGTCCGGGTCGACGGCACCCTGCACTGGGACATCCTCGCCCTCTATCGGGGGGTGCTCGACGGGCTTCGCGAGGCCGGGCCGGTCGACTCGATCGGCATCGACTCCTGGGCCGTCGACTACGGGCTGCTCGACGGCGCGGGCCGGCTCATCGGCAACCCGGTGCACTACCGCGACCGGCGGACCAACGGGATCATGGAGCGAGTCGTCGCCGATCTGGGAGCCGACACGCTCTACCAGGTCGGCGGCTTGCAGTTCCTGCCGTTCAACACCGTCTACCAGCTGCTCGCCGAGCCGGGCCTCGACCGCGCGGAGACGCTGCTGATGATCCCGGACCTGCTGACCCGCTGGCTGACCGGTTCCGTCGGCGCGGAGGTCACCAACGCCTCCACCACCGGCCTGTACGACGTGCGGACCGGCGACTGGGCCCGAGGGCTGGCGGAGCGACTGGGCCTGCCGACCGGGCTCCTGCCGGAGCTGCGGCACCCCGGAACGCCCGCCGGGACGCTCCTGGCCGAGGTGGCCGCGGAGACCGGGCTGCCGGGTTCCACCCCGGTCACCGCGGTCGCCTCGCACGACACCGCCTCCGCGGTGGCGGCGGTGCCCGCGAGCACCGAGCGGTTCGCCTACATCTCCTCCGGTACCTGGTCGCTGGTCGGGCTCGAACTCCCCAGGCCCGTCCTGACCGAGGAGAGCCGGCTGGCCAACTTCACCAACGAGGGCGGCCTCGACGGCACCGTCCGGTACCTGCGCAACGTGATGGGCCTGTGGATCCTGCAGGAGTGCATGCGCACCTGGGGCGAGACCGACGTGGCCGGCCTGCTCGACGCCGCCGCGCAGGCCGTCCCGTTCCAGGCGGTGGTCGACCCCGACGACCCGGTCTTCATGCCCCCCGGCGACATGCCGGCCCGGATCGCGACCTACTGCGAGCGGACCGGCCAGCGGCCCCCGCAGGGACGGGCGCAAACCGTACGGTGCGTGCTGGAGAGCCTGGCCCTGGCCTACCGGCGCACGCTCCGCGACGCCGTACGTCTCAGCGGCCAGGAGGTGGAGGTCGTGCACGTGGTCGGCGGCGGTGCCCGCAACGCGCTGCTCTGCAAGATGACCGCCGACGCGACCGGCCTGCCCGTGGTCGCCGGGCCGGTGGAGGCCGCCGCCCTCGGCAACGCCCTGGTCCAGGCCCGCGCCCAAGGCGTGGTCTCCGATATCCGCGCCCTGGTGCGGCAGAGCGAGCGGTTGGTCACCTACCTTCCCGAAGAGGTCGAGGAGCCATGGGCCCGTGCGGAGGCCCGGCTGGCCGGCCGCTGAGCCTCCCCCGCGGCGCCGCGCCGGCGGTCCCAGCGGCCGGCCACCAGAAGTCTTGAATCTTCTCCTCCCGAGGCGAGGGCGGCGGAGTCCGATTCCCACCGTGAGCTGCGAGTGACCGGAGGCCGCCGGCCATAGCTGACACGCCGGTGACGGGAGAAGCGGAATAACCACCGGCGGACGTCCGTTAGAGTGATCGTGCCGATGTGGTTTGTGTCCCCCGGGCCGCAAATTACCGCCTTCACGGAATACCGTTCGGCTGGAGCCGTGTTGTGCCTCTCGCCGAGGAGGCGACCGCCACATCGGCACCAAAACATCGCGTCCCGCGAGCCCCCCAGGCTCGCGGGACGCTTCTTTTTCACCGGGCCCGACCGGAGGATTTCGTCGGGCTCGCCCCGGAAAAGAGCCACGCTGTTGGAGGAGGGCCACAAACCCGGCGGCTCCGCTTGTGCGGGTGCGTACAACCGTCGGCCGTCGGGCCACCACCTAGTGTGGTGAACCCGTCTCATGAGGAGAGTCCGTGCTCTATCGCCTGACCAAGACCGTCAGCGCTCCGATCCTGCATCTGCTCTGGCCGACCACGGTCACCGGGCATGAGCACGTTCCCGTCACGGGTCCGGCCATCATGGCCTCCAACCATCTGTCGATCCTCGACTCGACCTTCCTGCCGCTGGTGCTCAAGCGCCAGGTACGCTTCGTCGCCAAGGCCGAGTACTTCACCGGTAACCCCGTCACCGCGATGTGGATGCGCGCCACCGGCCAGATCAGCATCGACCGGCAGAGCCCCACCTCGGCCCAGGACATGCTCGACGCGGCGGCGAAGGTGCTCGGCGACGGCGAGCTGTTCGGCATCTACCCCGAGGGCACCCGCTCTCCCGACGGCCGCCTCTACCGGGGCAAGGTCGGCGTCTCCTGGCTGGCCCTGGCCACCGGCGCGCCGGTGGTCCCGGTGGCGATGGGGGGCACCGACAAGGTGCTGCCGATCGGTGCCGCGAGACCCAGGCCGGGCCGGGTGAGCGTCCGCATCGGCAAGCCGATGACCTTCACCGGTTCCGAGACGAGCGCGCGCGACCGGCGTAGGGTGACCGACGAGATCATGGCCGCGATCCAGGAGCTGTCCGGGCAGGAGTACGTGACAAGCTACGCGCCCAGCCGTACACAGGACAAATGATCATTTATCGGAATATCTCGCGCAGGTCACGCTAGGCTGCGGCGCTGGGGCACCGAGAGCTGGGGGGGATCACGTGGCACGGGGTAGAACTATCGCGATCACATCGGCGGCCGTCGTGCTGGTGGCGGGGGCCGCCGGCGGCGGCGCCTGGTGGTACCTGCACACCAGGGGCACGCCCGAGGAGACCGCACAGCGATTCGTCGGCGCCTGGCAGAGCGGCGACCTGGCGGGCATGCGCGCCGAGCTGGGAGCGCCGGACCCGACGTTCGCCACGACGTACGACAACATGCGCAAGGCCCTGGCCGTGGAGAACACCGTCGTACGGCTCGACGGAGTGCGCGAGACCGGGGACGGCACCGGCCAGGCCTCCTACACCGCGACGCTGAAGCTGAAGGACGTCGGTGAGTGGAGTTACTCCGGCAGCGTCGACCTGGCGGTCGTCGACCGGCACTGGCGGGTCAGGTGGTCGCCCAGTGCCGTCCACCCCGACCTGACCGCGACCACCGCCTTCGCGCTGAGAACGAAGTGGCCGGAGCGTGCCGCGATCACCTCCGCCGACGGCGCCCGCATCGACGGCGCCGACGTGGGCGGCTCGGTGCAGCAGCTCGTCGGCTACCTGGAGAAGGCCACGGCGAAGAGCGTCGCGAAACTGGGGGTCCCCTACAAGGTCGGCGACGCGGTCGGCGCGAGCGGGTTGCAGAGCACCTTCCAGAAGCGCCTGGCCGGCACCCCCGACACCGAGGTCGAACTCGTCGGCGCGGACAAGAAGACCGTCAAGACGCTCGGCAAGATCGAGGGTGAGGCCGGCCAGAACCTGGAGACCAGCTTGGACATGCGGGTCCAGCGAGCCGCGGTCGAGGCGGTCCGCGACCTGAAGAAGACCACCGCACTGGTCACGATCAAACCCTCGACAGGCGAGATCCTCTCGGTGGTGAACAACGAGGGCGGCTTCAACCGGGCACTGGACGGCAACTATCCCCCCGGCTCGACCTTCAAGGCGGTCACCGCCGTGGGGCTGCTGGCCGAGGGGATGAACCCGGGCGATCGGGTCACCTGCCCCAAGGACGTCAAGGTAGGCGGCCTGCCGATCCGTAACTCCCACCACGCCGCCTACGGTTCGGTGTCGCTGTCCGACTCCTTCGCCCACTCCTGCAACACCACCTTCGCGCCCCTGGCCAAGGAGCGGCTGGGCGCCGACAAGCTGCTGAGCACCGCGGAGCTGTTCGGTTTCAACAAGCAGCTCAGCATCGGCGTCCCGGCCGCCAAGGGCAGCTTCCCCAGAGCCCAGAGCGACGCGGAGCTGGCCGCGGAGTCCTTCGGGCAGGGCCGGATCACCGCCAGCCCGCTGATGATGGCCTCGGTGGCCGCCGCGCTGGCCGACGGCACCTGGCGCCCGCCGACCCTGGTCCCCTCGATCAAGCAGAAGGCGGAGCCTCGGGCGCTCCCCGAGGCCGTCATGCCCGGCATGCACCAGATGATGTCCGCGGTGGTCACCAAGGGAACAGCGAAGGACGCGGGCCTGCCCCGGGGCACCCGGGGCAAGACCGGGACCGCCGAGTACGGCGCGCAGGGCGACCTGAAGACCCATGCCTGGTTCATCGGCTTCCGCGGCGACCTGGCCTTCGCGGTGATCGTCGAGGAGGGCTCCGGCGGCGGGGCGGTCGCCGCCCCGGTGGCCGCCGACTTCCTGCGCGCCCTCGGCTGACGGACGGCCGCGATCGCGGCGACGGTCACGGAGGCCCGCAGAGGGGGCCGCCGGCGACGGCTGTTGTCACAGCGGGAACGCAGCGGCCGCCTCGTGGCGCAGAACCATGATGAGAAGCGTGGCGATCAGCGTCGCGATCAGCAGCCAGCTGAACATGATGATGACCGTCGAACGGCGCAGGCGCCTGGCAGAACGCCCCCGGCCCTTCTTGGCGCCGCGTTTGCGGCCACCGCCACCCTCCTTGCGCTGGACACGCTCGTTGAACGACTCCAGCCGCGCGGCTAGCCGCGGATCCTCATCGACGAGATGGCGCTCGATCTGCAGCAGCATGCGCTCCTCGTCTTGTGACCAGGCCATGCATCACCTCCCCGGAACGCAAGCCATGTGCCGACGTTCTGCCCAATCGTGAAGATCATTATCCGTTCTGAGGGCTGCGATTTACCTCTTCTTTTCGCAGGCGCAATCCAAGCACGCGATCATGCCCTCCTCCGGGGCCGGAAGGGCCGCGGCTCAGGTGTCAGGCGATTCCCAGCCTTCTCCGCGATCTCGACATTCCCGCGGCCCGGATCGCCGCCATCGGCCGCCCCGGGAACAACGCCTCCCGCAGGACGTCGGCAGAGCGTCAGGCCGGCCTGGCGGAATGCCGGTGGCACGCTCACACCGGACAACCTCGAAGGCGACCTCACACTCCTGGCCGCCGCCGTCCGCTACGACGAGCCCGGCGTGCGCGACACCGGCGCGGCGGTTACGAGGACGAGCGCCCTCGCCGGAGCCCCCGGCGGCGAGGACCGCACATGATTCGACGCACCGACTGGCACCGACTGGCACCGCCCTCGACCACGCACCGCATCCGTAACCGCACAGATTGTGGGTGGTTGATGCCCGTAAAGGGTATTAAACCCCTCTGAGTGCCTAATCAAGGGCGTCGTCCATCAAGCACAACGGGGGAAACGATGACGGACACCAAGAACACCAAGGACAGTAAGAACAAGGCGGCGAAGAGCTCAGGTAAGAGCAAGAAGGCCGCCATAAAAGCGACACGCTCCGCCAAACAGGCGAAGAAAGAGGCCGGACAGCCCGAAACCAGGTTGCCCGAGACGGGGTCCGCCCACCCGGGTGGACGAGCCTCCTAGCCACCGAGGACGTGAAATCATGATCGGGCGACCGGCATGAAACCCGGTCGCCCGATCATGGAGTGACACGATGCCCGCCTACTTTCGTTTTCCGACGATCTTCGGCAACATGGTGGTCTTCGCCGCCGAAGACGACCTGTGGATGGTCACCGCCGGCGGCGGGCGGGCCTTCCGGCTGACCGCCGGGGTGGCCGAGGCGGGATACCCGCGTTTCTCCCCCGGTGGCGACCGGCTCGCCTTCGTCGGCCGCGAGGAGGGGCCCGAAGAGGTCTACGTGATGCCCGCCGACGGTGGCGCGGCCCGGCGGGTGACCTACCACGGCGCCCGGTCCAGCGTCACCGGCTGGGATCCCGGCGGCGGCATCGTCTACGCCAGCGACCAGGGCCAGCCCTTCGACGGCCGCAACCGGCTGCACCGGGTGGAACCGGATGGGATGCCCGAGCTCCTGCCGTACGGCCCGGCCAACACCATCTCCTACGGCCCGCGGATCGTGCTCGGCCGCAACACCGCCGACCCCGCCCGGTGGAAGCGCTACCGAGGCGGCACCGTGGGCGATCTGTGGATCGAGACCGGCGACGACGGGCGGTTCCGGCGGCTCACCGCGCTTCCCGGCAATCTCGCCTCGCCCTGCTGGGTCGGGGACCGGGTCTACTTCATCTCCGACCACGAGGGCGTGGGCAACGTCTACTCCTGCGACGCGAACGGCGGCGACCTGCGCAGGCACTCCGACCACGCCGACTACTACGCCCGCAACCTGTCGGGCGACGGCCACCGGCTGGTCTACCACGCCGGGGCCGAGCTCTACCTGGTGGAGGACGGCGAGTCGCGCCCCATCGAGGTACGGCTGCGCAGCTCGCGTACCCAGCTCAACCGCCGCTTCGCCTCGGCCGAGAACTTCCTGGACAGCGCCACGCTCAGCCCCGACGGCAGTGGCCTGGCCATCACCACCCGGGGCAAGGCGTTCTCCTTCGCCGCCTGGGAGGGTCCGGTACGCCAGCACGGGGCGCTGTACGGGGTGCGCTACCGGCTGCTGAACTGGCTCAACGACGGTGAGCGGCTCATGGCGGCGGCCAGCGACGAGGGCGACCGCGAGGTGCTGGTGGTGCTCACCGCCGACGGCTCCGCCGACCCCGTCAGGCTCGACCACCTCGAGGTCGGCCGCGCCACCGCGCTGGAGGTCTCCCCCACGGCCGACCTGGTCGCGGTGGCCAACCATCGCAACGAGCTGATCCTGGTCGACCTCACACCGGAGAAGTCCCCCAGAACCTCCAGGCGGAAAAAGGGTCTGGCACGGGGCAGGACCGTCGACTCCAGCGTGTTCGGCGCGATCGAGGACCTGGCCTGGTCCCCCGACGGCCGCTGGCTCGCGTACGCCTGCCGGGACACCGCGCAGACGACGGCGGTGAAACTGTGCCGGGTCGAAACAGGCGAGACCTTCTTCGCCACCCGGCCGGTGCTGCGGGACGCCCATCCCGCCTTTGACCCGGGCGGCGACTACCTCTACTTCATCGGTCGGCGTGTCTTCAATCCCGTCTACGACGAGCTCCACTTCGATCTGGGCTTCCCGCTGGGCTCCCGTCCCTACGCGATCGCGCTCCGCACCGACGTCACGTCTCCCTTCGTCCCCAAGCCCCGGCCGCTCACGGACGACGACGACGGCGACGACGAGAACGAGGACGAGGAGGTGCCCGAGGTGGTCATCGATCTCGACGGCATCGAGAACCGGATCGTCGGCTTTCCCGTCCCCGAGGGCCGCTACGAGGGCATCGCCGGTATCAAGGGCAAGGCCGTCTACCTGACCTTCCCCGTCGAGGGCAGCCTCGGTGACGACTACGCCGACTCCTCCGAAGGCACCCTGCACGTCTACGACTTCGCCAAGCAGAAGCAGGAGACCATGGTCGGGGACGTGTCGGAGTTCCGGCTCGGCCGTGACCAGAGCACGTTGCTCTACCAGGCGGGCAGGCGACTGCGGGTGGTCAAGGCGGGCGAGGAGCCTGAGAGCGACGAGACACCGGGCCGGACGAGCGGATGGGTGGACCTGTCCCGGGTCAAGGTGTCCATCCGCCCCGAGGCCGAGTGGCGGCAGATGTTCAGGGAGGCCTGGCGGCTGCAGCGGGAGAACTTCTGGACCGAGGACATGGCCGGGCTCGACTGGGACGGCGTCTACCTACGCTACCTGCCGCTGGTCGACCGGGTCACCACCCGAGGGGAGTTCTCCGACCTGCTGTGGGAGCTCCTCGGCGAGCTGGGCACCTCGCACGCCTACGAGAGCGGCGGCGCCTACCGGCCCCGGCCGCACTACCGGCAGGGCAAGCTGGGCGTCGACTGGGCCTTCGAGGACGGCGTCCACCGGATCGCGAAGATCGTCGGTGGTGACCGGTGGGACCCCGAGGCGACCTCGCCGCTCAACCGCCTCGGAGTGGACGTACAGCCGGGTGACGTGGTGCTGGCCGTCAACGGCCAGCCCGTCGGCACCGAGGTCAGCCCCGACGAGCTGCTGGTCAACCAGGCCGATCAGGAGGTCCAGCTCACCATCCAGCGCGGGGACGAAAGGCGGACCGTCACCGTCAAGGCCGTCGACGACGAGCGGCCTGGCCGCTACCGCGACTGGGTGGAGGCCAACCGAGCCCGCTGCCACGAGCTCAGCGACGGCCGGATCGGCTACCTGCACATCCCCGACATGGGCCCGGAGGGCTACGCCGAGTTCCACCGCGGCTTCCTGACCGAGTACGACCGAGAGGCGCTCGTGGTGGACGTCCGCTTCAACGGCGGCGGCCACGTGTCGGCGCTGCTGCTGGAGAAGCTGGCCCGGCGCCGCCGGGGTTACAACTTCCCCCGCTGGGGCGTGCCCGAGCCCTACCCCGAGGAGTCACCACGCGGCCCGATGGTGGCGATCGCCAACGAGTGGGCGGGCTCCGACGGCGACATCTTCAGCCACACCTTCAAGCTGCTCGGCCTGGGCCCGCTGATCGGCAAGCGCACCTGGGGCGGGGTGATCGGCATCTGGCCCCGGCATCACCTGGCCGACGGGACGGTCACCACCCAGCCGGAGTTCTCCTTCGCATTCGACGACGTGGGCTGGCGGGTGGAGAACTACGGCACCGATCCCGACATCGAGGTCGACATCACTCCGCAGGACTACGCGGCGGGCGTGGACACCCAGCTGGACCGGGCGATCGAGGTCGCTCTGGAGCGCCTGGTCCTGCAGCCGCCGCACACCCCCAACCCGGCGGCCCGCCCCCGGCTCGTGGTGCCGCGCCTGCCACCCCGCCGGCGTTCCCGCTGACCGCGAGCCGGCCCGGGCTCGGGCACTGCCAGGCCGCCCAACAAACCGATTGTTCTCCCGGAGGCCGTCTGCTGTCCTGCTGAGGACGGTCGATCGATCAAGGAGACGAAAAGGGGCGACCCGGTCATCGTGCTTGACCGGGGCCGCGTCACCGGCCACGTCACCGGCCGCAGCCCGCTCGGCGAGCTGCTGGAGAGCTGTCCGGAGACGCGGTGGTTGTGCAGCGAGGAACTCGCCGCCGAAGCCGTGGCGGATCCCGCGTCACGGGCAC
>NZ_JBSFWD010000108.1:0-13762 GCF_053592655.1 Streptosporangium sp. NPDC002607
ATGTTCGCGGCGGTCTATCCCGGCCTGGACGCGCTGAACGTGATGCGTCTGGCCAGTCCGCAGTCGGCGATCCTGTCCGCGGTCGTCTTC
Organism: Streptosporangium sp. NPDC002607; assembly: GCF_053592655.1. Classification (NCBI taxonomy): domain Bacteria; kingdom Bacillati; phylum Actinomycetota; class Actinomycetes; order Streptosporangiales; family Streptosporangiaceae; genus Streptosporangium; species Streptosporangium sp. NPDC002607. The sequence goes on from NZ_JBSFWD010000108.1 coordinate 91, forward strand.
AACGCGATCATCATCGTGGCGCTGATCCCGCTCGCCCTGCGGGGGGTGCGTTACCGCCCCTCCAGCGCGTCGAAGCTGCTCAGCCGCAACCTCTGCGTATACGGTCTGGGCGGCATCATCGCGCCCTTCATCGGCATCAAGCTGATAGACCTTCTCATCCACCTCCTTCCGGGGATGTCGTAAATGAAACACATGCCCATCTGGATGCACAGGTATCTCGCCGCGCTCCGCGCGCTGCTCGTCCTGACCCTGCTCACCGGTGTCCTCTACCCGCTGGTGGTCACCGGCATCGCCCAGGTCGCCTTCAACGACGGGGCCAACGGTTCCCTCGTGAAGAAGGACGGAAGGGCGGTGGGCAGCGCGCTCGTCGGCCAGAACTTCACGGACGCCGCAGGCAGGCCCGTCGGGAGGTACTTCCAGAGCCGGCCGTCCGTGGCCGGCGACGGCTACGACATGCTCTCCACCGCCGCGAGCAACCTGGGACCCGAGGACATCGTGGACGTCCTGCCCGTTCCGGGTGCCAGGGGCGAGGGCAGGCGGAGCCTGCTCACCCAGGTCTGTGCCCGCTCCAGGGCCGTCGGGGAACTGGAGGGCGTCAGCGGTGCCCGGCCGTACTGCACGCCCGACGGCGTCGGTGCCGTGCTGAAGGTCTTCCCGGCGGTCGGCACCCCGACCAGGGCCGTCAGCGTCAACCAGGCCTGCCCCGCGCCCCCGTTCGTCGCCGAGTACCGTGGTGTCAGGGTCGAGTGCGGTGGTCCCGGCGAGAGCTACGCGGCCGGCCGCACCGTTCCGGTCCGCGGCACGACGGTCCGGGCGGTCGTGCCCGCCGATGCGGTCACCGCCAGTGGCTCCGGCCTTGACCCGGACATCTCGGTCGCCTACGCCGAACTCCAGGCGGCCCGCGTGGCCAGGGAGCGCGGGGTACCCGTGGAGAGGGTCAGGCAGCTGATCGCGGAGAACACCACGGGCCGCACCCTCGGTTTCATGGGCGAACCCGCGGTGAACGTCCTCGCGCTCAACCTGGCGCTCGACAGAGGTTGACCTCCGCCCCGGTGCCGGGGGCCGGGGTCTCCACACTCAAGGAGATGTGATGAACCAGAGACGGGGGCGGCTGCGCATCTACCTCGGAGCCGCCCCGGGGGTCGGCAAGACCTACATGATGCTCTGCGAGGGCCACCGCCGCCTGATGAGAGGCACCGACGTGGTCGTGGGCTTCGTCGAGACCCACGGCCGTCCCCGTACCGCGGAACTGCTCGAGGGCCTGGAGATCGTCCCGCGCAGGAGCATGGGCCACCGCGGGTGCACGTTCACCGAGCTCGACGTGGACGCCGTCATCGCCAGGAGGCCCAAGGTCGCGCTGATCGACGAGCTGGCCCACACCAACGTGCCCGGCTCGCGCAACAGCAAGCGCTGGCAGGACATCGAGGAGATCCTCGACGCGGGCATCGACGTCATCTCCACGGTCAACATCCAGCACCTGGAGTCGCTCAACGACGTGGTCGAGGAGATCACCGGGGTGGTCCAGCGCGAGACGATGCCCGACGAGGTGGTGCGCCGAGCCGACCAGGTGGAGCTGGTGGACATGGCCCCGGAGGCACTGCGCCGCCGGATGGCGCACGGCAACGTCTACGCGCCGGAGAAGGTCGACGCGGCGCTGTCGAACTACTTCAGGGTCGGCAACCTGACCGCGCTGCGCGAGCTGGCCCTGCTCTGGGTCGCGGGCAAGGTCGACGAGCAGCTCGACCGCTACCGCGCCGAGCACGGCATCTCCGGTACCTGGGAGGCGCGGGAGCGCGTCGTGGTCGCGCTGACCGGCGGCCCGGAAGGCGACACGCTGGTGCGCCGGGCCGCCAGGGTCGCGGCCAGGAGCAAGGGAGCCGACCTGCTGGCCGTGCACGTCACGCGCGCCGACGCGCTGGCCGGAGTGGATCCGGCGAGCATGGTCCGCCAGCGCACGCTGGTGGAGGACCTGGGAGGCACCTACCACCAGGTCGTCGGCGACGACGTCCCGCGCGCCCTGCTCGACTTCGCGCGCGGCGTCAACGCCACCCAGCTGGTGCTGGGGGCGTCCCGGCGCGGCAGGTTCGCCCAGATCCTCTCCCGGGGGGTCGGGGTGACCACGATCGCGCAGTCGGGGTCCATAGACGTTCACATGATCACCCACGAGGAGGTGAAGAAAGGGCGCGACCGAGCCCCGTCGCGGACCGCGCTGACCCGCCCCAGGCGGGTGGCCGGCTGGGTCATCGCGATGCTCGGGCTGCCGGTCCTGGCCCTGGGGCTGCACCTGCTCCGCGACGGGGTGAACCTGCCGAGCGACATACTGCTCTTCCTGCTCACGGTGATCGTGGTCGCCCTGGTGGGCGGCATGTGGCCGGCCGTCACCGCGGCCGTGTTCGGCTTCCTGTTGCTCAACTACTTCTTCACGGAGCCGCTCGCCGGCTTCACCATCGCGGACCCGGAGAATCTGTTCGCGCTGAGCGTCTACGTGCTGGTGGCCGTCATGGTGAGCGCCGTCGTCGACCTCGCCGCCCGCAGGACCAGGGAGGCGGCCCGCGCCCGTGCCGACGCGGAGATCCTCTCCACTCTGGCGGGACACGTGCTCCGCGGCGAGCACGTGCTCGCCTCGCTGCTCGCCCGGCTGAGGGAGACCTTCGGCCTGTCCTCGGTCACCCTGCTGGAACGCACCGGAGAGCCGGTGCCCGAGGACCAGGCCGACCCCGAGGCATGGCGGATCGTCGCCGCCGCCGGCGTCGACGTGCCCTGCACCTCGCCCGGCGCCGCGGACACCGACGTGGTCATCGACGAGCGGCTCGTCCTCGCCGTACGGGGCAGGCTGCTCGAGGCTTCCGACCGGCGGGTGCTGGAGGCTTTCGCCGCCGAGGCGGCCGTGGCCCTGCGGCAGGACCGGCTGGAGGAGGAGGCGGAGCAGGTCAGGCCACTGGCCGAGGCCGACAGGATGCGTACCGCGCTGCTCGCCGCGGTCAGCCACGATCTGCGCACCCCGCTCGCCTCGGCCAGGGCTGCCGTGGAGGGCCTGCGAGCCACCGACGTCGACTGGTCCCCCGAGGACAGGGCGGAGTTGCTCGCCACCGCCGACGAGTCCCTGGCCAAGCTGGACCGCCTGGTCGCCAACCTGCTCGACATGAGCCGGCTGCAGGCGGGGGTGCTCGGGGTGGCGCTGGAGGCGACCGCGCTGGAGGAGATCGTGCCGCGCGCCATCGACGATCTCGGCGAGCTGTCCCGGCGGATCGAGGGTGACGTCTCCGCCGAGTTGCCCGAGGTCGTCGCCGACCAGGTGCTGCTGGAACGCATCCTGGTCAACCTCATGTCGAACGCCGTCCGCTACAGCCCCGGGGACATGAAGGTCCTCGTCACGGCCAGCAGGCACGGCGACCACGTGGAGATCCGCGTCGTCGACCGCGGCACGGGCATACCGTCCGAGGCCTACGACCGGATCTTCATGCCCTTCCAGCGGCTCGGCGACCGCGACAACCACACCGGTGTCGGCCTGGGCCTCGCGCTCTCCCGGGGGCTCGCCGAGGCGATGGGCGGCACGCTGCTTCCTGATGAGACGCCCGGGGGCGGTCTCACCATGATCCTGACGCTTCCCGTCTCCCCGGACTCGCGGGCGCACCTCGCCGAGGAGGGCATGTGACCCGGGTCCCGATCGCCGAGGGCCGTCCGTCCCGTCCGTGGACGGGGCGGACGGCCCTCGCGGCCGGGCCGGCGTTCCGCTACAGCGGGTCGGCGCTGTTCGTCTGGGACTGCTTCGACCAGGCGAGCTGCTCGTTCCTGCGCAGCTCCTCCTCGGTGGTCTGCTCCACCCTGGCCATGGCCCAGCGCAGGATCGGCGGTGCCATGAGGGAGGTCACGATCGCCACCAGCACCACGATCGTGTAGACCTCGACGCTGAGGATGCCCAGCCGCAGGCCCACCATGGCCACGACCACCTCGATGACGCCCCGCGCGTTGAGCCCGGCGCCCAGGGCCAGGGCCTCCCACCGGTTGAGCCTGCTGGCACGTGCTCCGGCGTAGGCCCCGAGGAATTTGCCGACGATCGCCACGGTCAGGATGCCGAGCCCGGCGAGCAGCACCATCGGGTCGGCCAGGGACGTCAGGTCCATGCGCAACCCCGCGGTGGCGAAGAAGATCGGCGCGAAGCCGGAGAGCACCACGGTGCGCAGCGGGGCGAGCCGTGCCGGTTCGACGCCACCCGCGGTACCGATCAGCATGCCGCAGACGAAGGCACCGAAGACCGCCTCCAGGCCCATCGCGTGCGTGGCGGCCGAGGCGAGCAGGATCAGCACGGCCGCGGTCGCGACGGACGAGCCGGAGTCCTCGTCCCGGGAGGTGAGCCGGAACGAGTGCCGCACGAGCGGGCGGCCCACGGTGAGTGCGAAGATCACGACCGCCAGCAGGCAGGCCAGCGAGACCAGCACGCTTCCCGCGCGCAGGCCGGTGGTGGCCATGGCCGACACGATCGACAGCATGAACCAGCCGAACGCGTCGTCGATCATGCCCGCGGTGAGCGTGAGCTGCCCGATGTTACGGTGGAGCAGCCCCATGTCCATCAGGGTCTTGGCGATGACCGGGATGGCGCTGACGCACATCGCGACGCCGAGGAAGAGCGCGAAGACCAGCGGCTCGGTTCCGGTGGGGATGAGCGTGGCCGGGAGCAGGAATCCGGCGCCGATGCCGAACGCGAGCGGCACCAGCAACCCGCCGATGCTGACTCCGGCCGCCGTGGCGCCCCTGCGCCGGACCATCCTCATGTCCATGTGGATGCCGGTGATGCCGACGAGCAGCAGCACGCCGATCTGCCCGACCGCGTCGAGCAGGTGGAACTGGGCGCTGTCCTGCGGGAACAGCCAGGTGGACAGGTCCGGTGCGACATGGGCGAGGAAGGACGGCCCCAGGACCACCCCGACGAACAGCTCACCGACGACGGCGGGCATGCCGAGCCGCCCGGCCAGACGGCCGAAGGTGAGGGCGAGCAGCAGGAGCAGCCCCACCTGGAGTAGGAAGATCAACAGTTGATGTGCAGCGATCGGCGCCACTGGCGCCGCAAGCGTGACGAGCACGACAGACCCCTCCGGTTTCCAAGGTGCCGCCCCCTCTCCCCAGTCAGGCCGGCACAGTGCAGAGCTTGGCAAAGCAAGGATCGGCAATCAACTCTTGAAGAGCTGCCCAAAATATGCGGCGGTACTTATGCCGCATATTTGTGCGAGGTATCGCCTGATTGATCACGCTTCACCTGCCGGTTTCGGTGGAGGTGTGTTGTGGCTCGACCGCCTGGCGACGAGAGCAGGCCATGGCAGGACCAGCCCGGCCGGCGCGCCGAGCAGGGTGGCCCAGGTGCTCACCGTCGGCTCCTTCCCGCGGGGCGGCTTCTCACGGGCGGATCGCCCGGGGCCGCCAGGAGGCTCCGTGGTCGTGCCCCACGGCGAGAATAATTCACAGTTAACCTGTAGAGATAGTAGATTAATCTGAACCAACCCACATGAGGCCATCGAGAGGCGCACCGTCGGGGGGCTGTCTGATGCACGTCACGGCGCGGAGCGACTACGCACTGAGGGCGATGCTGGTCATCGCGTTGAGCGATCCGGTCCCTGTCAAGTCGGAGACGATGGCCCAGACACAGGAGATCCCGGCGAGCTTCCTGCGCGGCATTCTGACCGACCTGCGCCGTGCCGACCTCGTCTTCGCCCAGCGGGGCCACGAGGGCGGCTTCACCCTCACCAGGCCGCCGGTGGACATCTCGGTCGGAGACGTCCTGCGTGCCGTCGGTGGCGAGCTGACCTCGGTGCGGGGTCTGCCGACCGGGGACGTGGCCTACTTCGGAGAGGCGGTACGACTGCGCACGGTGTGGCTGAACATCGAGACCTCGATAAACGCCATCGTCGACACCGTCAGCCTGGCCGCGCTCCTGTCGCCGGTGGCCGAGAGTGGCAGGCGACGCGGAGCCTGACAGCGGGTGTCGATCGAACTGACGGTCCGTGTGAGACGAAGATGTCCACAGCTTGAGACGCCTTGCTTGAAACGTGACTTGACGTCGTCTTGAAGTTCAATAACTATGTTTCCTATCAACATAGTAGGGAAAATGGGAAGGGGGGCGTCGTGCGTGCGCTCATCCTCTTAGGCCTGGTCGGCTTCGCGGCGCAACTCGTCGACGGCAGCCTCGGCATGGCCTACGGTGTCACCTCGACGACGCTACTCCTGGCCATCGGCACCAACCCCGCCGCCGCCTCGGCCACCATCCACCTCGCCGAGATCGGCACGACCCTCGCCTCCGGCGTATCGCACTGGCGGTTCGACAACATCGACTGGAAGGTCGTCGCCAAGATCGGTCTCCCCGGCGCCGTCGGCGCGTTCGCGGGAGCCACCTTCCTGTCCGGCCTGTCCACCGAGGTCGCCGCCCCGGTCATGTCGATCATCCTGCTCGCGCTGGGTGTCTACGTCCTGGTCCGCTTCACGGCCTTCGGCCTGCCGCGCGGCAACCTGGGCAAGCCGTTGCGCAAGCGCTTCCTCGCGCCCCTCGGCCTGGTGGCCGGATTCGTCGACGCCACCGGTGGCGGCGGCTGGGGTCCGGTCGGCACCCCGGCGATCCTGGCCAGCGGCCGCCTGGCACCGCGCAAGGTGATCGGTTCCATCGACGCCAGCGAGTTCCTGGTCGCCATCGCCGCCAGCATCGGCTTCTTCGTCGGCATCGGCTCGGAGAACATCGACTTCTCCTGGGTGGCCGTCCTGCTGCTCGGCGGCGTCATCGCGGCCCCCATCGCGGCCTGGCTGGTCCGCCACATCCCGCCGCGCATCCTGGGCTCCGCCGTCGGCGGTGTCATCGTCCTGACCAACGTGCGGACCCTGCTGCGCAGTGACTGGGTCGACGCCTCCGGCGGCGTCCAGGCGGCCGCCTACATCATCATCGCCGCCATCTGGGCCGCCGCCATCGCCTACTCGCTCCGTGAGTACCGCCGTGACCGCGACAACGAGCTGGCCGAGGCGGTCGAGGCAGAGGAGCGGCGCCGCGCCGGAGAGCAGGAGACCGCAGGTTCGCCCAGCTGAGCCCGGCGGCGCGATCCGGCCGTGGTTCCGCGTGAAGGCCTCCTCGTCATGGCGAGGGGGCCTTCCGCGTTCCGGGCCCACGGCGGTGCGCATCCCCGACGCCCCGGACGCGGCCCAGGCGGCGACGTTCGCCCAGAGTCACTGCACAGCCATGTTCGCGTTGCGGGACCGGGGCGGACTGAGCGCGGGGGAGACCGTGCTGGTCCTGGGCGCGGGCGGCGGTGCAGGTGGCGACCGCGCTTGGCGCGACGGTCCTGGCCGGGGCGTCGAGTGAGGACAAGCGGCGGGCCGCACGTGCCGCGGGCGCCGTCGCCGTGCTCGACACGAGCGCCCAGAGCCTCAAGGACGCGGCCCGCGAGTTCTCCAACGGCGGGGTCGACCTGGTCTACGACCCGGTGGGCGGCGACCTGGCGGATCCGGCCCTGCGGTCGCTGCGGGTGGGCGGCCGTTATCTGGTGATCGGGTTCGCCTCGGGGACCATCCCGTCGCTGCCGCTCAACCAGGTGCTGCTGCGCAACCGATCGGTCGTCGGGGTCGACTGGGGCGCCTGGTCGATGTCGGCCGCCGCCGGTCAGCACGCCCTGCGTCGGGGCTACCAGGTCACTGTGAGTTCACCCATCAGGAATGTACGCGCGTTCTTGATCTGCGCCTGGTTGATGATTTTTATCCGGTCCAGCCGAGCCTGATTCTTCGCGATGATCCTCTTCTGGCTGTCGCGGTATGCCGCCTGCCGTGCACCGTAGTAGTTCGTGTCCATCCTGCATGTCGCGTCGGCGGTGGCCGTCGCGATCTCCTCCGGGGTCCCCTGAGGCTTGAGAATATGATCATTCGCCGCGTTGTATCCCCAGCGCGGATCTCCGACGGCGGCCTCGGGATTCGGATAGTCGAACCCCTTCTCCCTCATGCAGTTGCTCCACACCTGCTCGGCATCACGGATGCGTGGATCGGTGTAAGCACTCTGGGATGCGTCGTCGGCCAGCATGAAAAGGTCCTGCTCCTCACGCACCCTGGCCGCTCTGCCCCCGAGGAGTTCCAGGGATCCCTGGCCGAGAAGTGCTTCCGTTCTGCCGGTACATCCGCCGACAGGCAATACCTTGCCGTGGAGGTTCCGCCTCCTACCATTCAGGACGATGGCCTGCTCATCGGATATGGAGTATCCCGTGAAGCCTGCGCTCTCCAGGAGCTGAGCGGGCGGACCCGTATAACCGTACCTCTCCACCTGACGGTCGCCCAGCCAGGCGAGATAGCCGGCGTTCTTATGCTCCTCAGGCTGAGCCGGGAGCGGCAGAGCTTTCAACTCCACCCCGAACTTCCGGGTGCAGTCGGCGAGCATCATGAACCGAGCCTTGTCGACGATCTTCCGGTCGGCCGCGGGCAGATCATAGGCATCAAGTGGAAGAGTGAGGTCGGCGGCGGTGCGCGGAGCCGGGATCGCCCTCACGGCCTTATCCTCCCCCGCTGCACTGCACCCTGTTGCGCCGATGACCGCGAGAAGGCCGGCGAGCAGGCGGCGCGCGACGATGGCGGTCGCAACGGTCACGACGAAACTCCATCCAGCAGGAACGGCATTTCGCAGATAATGTCATCCGGGCGTCGGCGTGGAGAGCACCTTGATCACGATGTGATGGGAAAGCCCCGGATCGCTGACCGCTCGAACACGCCAGCGGAGGACGATCTCCGCTGCCTGCCGTCCAAAGGCCGATCTTTGCCTCCGGCGGGGCACTCCGGCTCTGGGGTGATCGCCAGGGACGCGCTCACCACCGTCGGCCTGTCGGGGTTTGAGATGGGGGACTGCTCATCCCATCCGCTATCGATCCGGGACAAACCAAGCGGGACAGAGCCAGAAGGGATGGGCGGGCGGGATGTCCCGGAGTGCCGCACCCGCTGCGGAGTTCTCAGGGGGCAGGCGGTTGAAATCGGGCCCCGCCAGGTACGGCGGGGCGTGCGCGTCGTCGGTGCCTGGTGTCCGCGAGAAGACGCCTGGTGTCCACGACGACGCGGCGGGCCCTGTTCAGTCGTCTGCCAGATACTCGGACGCCCCGGAACGCTCCGGCGCCTCGAAGTGCTCCGACACGCGTTCGGCGCTGAAGGCGCCGCGTTCGGTCACGATCCTGGTCACCAGGTGCGGGGGAGTGGCGTCGAAGGCGGGGTAGTGGCCGGTCACGCCCTCGCCCGCGGTGCGCCTTCCCAGCACGTGCAGGACCTCGTCACCGTCCCGCCGCTCGATGACGACGTCGCCGATTCCCGGCGCCCGGGGGTCGGGCGCCGGGATAACCACGTAGTACGGGACGTCGAAGGCGCGGGCGGCCAGCGCCACCCCGAGGGTGCCGACCTTGTTCACCACATGGCCGTCCATCGTCACCCGGTCCGCCGCGGTCAGCGCCACGTCGGCGAGCCCGTCGGCCAGCACCGAGGCGACCATCCCGTCGGTGATCAGGGTGGGCCGGTAGCCCATCTCCACCAGCGTCGGCGCGGTCAGCCGCGCTCCCTGCAGGTAGGGCCGGGTCTCGGTGCAGACGAACTCCAGTCGCTTGCCCGCCTGCTGCGCGGCCTCGACCGTCGCGATCAGGTAGGTGTCGGCCCAGCAGTGGGTGAGGACGCGGGCGCCGTCCTCCAGCAGTGCCGCCGCGTGCCTGCCCAGGGCCGCGCTGCTCGCCCGGTAGGCCGCGTCGTGCTCGGTCGCGGCCCGGGTCACGGCCTCCACCAGTTCCTCCCCCGACGCCTCGGGCAGCGGCCCGTCCACGGTGGCGGCCAGGACCGCGTGGACGGCGTCGCGGATGTGGTTGTTCGTGGGCCGGGTCGTGATCAGCCGGTCGCCCGCCCCGCGCAGCCGGGCCGCCGCCAGGACCGGTGGTTCGTCGCGGGCCTCACGGGCGGCCAGGATCATCCCGGCGGTCGCCGCGAAGGAGGGGCCGGTGCTCTGCGTGACCATCCGCTCGATGGCCACCGCGACGTCCTCACTGGTGGCGCAGCGCACCCAGCGGTGTTCGAAGGGATAGACGCGGCGGTCGAGGATCTCCACGGCGTCGTCGGTGATCCTGACGGAGTCGGCGAGGACGGGCCGTCTCCCGGTTGTCTTCATGGGGCCTCCAGCGGTGGGCGGGACCCGATCACGGTACCGGCGCCGCCTGGCGTCACCGCGATCCGGTCGTGCCTCGCGCTGCTGCCCTCCTCCGCTCCGTTCGAACGGTGGCATGCCGCCGAGCGGCGGGCCGTTCCTGGCCGGCCCGCCGCTCGGAGGTACGGTGGCTCAGGCGAGCTTCCTGCCGATCTCGCCGATCTGGGCGCGCTGCTCGGCGACGAGCCTCTCCGCCAGCTGGACGGTCGGCCGGTGGCTTCCCAGGGCGATCACGACCTGGGCCGTCCGGACGCCGCTGTCGAGGTGCCTGCCAAGGAGGCTCAGCCACAGCTTGTCGAAGGCGGCGCCTGAGCGTCTCTTCAGCGAGGAGATCTGGGTGGCGGACAGCATGCCCGGCATGTTGTGCGCGGCGTGGTCGTCATCCGCCGGTATCTCGACCTGCCATGACCGGAGCCAGCCGGACATCAGGTCGATGTCGGCGGACTCGCTCTGCCTGATCTTCGCGGCCAGGTCGCGCACGTAGGGGTTCTGGGTACGGCCGGTCACCAGGTCGGCGAGCTGGATGGTCTGGCGGTGGTGCGGGATCATCTCCTGGGAGAAGCGGACGTCCGCGTCGACCCGGTCGGCGACCACTTCCATCGCCTGCGTGGGGGACGTGGGTGTCACGGCGGTTGATGAGCACCCGGCGATCAGTGTGGCGGAGACCAGCAGGGTGGCGGTCAGGAACCGTTGCCCGGATGACCGCCGGGTGCTCATCAAGATCGCTGCCCCTTTCCTGCGGTGGGAGGGATCAATCGTGCCGTTCCACCCTGAGATACGCCGACCAGGTAACGGGGGTTCAGGGGCCGCCGAAGTTTTCGGCCACGAGATCTCCGGCCCCGGGACGTGCCCGAGTGCCCGGACGCGCGGCCTCCCGATCCCAGGTGGCCGGGGTGATCCCGGCCTGCCTGAGCTGGAACTTCTCCACCTTCTGGGTCGGCGTCTTCGGCAGCAGGTCGAGGAACTCGACGTACCGGGGGACCATGTGCGGCGCGGCGTGGCGGGTGCAGTGCTCGGTGAGTTCCTCGGCGGTGAGGCTCGCGCCGGGGCGCAGCACGACGCAGACCTTCAGATCCTCCTCGGTCAGCTCGCTGGGCACGCCGACGGCCGCGGCCTCCAGCACACTCGGATGTCCCTCCACGACCTGCTCGACCTCGTAGGCGGAGATGTTCTCGCCCCGGCGGCGGATCCCGTCCTTGGCGCGGCCGCAGAAGTAAAGGTGGCCGTCCTCGTCGAGGCGGCCGAGGTCGCCGGTGCGCAGCCACTCGCCGTGGAAGGCGGCGGCGGTGGCCTCGGGCATCCCGTGGTAGGAGTTCATGACGAGGCCGGGCTCGCGGGGGCGGATCAGGATCTCCCCGATCTCACCCGGCGGCAGTGGCGAGCCGTCTTCCCCGCCGATGGCGAGTTCGTACTGCGAGATGACGCGACCGCACGACCCGGGGCGCCGGGGGGCGTCGAGCGGCTCGTAGACCGGCACGCCGCCGTCGGTGAGCCCGTATACCTCCAGCAGCGGGAACCCGAACCGCTGCTCCCACCCGTCCCGCCAGGCGGGCATCGGCACGCCCCACGCCAGGCGGACCCGGTGCGCCCGGTCGTCCGGCCGAGGTGGGCGCTTCCACAGGATGGTCAGGGTCGCGCCCATGAAGTTGAAGACCGTGGCGTCGAAGCGGCGGACCTCGTCCCAGAACCCCGACGCGCTGAACCCGGCGCCGATCGCCGCGACGGCCCCGACCGACAGGGCCGCCACGACGGTCAGCGTGGCGGCGTCGATGTGGAACAGCGGGAACGGGCAGTACAGGACGTCCTCGGCGGTCAGCCGGAGGTTCTCCGCGTGCAGTTCGCCCTGCCGCACGAGGTAGCGGTTGGAGAGCACGCACGCCTTGGAAGGGCCGGTGGTCCCCGAGGTGAACAGCATCATCGCCGGTGCGAGCGCGCCGGTCTCCGCCGGTGCCACGGCCACGCCGGGTAGTGCCGCCCGCTCGAAGCGGGCGACGCGCGCCGTGCCGTGCCAGGTGGGAAGGGCGTCTCCGGCGCCGCGCACCAGGATCGCCTCCAGACCGGACGGCTCGTGCGGCAGCGCGGCCAGGGCGGGCAGCAGTTCCGCGTCGACCACCGTGACGCGCGCCCGGGTCACCTGGAAGGCATGGGCCAGGCCGGAACCGATCAGCGAGGTGTTGACCGGCACGTGCACCGCACCCAGGCGGGCGACCGCGAACCAGGTCAGCACCGCGTCGGCACTGTTGCGCATCAGTACGGCGACCGGCTCGCCCGGCCGCACCCCGAGCGCCGCGAGGCCCGCGGAGAGCGCGCGGGACCGCTCGTGGAACTCGGCGTAGCTGAGGTCGCCCTCACGGGTGCGCAGGAACACCTTGGCCGGGTGCCGCCGGGCCCGCTCGTCAAGCAGCCGGGTGAGGGTCATGACCGCTCGCAGAGCGACCGTTCCAGACCGAACAGCCGGGCCGCGTTGCCCGCGAACAGCGCCTCCAGCGCGGGCTCGGGCAGGCCGGACTCACGCCATTCGGCGAGCGCGCGGGAGGGCTCCATCACCGGCCAGTCGCTGCCGTAGAGAACCTGATCGCGCAGCACCGTGGACATCATGCCGAACATGGTGTCCCATCCGGTGCCCGGACGGGACACGTACTTCGGGGCCAGCCCACCGAACTCCAGGTAGACCGTGGGGTGCCGGCGCGCCACGGCGCAGAACTCGGTGGCCCACGGCCATCCCGCGTGGCAGGCGATGAGCCGCAGATCGGGGAAGTCACAGGCCACCTGGTCCAGCAACTCGGGACGCTCGTGCCTGATGGGATGCATCCGCGAGTAGGTGATGCCGGTGTGCACCGCGACGACCAGGCCGAGCTCCTCGGCGCGCGAGTACATCGGGTAGAGGGCGCGGTCGTCGATGTCCAGGCCGAAGAAGGCGGGCTGTACGGCCACGCCGAGCAGCCCCTGGGCGGCCGCGGCGGCGACCTGCCTGGCCGCCCGCGTCGGCCGGGGCGGGTACAGGTCCACGGTGCCGATGCCCGAGAAGCGGCCGGGATGTTCGGCGACCACCTTGACCAGTGCCTCGTTCAGCGCCTCCGCGGACTCGCCGCCCTCGGACTCGGCGTGCATGACCGCCCGGTCGATGCCTTCCGCGTCCATGGCGGCCAGCAGATCGGGCAGCGTGCCTTCGTTCATCTTGCCGGTCAGTCCCAGCACGCGGTCGTACTGCTCGGTCTGCCGAAAGGGGGCGTTGTAGGTCGCGGTCTCACGCAGGTGCTGGGGGAGCCGGACCCGCGCGTCGATGATTCTCATACGGAGGCCTTTGCGGATCAGCATGACGGGGAGCCCAATCGATTGATTGGCGATGAGGGCGATCTCTCGCCGCCACACCTTTATGAACTCTGCTTTCATGCCTTGATTTTGTGGCCGGGGTGGCCTGGAGGAAGAGTATCAATCAATCGATCGATTGACCATTATGGAGCCGGTGGTGCGGTGGCCCGGTACCGGGCC
>NZ_JBSFWD010000109.1:0-13739 GCF_053592655.1 Streptosporangium sp. NPDC002607
CGAGCCGGGACCAGCGACCCTGGCCAGGGCCGAGGCGGTCACGGTTGCATGAAGATGAGTCCCCTTCGCCACCGGGGCAACGGGACGAATCACGGAGGACCCCATGACACGCCGGCAGTCGTTTTCTCGCATCCTGGTCGGCTTCGATGGTTCGGCCGCCGGGTGGGCGGCACTGAGCTGGGGTGCCTGGGAGGCCCGCAGCAGCGGCGCGGAACTGGTCGTTCTCCACGCGTGGGGCGACGTCACGCGGTGCCGGGCACCCCATGTGCCCGCCTGGGCACCCGCCGAGGAGGCAGATCGGAAGGCGATTGCCGAAACCGTCGTGAGCCGAGCGGCCGCGACGGTCCGCGCCGGGTACCCGAAACTCGTCGTGCGCCCGCTGCTCTGCCGTGACAGGGCCGCGCGAGCACTGCCGCGCCACTCCGAGACGGCCGACCTCCTCGTGCTGGGAGGGGGCCGTCCGGTGGGCGGCGGATTTCTCGGGGCGACTTTACGGGCCTGCCTCGCCCTGGCGGCCTGCCCCACCCTCGTCGTCACCCCTGACCAGGTCGACCGGATGCGGAACGCCGACATGCTCGCCCCGCGTGCCGCGATCGAATCCATGCCCGAAACGGCACATCCGGTACTCGCCTGACCGGAACGGGTTCTCGATCCGGTGATCGCCCCACCCCCGCAGGACATGATCACAAGGCGTGCTCACCTTCTTGTTCGCTCGCCTCGAAGGCGGGACCCGGCTCATGGGACGAAAGTGCCTGGCAAACGGGCCGTTCGGTCACTGTGCGAACGTCTGCACAAGCACGCACGCGCAGCAGGAGATCACCGCGGCACTGCGCCGTGGCGGTCGCGGCCAGGTCGTGGACGCCGTCGCCGCACGGACCCCCAGCCCTGGTCCACCGAGGCAGTCCAGCGCCCGCTGAGCAACGTGCCGGGCGAACACCGGCCGTCACCTACCGGCGGACCTGCCGCCCACACCACCCATGCCGGTCGCGCCGAGGCGGCGATCACCGGGGCTGAAGGTCCCTCACCCAGGTGTCCTTCGCCTTGACGACCTGCTGGACACATGAGCATCAAGGCAGACACCCTGGCGGGGCTCAGCGACGCAGAGGCCGCCCGGCTACTGGACGAGCACGGCGCACCGGAGCCGAAAAGCACCTCCCCCCGAGACTTTGGCCTCTGGATCCACGGCCGGGCATCGGCCGGCCTGGAGACGACTGAAGAAGGATCCAGTTGAAGGCCGTGCTCATCCGCCGCTGACCGCGATCCGGCCCCCGGTGAGGGGCGAAAGACCCTGTCCTCCCGCGGCGGGATCAGGACCTGTGGCCCTGGGGCCGGGCCTTCCGGCGAGGTCTGATGGGAGAGGAAGGAAGAACAACCATGTCTGCTCTGATCATCGCCGGAACCGACGGCTCCACCGGCGCGACCGCCCCGTCGGATGGGCCGCCGACGACGCCGCTCGTACGGGCCTGCCGCTGCGCATCGTCACCGCCGTGCACCGCTGGCCGAACGACATCCCCCACCACGCGCACTGCGCCGTGGCGGTCGTCCGCTCATAGGAACGCTCAAAGGAATCGCGAGAATGGAGGAAGAAGATGCCGATCAAAGTGAGTGACGTGATGGGCCGCACCGCCATCGCCGTGCGGCAGGACGCGGGCTTCGCCGACATCGTGAACGTGATGCGGCGCTTCGCCGTGGGCGCGGTGACGGTCATCGACCTGGACCGCCGTCCGATCGGGGTGGTGTCCCAGGACGACCTGCTGCTCAAGGAGAGCGACACGATGCGCCACAGTATCTCGATCTTCGAGAGCACCGCCCGTCGCCGCGAGCACGAGAAGGCCGCGGCGGTCGTGGCGAAGGACCTGATGACCTCGCCCGCGATCACCGTCACCCCGGGCATGCCCGCCCGGGACGCGGCGCGGCTCATGCACGACAAGAAGATCGAACAGCTCCCGGTGATCGACCCGGTGACCGGCCGCATCGCCGGCATCCTGCACCGGTCGGACCTGCTGCGTGTCTTCGACCGCCCCGAGGCCGAACTGCGGGCCGAGGCCGAAGCCGTCGTCCGCGACCTGACCGGAACCGACGTGGCGATCAGCGTCGAGAACGGCGTGGTGACACTCGAAGGCAAGGTCGAACATCGCTCACAGGTCGTCCGGCTCATTCAGGCGATCCGCCGGCTCGAAGGCGTCATCGACGTCACCTCGCGGCTCGAGCACGGAAGCGACGACCTGCTCGTCATCCCGCCGCTGCTGTAGACCGCCGCTATGGAAGCGGCGCGCGTGGGCGGCGGTCACCTCACCGTCCGCAGGACGTTCGACGAGGTGACCGCTGACACGATCATCATCCTGAAGACAGCAGGCGGGGGATCCCAGATCCCCACCTCCCGCGGGGCGTCAATGGAGATCAATGGAGAAGGGAACGGCCCCGATGCGTGCACTCGTGGTCTTCGAATCGATGTTCGGCAACACCCAGGCGATCGCCGAGGCTGTCGCCGAAGGACTGGCCACCCGGATGGACGTGGACCTGGTCGAGGTCGGCAATGCCCCGGAGGCCGTCCCCGGCGACGTGGACCTGCTTGTCGTCGGCGGGCCCACTCATGCCTTCGGCATGAGCCGGCCCAGCACCCGGCAGTCGGCCGCTCAGCAGGCTTCCGCCGACCGGGTGTCCAAGGGGCAAGGGCTGCGCGAATGGCTCTCTACCCTGGGCGGCCGCTCCCCGGCCTCGGCGGTGGCGTTCGACACACGGATCAAAAGCCTCTGGATCCCAGGATCAGCCCGGCACGGCGCCGAGAAACGCCTGCGCAGGCACGGTTTCGCGATCCTGACCGGCTCACAGAGCTTCTACGTCGCCGGCACCCCTGGCCCGCTCCTGGAGGGGGAGACCGAACGAGCCCGCCACTGGGGCGTGACGCTGGCCGCGGCACGACAGGCGGGCACTCACCGGATCGCGTAGCCAGCCCGGCGTCCTGCCCGCGAGAGGGATGTCTCGTCCGGGGACCGGGGATCCGCGGGCGGTGCACGCGCCTTGAGCGGGCTCCGTCGAGGGCGCGCGTCCTGCCTGCGCCCGCGGAGGCCATCGCCCTGGCCAGACTCAGCAGCAGCCAGGGCATGCGGTGGGTGAATCGCCTGCCGACGGACTCCTCGGCCGATCCCTTCAGATAACCACCGAGCCGGGCCACCTCCTCGTCGTGTTCCTGGAGCAGGATGTGCGGCAACCGGCGGCGGGGGATCAGGCCGGGTGAACCGGCAGGAGGGGGGCGACGACCGCCAGGCCGCTCCTACGGGGGCGTCGCGGGAGACATTGGTCCTTGCGGCGGGTGACGTTCGGCCGGTGCCGGAACCCTCCTGCGGGTGTGTGATGGAGGTGCGGACCGCACTGATCCGCATCGAGCCTGTACCGCTCTCAACCAAGGAGCACTCATGACACGTTCGCACAAGCGCTGGAGTGACCTCTCCGACCGGCAACGGGCGGCGATTTTGACGCTGGCCTCCATAGAGCTGTCGCTCACTGCCACGGCGGCCGCAGACCTGTGGTGCAGGCCAGCTGGACAGATCCGGGGACGTAAGGCGCTGTGGTGGCCGTTGCTACTCGTCCAGCCCTTCGGCCCGATCGCCTACCTCACGCTGGGCCGCATCCCCTCACCCCACTAGTGCGACGTTCCTTACCGGAAGTGCAGATCCACCCCGGTCCTGGCATGAGGAACGGAGCACCAGTGAGATCGACGTCTCGTCGACATTTCATTATAAATCTACACTGTAAAGGCGTTCGGTAAGTTTAAAGCCAATTAGGATATAACGGACTAAAGACGACTAACAAGAGCAAAGGGGGCCGGTGGATCGGGGCAGAACGCGTCGGCGGGTGTGCAGAGAGACTCTCTCCGCAACGACCGCTACCAACATGGAGCGGTCTTCCCTGGCCATCGGTGCTTGCATCAAGGGCAGCGCGGGTCCGGGCGAGTCATCCGAGTGGGGGAGTAGGACCTGGAAAGGGCGGTTGCGCCCGCCATGAGGAGCGGCACACCGCGGCGGACTACGCGCTTAGTGAATGAGGTCCGGACTCGCATCGCCGGCGGCGCGCCTCCCAGCACCCGGCACGTATGAGCGCCACATCCTACGACGGTGCCACGGGGGAGTGGCGGGGCAATCTGTGCGACCGCATGCTGTTCGCGTTGCCGGCCGAAAGCGGGATGAGACTCGGTAGGCGCTCGGCATGCGGATCAACGACTTCGTCATGAGCTACGGCGGTACCCCGTACATCGACGTCGTTCCACGCCTGGACAACCTCTCAAGACGCGTCGCGTCTATGTCGGCGCCGACCTGGAACAGCTGTTCGCCGAGCCGGCCCATCCATATCGATGCACTACGTGGTACGTGGCCCGCCGCCCTTCATGGCCAGCCGCAAGTTCAAGGCCGACGGCGGCCTGGTCACCTTTACCCGCGAAGACCATAACGGTATGCAGTTGTTTGACCGCGCCGACCGTTTCCTGCCCAACGGCTTTTGCCTGCCGCCGCCGTTGTAGAAGTGCGACCAGGGCAATGCCTGCCTGACCTGCGGTGTCTTCGTTACCGACGCATCGATGCTCTCAGCGCGGTGACTCGGTGCAAGTTCGAGGCAAAGGTGAAGGCGGCCATCAAGCGTCTGGTCAGGAAATGACGTTTCGGGCTGTGCAGCGAGGGGCGGAGTTCTGTACGGGCACCAGGTCCTGCGGCGGCGTATCGAGCAACTTCGCCAGCGGTCCATGTCGCCGCGGGAGGTCGTTGTCGACGAGGCCGATAAGGGGCACTGCGGACGATGTGCTTCTTCGCTTTGACTGCGGAGATCACTCGGCTCAGGAGCGCTCAGCGGCGGGAGGTGGTCGGACTGCGCCGGGAGTTGACGTATCGCGGCTGAAGCGGGCCGCCGCCGGTTGAATAGGCGTTGAAATGATCACGTTTTATACCAAACAGAATCAAGCTTCTGTCTGGTATCTAGTTAATAGTACAAGTGTGTCGTCCTTCGTCCTAGTCGTCTTGCTTCGAGCATCCCGTGTGACTCTGTGTTCATCTCGCTTAATCTGTGCAGCAAATGCCGCTTTGCGTAGAAGTCGCCCTTAGTTGATTCGCGTGATCATGATTGCTAAGCCGTCTTGTGATCATGGTCGTCCCAAATGATCTACATCATGATCTACATCGACCTGTCCGGTGTCTCACTTGGTCCGCTTCGGTTCTGCAGCCGTCTCACTCAATCTGCTCGGTGAAGGCTGCTTCGTAGATGTAGTTGGGTCTCGCGTCTCAGTTGGCTCGGTTGGCGATCATGGTCTTCTCGAGGGATCTGCTCGGCCGAGTGATTTGTCTTATTTGCCCTGCTCCATCAGGTGTCTTTCTTTGGCTGTTTGATGGCAGCGGCTGTCATCGTCCACGAAATCGGCGCACAGGTGGCCTCTCCCCTGTGTCGTCAGGGCAAATATTCGCTTTGGCGGACGAATATGGGCAGGTCAGCGCTGCTGAAGATTCTCATGACCGGCAAGCCGTTCTGGATCCGATGGTGGACCACTCCCCCGGTTGGTGATCTCAACAATGGGGCGCGGGCGTGATGCCCAGTATCGGGCGGCGATGGCTGCGGCCGGTGGGTGGTGATGAGATCCATGGCGTAATGGGAATGAGCAGCGCCCCCTCGGGTGGAGAATTCTCCAGGGGAAGGCTGCCGAGTGTCCGCCCCGCGGTGACGATGCGGTATTCGGTGGGGGCGGCGAAGGCGGCGTAGAAGGTGTAGTGGCTGACCAGCCGCTCCCCCACCTCTGCGTGCAGCAGCAGGCCGTCGCTTTCCTGGCGGATGAGCCGTCCGGCGCCGAGGTCGCGCAGCAGGGCGGCGAACGTCGGCGCGTCGATCGCACGGAATGATCCCTGGGCGCACAGGGTGCGGTAGGCGTCGGCAGGGGTGATGCCGCCGTGCCGATCGATGAGGAACTCCAGCACCTCATCATCGAGCGGCAGCAGCGCGCCCGAGCCCAGTGGCCGGACGGCGCACCGCTGCTGTTCCCAGCTCGCGACGGAACCTGCAGGGCCGCCAACCGCTGCGCGGCGCCGGCTACCGGCAGGCCCTGCGCAGGTGGCTCAGACGCTGCGACATCCGCGACGAACAGGGACGGCCGGTCCACCTCACGCCGCACCAGTGGCGCCACACCCTCGGGACCAGGCTCATCAACCGCGACGTCCCCCAAGAAACGGCCACCCGGCTCTTCTACGCGGAGGGTATCCACGCCGTCGGTATCGATCGCATCGTCGCCGAAGCGCAGGTGACGCGGGCCACCCTCTACCGGCACTTCCCCGGCAAGGAAGACCTTGTCCTCGCCTATCTGAACGAGGTCGACCGAGCTATGCGGGGTCAGGCGGACGAGGCCGTCGCCGCCGGACTACCGGCCGCCGACACCATCCGGGCCCTCACCAAGTCCATCGCCCAGGGCATCCAGTCCCCCGGTTTCCGGGGATGTGCCTTCCTCAACGCTGCCGCCGAGTATCCCGACCCCGAGTCCCCGGTGCGCAAGGCCGTGCTCGCCCACCGCCAATGGTTCCTGGAAACCGTCACGGAACTGCTGGCCAAGATCCAGGAGACCGGCGCCGAGCCCGCCGCCCGCCACTTCGTGATGATGCGCGACGGCGCCATGGCCGCCGGCTGCCTGTTCGACCCGGTGCTGATCTGCGAGACCTTCCTGCGCGGAGTCGAGAGGCTCCTGCAGGTTTATGCCGCCACCGACTACAGCGGACCGGCGGGCGCCTGAAGCCGCAGGCCTACGCTCAGGAATAAAGCGGTCGAGCCCCTGCCGGCGGTTGCCGGCCGGATCCCACGGTGCGGCGGCGGTATTTTCCTCACAGCCGTTCTGGCTGACCTGGCATGACGGTCGGCTGCGGAAGCACGCTCCGGACTACTTCGCGCGTCTGAAACAGTCCTCGCATTCGGCCGGCCAGCCGTAGTACGGATCGGTGATGTAGTCGCAGAACTGCCGTAAGCCGGTCTGGTAGCTGAGCGGCGTGGCATGGCTGGCGTTCTTGATCGCGCGCCTCGGCGAAGAAGGCGTCCGCATCCGCCGCCCTCCATGCCCATGGGCCGGCGTCGGAGAAGCTTGGGAAGCGCCGTACGAGACGCTCACGGGGCTCGATCGTCCCGAAACTGAGGTCGCGGGCCAGCTTAGGAAGGTCCGCCCTCACTCCCCTGCTAGGCCCCCACTCAGGTCGGTGTCACCAGCCGCAAGGTAGCTCTGTGTAACGGTGGTGACGGTGTGCGATTCGCAGAAGCGGAAGTCGATTCATTCGGGTCGTCTTGCTGTGCGTCGTCATCGCGCTGGTCGTCAGGCTCGCCTACGACCAGTTCGCGTAGTGGCCACGAGTGAACCTCATCAGGGCAGCGCCTACCGAGACTCGGGGGCGGCCAGGATCGGACCGTCGACCGTGACCGAGACCGGCCAGGCCGCCACGCCGGATTCGCCCTGTAGCCGCACGGGCCCGTTTGGAGTCGTGATCACGTGGCCGGGAAAGGATTGGACGGGATGATGCTCGGGCTTGTAGCTTGCGGTTGACCGTGACACCGCCCGAGGAGGTGAGACCCATGAACGCTGTATCGATGTGGGTGCTCCCCCTTTCCGTCACGGTCGGGCGATTGACGTAGGTGTCGCCGGGAGCGTCTCGCCAACAAGGCACTCCCGAAAGGCAACACCTATGCACTCTCAGCAGGTCACCGCCGAGCCGTCGTCGAACGACAGGGTCGAGCGTGACTCCACGGTGGGCGACGTCCCCGGAGTTCTCTGGTCGCCGGCCTCCGGCGCCGATCGCGCGCCCCTCATCTTCGATGTGATCATTGCCGGGTGCGGGCCGACCGGTGCGATGCTGGCCGCCGAACTGCGGCTGCACGATGTGCGGGTACTCGTTCTGGAGAAGGAAACCGAGCCCGCGTCGTTCGTCCGCATAGTCGGTCTGCATATTCGCAGTCTCGAGCTGATGGCGATGCGCGGACTGCTGGATCGCATTCTCCAGCATGGAAGACAGCGTCCGGCCGGCGGTTTCTTCGCCGCCATCCCCAAACCTGCGCCCAAGGGCCTGGATTCCGCGTACGCCTATCTGCTGGGTATCCCGCAGCCGGTCATCGAACATCTGCTCGAAGGACATGCGATCGAACTGGGTGCGCAGGTCCGGCGCGGTTGCGCGGTCGCCGGTTTCGAGCAGGACGACGAGGGTGTGACCGTCGAGCTGGCCGACGGGGAACAGTTGCGTTCGCGCTATCTCGTCGGCTGTGACGGCGGGCGCAGTACGGTGCGTAAGCTGCTCGGTGTCGGCTTCCCCGGCGAGCCCTCGCGGACCGAGACGCTGATGGGCGAGATGGAAGTGGGCGTGCCGCAGGAGGAGATCGCCGCCAAGGTGACTGAAATCCGCGAGACCCATCAGCGATTCTGGCTCCGGCCCTTCGGCGAAGGGGTCTATAGCGTCGTAGTCCCCGCTGTGGGAGTCAGCGACCGCGCGGAACCGCCCACCCTCGAGGATTTCAAACAACAGTTGCGCACCATCGCCGGAACCGATTTCGGCGTGCACTCCCCGCGCTGGTTGTCCCGCTTCGGGGATGCCACCCGGCTGGCCGAACGTTATCGGGTCGGGCGGGTGCTGCTGGCCGGCGATGCGGCACACGTCCATCCACCCATCGGCGGACAGGGCCTCAACCTGGGTGTTCAGGACGCATTCAACCTCGGCTGGAAACTGGCCGCACAGATCCGCGGCTGGGCCCCGGAAACACTGCTGGACACCTACCAGGCCGAACGTCATCCGGTCGCCGAGGACGTGCTGGACAACACCCGCGCCCAGATGGAACTGCTGTCCACCGAACCGGGCCCGCAGGCCGTGCGCAGGCTGCTCACCGAACTGATGGACTTCGACGAGGTGAACCGCTATCTGATCGAGAAGATCACCGCGATCGGCATCCGCTACGACTTCGGCGCAGGCCCCGACCTGCTCGGCCGCCGCCTGCGCGACATCGACGTGAAACATGGCCACCTCTACGGTCTGCTGCATCGCGGCCGCGGCCTGCTGCTGGACCGCACCGAACGCCTGACCGCCGGCGGCTGGTCGGACCGGGTCGATTACCTCGCGGATCCCACTGCGGAACTGGATGTCCCGTGCGTCCTGCTACGCCCCGACGGCCACGTCGCCTGGATCGGCGACGATCAGCAGGACCTGGACGACCACCTCTCCCGCTGGTTCGGCAAGCCCGCCAACTGATTTCGCCTGAGCAGTGGTCATCCCGCATATACGTGGCGAGATGGCGAGCAGATCTGCGGCGCTGTCGGCCAGGAGCTGGGAGTGGCCGGCGTTCTCGTCGGACATCCACCGCCCGCTGGCATGGCGGAAAATGGCCATGCCAGTGTCGGTAGCCAGTCGTGCTGTCCGGGTCTCGACCACGGCAACCGGCGTGGCATCATGCCGCTTATGACGGTCCCGGCAACAGCTCGCTTTCCCGGCGGTGCCACAGCGATCCGCCGCGATACCTTCGAGGGCAGGGTGTGGACGGCCTCACCTCACCGGGTCATCCACGACACCGGCGACGAACTCGTCCTGGCCTACTGGCCCGGCATTCAAAGCCTCGCCCCCACCACCTGGATCGACTGGCTGACAACCGGAGACCTCACCGCACGCGATGCGGCGATCGCCACCCTCGCCGCCCGCCGATGGGATCTGGACCACTGGACATGGTGCGAGACCACCTGGCTCAGTATTCTCACACCCGGGGCGTTCTTCAGCGTCAACCTGTTCTTCGACGCACAACACCACAGCCTGAACCGCTGGTACGTCAACTTCCAACGCCCCTACCAGCGCACCCCCATCGGAGTGGACACCTTTGACCTGGTCATCGACCTCGTCGTGACACCCGACTTGTCGTCTTATACGTGGAAAGACGAAGACGAATACCGACACAGTCGACGTCTGGGAATCATCGATGAGAGCACCCACGAGCATGTCCAGCACGCACGCGACCAAGCAATCGCGATGATCGAAGGACGCCACGGAGCGTTCGGAGCGCCCTGGGCCGATTGGCGGGCCGACCCCTCCTGGCCGACGCCCACCCTGTCCCACGACACGATGACCGTCTCCCCACAGCCCTGACCTAAGGCATGTCCGACCACTGATCTCGCGACCTGTGCGTTCATAAGGCTGTAGGGCCGGAGTCCGGTTTCGCCGGTGTAGCAGTGCTCACGATCGTCCGACAGGGGCAGTGTTCATCAGACAGCTGAGCACGCCGCCCTTCGTCGCCGTGCTCGGCTGCCCTCCGCGACTCTGCGCGCTTGGCCGAAGGCCCGGCCGATCGAGCCACCGCGTTCCGCGTGTCACGGTGGCCCGGGCCTCATGGGTCGCCGGGGCGGGGGGGAACGCGGTGGCCGGGCCGCGAGAACAACGGGGCCGGAATCGCCCCCGCCCCCGGCCCACGATGGGCTGGGGGCGGGGGTCAGCACTCGGGTCAGGGGTTCGACGGGCGCCACATGGGGAACATCGGCGGGCCGTCGGGCATGAACATCGGGTCGCCGAGGTCCTGATAGCCGTGGCGCAGGTAGAGCCTGCGGCTGCGGGTGCTGCTGGCCTCCAGGTACGCGGGTATGCCCGCCTCGTCGAGCCCGCGGTGGTACTCCTCGAGCAGCCGGGTCCCCGTCTTCCGTCCCTGGTGCCCGGGGAGCACGGCGAGGAACGCCAGGTAGTGGTGCGGGTCGTGGGGGTGGCGCTTGTCCATCTCCTCCCCCATCTGCCCGATGCGCTCCGCGTGGGGACCGGCGAACGCCTCCACCCGGGCGTCCCGGTCGGGGATCTCGGGAAGCGGCTTGGCGCCTTTGTGGAACCATACGGCCACGGCGGACATGTCGGCCGTCGCGTGGACCTCGCCGTGGATGAGGGCGCTCTCGGTGATCATGGAGAAGAAGGGGGGCATCACCCGGCGGCGGTCGTCGTCCGGCGGGATCATCCAGGCCGAGATCTCCTGCTCGTGGAAGGAGGTGGCGATGATCGCGCCGATGGTCTCGGCGGCTCCGGGAGCGTTCTGAACGCGAATGATCTCTGTCATTCGGTCCCTCCCACGGCCGCCTGGGCGCCCCGCCCGATGTTCGCGTATACCTTCGGCCGCTTGGCCCGCAGGGCGAGTCCCCACATGACGCCGAGCCCCACGGCGACGAAGTAGACGGCGGGCATGATCCAGCGCAGCGGGGAGTCGGGGGCCACGCCGAGCACGGTGTCGAAGTTGGCCATGACGAGCACGATGACCACGATCAGCAGGACCGAGGAGATACCCGGGGCGATCCTGGTCCGCCAGGCGTTCTCCTCGTTGGGGTTCTTGGCGAAGAAGACCAGCACGGAGATCGAGGTGGCCGCCAGCATCATGAGCAGTCCCAGGCCACCGAACGATCCGACGGTGAAGAACAGCTGGACGACCGGATCCAGGCCGAAGACCGCGTATATGACGATCGTGATCAGCCCGATGACACTCTGCGCCACCGAGCCGTTGACCGGGGCACCGGTCCGGGGGGAGGTACGACCGAAGGTCTCGGGCAGCACCCTCTCCCTGCCGAGGGCGAAGACGTAGCGGGAGATCGTGTTGTGGAAGGCGATCAGCGCGGCGAAGAGGCTCGTCACGAAGAGGAGGGAGCCGATGGTGGCGACGGTCGCCCCCAGGTGCTGCCCGGCCAGGTTGAACAGGAGGGCCGAACTCTGCTCGCGCGAGGTCTCGACGATCTTGTCCGAGCCGATCGGCACGGTCATCGCCCAGGACGACAGCGCGTACAGCCCGGAGATGACGGCGAGTGCGACGTAGGTCGCGATCGGCACCGTGCGCCTCGGGTCCTTGGTCTCCTCGGAGAACACCACTGACGACTCGAAGCCCGCGAAGGACGCGATGCAGATCGCGACCACCGCACCGATCCCGGGGACGAAGAGGTTCGACGGGTCGAAGACGTCGAGGCTGTAGCCCGAGGCCGCCGGGTTGATCAGGTCCGCGATGTCGAACACGACGACGACGGCTATCTCCGTCAGCAGCAGGACCGACAGGACCTTCCCGTTCACGTCGACCCGCATGAGGCCGAGCACCCCGGTCAGCACCCAGGCGACCAGCCCGATGACCCACCAGGGCGGAGAGCTTCCGAACCAGTCGGCGATCAGCGGCTGGGCGGCCGCACCGATCATGCCGTAGAGACCCACCTGGAGCGCGTTGTAGGCCAGCAGCGCGACCCACGCGGTCGCCACACCCACCGGCCGCCCGAGCCCTTTCGCGGTGTACGCGTAGAACGCCCCGGCGTTGACGACGTAGCGGGCCATCGTCACGTAGCCGACGGCGAACAGGCCCAGGATGGCTCCCAGCAGGATGAAGGCGAGCGGCACGCCGGTCACGCCGGTCG
Organism: Streptosporangium sp. NPDC002607; assembly: GCF_053592655.1. Classification (NCBI taxonomy): domain Bacteria; kingdom Bacillati; phylum Actinomycetota; class Actinomycetes; order Streptosporangiales; family Streptosporangiaceae; genus Streptosporangium; species Streptosporangium sp. NPDC002607. The sequence continues at coordinate 12,389 of NZ_JBSFWD010000109.1, forward strand.
CGGCGTAGGCGGCGGTCACCGAGCCACCGATGACGGTCAGCGGCGCCGCCGCCGAGATGACGAAGAACACCACCGACGGCACACCGAGGCGGTCCTGGGCGAGCGCGGCGGCAACGGCGCTGGCCCTTCGTTCTGTCACGGACATTGGGATCCTTGAAATGAGGGGGGTGGGTTCACCGGCGGCTGATGACGGAGTCACCTACGGCAGCCTCGGTCTGGGCGATCAGTTCCTGGAGCGGCGCCGGGAGGGCGGCGATCGAATCGGAGAGGTATCTCGGGTTCTGCTCCCACAGGACGAGCTGGTTGCCGCCGGTCGCGACGAGCAGCCCCAGCAGGACGCTGTCCTGGACGCTAAGTGGCTCACGGCGTTGGATCGCCAGGTTGACGCGTCCGCCGGGCCACGCCGCGATGTTCACGTCGACCGGCACCTGCCTCCGCGACGGGCGTCTGCCGGGCGGGCGCAGCAGCCCGTCGGCGGTCATCCGGGCCGCCACGTCGGCGAGTGCCGTACGGGCGAGGAACTGCAACCAGGTACGGAAGCGATGCGAGGGTTCGGCGACGATGTGGTCCAGGGCGGTCTTGGTGAGCGCCTCTCCGGGCGGCGCCGCGTCGAGAACGACGAGCCGTATCTGCCCCGCCGCCAATCCCACGGTTATCCGCCCGGCGAGCATCAGTTCTCCCAGGATGGCGGCGGCCAGCCCCAGGCCGGTCAGACGGGCATGAAGCCTCATCCGGCCGGTCGCGTTGTCATGCATGACAAAGAACAGGTCGTTGGCCAATCGGGTTCCTGAAAGATCAACTCCAACCACGAACGGCGATCGTATAGCTAAATCATTAAATTTGTCATTACGCGAACGAAGTTCCGGCGCCGGACATAGATCGGCCAGACAAGAACCGAAGAAACGGACAGATAGCAAATAACCTGGAGCTATGTCGAGAGGCGTCTCGAAGACTTCGGTGAATCCAAGAATTTACATATTTTTGGCCAGTTGCGGGCGAGTGTCGGGAAGCGGCCCGCCAAGGCTCGCCGGAGCCGGAACAACCCTGGTCAGGCGGCTCCCGAAAGCGTGGCCCCGTGAATCCCGATGAATCTCCATGGGATTTTAATGCGAGGATTTTTGGCAGTTTGGGACTGGCGTAATATTGCGCAGGCTTCCTCGTCCCCCGCCGCAGTGGTAGCGGGCGTCGTACGCGTCCGCGTGGAGTGCGGAACCGCGCTCGGGCACCTCGCCGTTTCAGATGTTGCGGCCCGTCCGCCATCCCCCTCGCACGCAGACGTCGTCGAACCGCTTCGCAGACAGGAGCAACAGGTGGGTAACAGACGGACTCCGCGACACACCCGCTCGGAGGC